>PLHP01000050.1 GCA_003138955.1 Acidobacteriaceae bacterium | reverse complement strand
CGACCGACGACCAACGACTATCGCATTTTCATTCGGGCTCTTGGCCCCGGAGGTTTTCTATGATCACCGTTCAAATTCCTACGGCTTTGCGCCGGCTTACGGCTGGGACTCCGCGCGTTGTCTGCTCGGCTGCTAACCTCAGTGAGCTGTTCTCGGAGCTCGACCGGCAGTTCCCCGACTTGAAGCCCCATTTGCGGGATGAAGCGGGGGAGACGCGGCGGTTCCTGAATATTTACGTAAATGAGGAAGATATTCGCTTCCTGGGGGGCGCTTCGTACTCATTCCAGAACGGCGACGAGGTGCTGCTGGTGCCTTCGATCGCGGGCGGGGCGCGGTAGCGGTTTCGGCGGCGGCTTCTGGAGTCCCTAGAGTCGCCGTCTTTGGCTTGCCTCGCTTGGGCTTTCTTTGCTTGGCTTGTCTCCTGTCGTCTTCTACTTCGCTGTTATTGTTCACTTCTTCGTTTTCTTCGTCTTCGCCTTCTGCTGCTTCTGTCTGCGTCCAGTCTTCCTGAAATTCCTTAACGACAGGACCCGGGCTTTGCTCGGCTGGGCGGGCGAGTCGGCCGCCCCTGCACACTTGTTGACGGACGGGATTCGATAGGGCTATAATCTAACTAACTGGTTAATTATATGAAGGTATCGGCAACTGCGCATCGTCCGGATCGGTCGCGTCGTTCCGCAGGCCGCGGCGGCGCCAGCCGTTCGGGGACTCATCGGCTGGGGACCCGGGGACGTCCGGAGGAGAGCCGCGCGGCGATCTTGAAGGCGGCGGTTGCGGAATTTGCCGAGCATGGGATTGCGGGGGCGCGGACGGATGCGATCGCGCGGGCGGCGCACGTTAACAAGGCGCTCCTTTATTACTACTTCAAGGACAAGGATGCATTGTACGAAGCGGTGCTCGACCATGTCTTCAGTGGGCTGCGGGCGCGGGTAATGCCGGTGCTCGAAAGCAAATTGCCTCCGCGGCGGAAGATGCTGGAGTATCTGGGGGCGTACTTCGACTACATCGCGGCCAATCCGCGGTTTCCGCGGGTGGTGCAGGGAGAATGGATGCGGTCGGGCGCGAATGGCAGCGCACGGATGCAACGGGTTGCGAGGAAATATTTCCGTCCGATTTTCGGGAAGCTGGCCCAGGTGTTGCGGGAGGGAATTGAGGCGGGGGAATTCCGGCCGGTGAATCCGATGGACTTTGTCCCGTCGGTGGTGGGGGTAATTATTTTTTATTTCAGCGCGGCGCCGCTGATGAAGACGCTGATGAAGCTAGAGCCATTGTCGGAGAAGCGGATTCGGGAGCGGCGGGCGTTTGTTCTGGATTTTATTTCGGCGGCGCTGTTTCGCTGATCACCGCCGAGACGCGCAGAAAAGGCTATCAGCTCTCAGTTATCAGTTATCAGTTATCAGTAAGGCTTAGAAGCCAAGAACTGAAAACTGACAGCTAGCCTGCTAGGAGATTCTCGATGAGTGTTCGGAATAAAATCTTGATTCTGTTGGGGGTCATTCTCGTGATTGCTTCGGCGTATTACTTTTTTTCCACGCCGAGGGGGAATGATCTGGTTTTGGTGGGAACGGTCGATGCGAACCAGATCGTGGTGAGTCCGCAGATTCAGGGACGGATTCTGAAGCTCCTGGTAGAGGAAGGAACTCAGGTAAAGCAGGGGGATCTGATCGCGCTGCTGGATCCGTCGGAGTTGGAGGCGGAGGAGCGCGCGGCGGCGGCAACGATTGCCAGTTTCCGGTCGCAGGTGAGCGCGAACGAGTACACGCGGAAGTCGACGAAGGGATCGACGTCCGGCGACGTGTCGAATGCGCAGGCGAAGCTGCAATCGGCGCGCGCGCAACTGGCGCAGGCGGAAGCGACTCTGACGCGGGTGGAGAGCGACAGTCGGCGGACCATTGGATTAGCGCAGGCAGGCGTGGCATCGGATCAGGAGCGGGTGCAGGCGGAGATGAATTTGAAGGCGCAAGAAGCGAGCGTGCAGTCACTGAAGGACCAGGTGACGGCGGCGCAGGCGGATTTGAATTCGGCGATGGCGCGCACGAATCAGGCGACGGCGGCGCAAAGTACGGTGGCATCGACGCGGGCGCAGGTGGATAACGCAGTGGCGCAGTTGAAAGAAGGAGAAGTGCGGCTGGGATACACCAAGATTTATTCGCCGGTGACGGGAACGGTGCTGGTGCGGGCGGCCCGCGAAGGCGAAGTGGTGAACGCTGGGCAGGCGATCGTGACGGTGGTCGATTTCAGCGACACGTGGGTGTTGGCGTCAATTCCCGAGACGGACGCCGATCACATTGGATTGGGAGACACGCTACGCGTGCGGCTGCCGGGAGGCACGGTGGTTCCGGGGAAAGTTTTTTATAAGGCAGCGGAAGCGGATTTCGCCACGCAGCGGGATGTGGGGCGTCGAAAGCGGGATATTCGGACGATTGCTTTGAAAGTGAGGCTGGACAATCCGAAGGGCGCATATGTGCCGGGGATGACGGCGGAGGTGTTAGTGAGTCCGCAGCAGTTGAAGGGAGGATAGTGCAAAGTTTCAAGGTTTCAAGGATTCGTGGAACACGCAATGGGTTTGGGTTTTTCATTGAAACCTTGAAACCTGATTACTCAAGCTTTCAAGGTGCACACCATGAGTGAAGACATGAACAAAGCTAACGGCAACACCATGAACGGAATGAGTGTTGCAGCGTCCGAACTGAGCCTGCGGAGCAACGTTGCGGCGGACGCTCCGAATGCGATTGAAGTGGAACACATCGTGAAACGATATGGCGAGTTCACCGCGGTGGACGACGTTTCGTTTGCGGTGAAGGAGGGCGAGATTTTCGGCCTGCTGGGGCCGAATGGGGCGGGGAAATCGACGTTGATCCGCATGATGACGACGCTGATTCCGATCACGACGGGCGCGGCGCGCGTGTCGGGGCATGATGTGGCGGAAAATCCGGAGGCGGTGCGGCGGGCGATTGGCGTGATTCCGCAGGCCCTGACCAGCGATCTGGATTTGACGGTGGAAGAGAATCTGAGTATTTACGCGAAGCTGTACGACGTCCCGACGAAGCAACGCAAGGAGTCGATTGAGGAATTGCTGGAGACCGTCGATCTGACGAAGTGGCGGGGAGCGCAGACCAAGACGTTATCGGGCGGGATGCGGCGGCGCTTGGAGATTGCGCGGGGACTGGTGCACAGTCCGAAGATTTTTTTTCTGGACGAACCGACCACGGGACTTGATCCGGTGTCGCGCGTGGCGGTGTGGGAAATGCTGACAAACATCAAGGCGAAGCGCAAGCTGACCATCCTGGTCACCACGCACTACATGGACGAAGCGGACCGGCTGTGTAACCGGATTGCGATTGTGGATCACGGAAAACTGGTGGCGTTGGATACTCCCGAGGCGTTGAAGGCAAGCGTGCCCGGATCGAACGTGATTGAGGCGCACTTCGAGCATCCCCCGGCCGATTGGGAAGAGCGGCTGCGGGCATTGCCCGGAGTGACGTCGGTGCAGAATGAGAGCGGCGGGATGTTCCGGGTGCTGACGTCGAATGGCTCGGGTACGACGACCGATCTGGTGGAGATGGCGGTCGTGGTGGGTGCGGCACTGAAGACGCTTACGGTGCAGAATACGACGCTGGACGATGTGTTTGTCCACTATACGGGACGGCAGTTGCGCGATGAACTGGTGAAAGCGCATGGCTTCACGATGCCGGAGAGCCCGGGGTTGCGGCCATGAACCGGATGATGGCGATTATCGAGCGCGAGATGCGCAAGTATTTCCGGTCGCCGACGCTCATGATGGTGTCGATGGTGATGCCGCTGGTACAGCTGATCGTGCTGGGGAATGCCTTTGGCGGAAAGATCCGCGACGCGAAGATGGGGGTCGTGGATGAGGATCATGGGACGCAGGCGGTCCGGATCAAGGAAGCGTTTGACGCGGTGCGGGCGAATATGCGGACGTTTGTTACGGTCCCGTATGACAACGAAGTGCAGGCGCGGGAGGACGTGCGCAACGGTAAAATTCAGGGCGCGGTGATTATTCCGCCGCAGTATTCAAAGCTGGTGTACGAAAAGAATCATCCGCGGATTGCGCTGATAGTCGACAACAGCGACAACTTCATGAGTTCTACCCTCGAAGACGAGATGAATGCGGTGACCGACTCATTGAACCAGCCGGACGTGTCGCCGCGACTGTTGCAGCAGACGGCTCTGGAAACAGTGGAACTCTATCCGTATATCGAGTACATGAAGTTCCTGCTGCCGGGGTCGATCACGCTGGCGATGTTCGTGTCGGTGATGATCGGCGGCGGCATGCTGTATATCGACGATAAGGCGCGCGGTGTTCATGAGGGGTACCTGGTGACTCCGATCACCAAAGCGGAACTGGTGTTTGGGCTGAATGGAGCGGGGGCGATCAAGGCAGTGATGACCGGAGTGGTGACTACTCTGATCGGGTCGCTGCTGGCGGGAGTGGGGACGATCTTCCATCCGTGGACGATCCTAGGGCTGTTTTTGATGATCGTGCTGACGTCGGCGGCGTTCAATTCGATGATGTTTTTGTTGATGGTGCGAGTCGAGGATCCGCTGGTGCCGCGCGCGATGTTTGGCATTCTAAATACGCTGTTGTTTTTTCCCAGCGGAGCGATCTATCCGGTGCAAGCATTTCCGGCGTGGCTGCGGGCGATTACGAGAGCGGATCCCTTTACCTATGCGGTGCATGGATTCAAGTCGCTCCTGCTGAAGGAAACGGGGCTGGCGGCGATTGCTCCGGACATGATTTATCTAGGGATTTTTGCGGTGGTGACGCTGGGGTTGGCGGTGCCTTTGTTTAAGCGGACACTGTGAGGGAACGCGGTCGTTGGTCGTTCGTCGGGCGCCTCGCGGGCGTGGAGCAGAACTTGGGGGTACCCCCCTACCCCCCCCACCCCCCTTTTAAGCCTATTAGAATCTTTTTGTTGGCGGGGATGGGCTGTAAAGTATTCAATAATAATGACTTATATGGAAAGTATTCAAGAATAAGGAGTTAGTAGTGCTTAACCTTTGGAGTCGCCCCGCCGACTCAATTTTTTTAATCTCCAGATCCCATTGGAATCATAGGTTTAGAAAGAAATTCCTGCCAAATCTTTGGGTTTAAAGGATTTATTGCTAAAATATTCCGGAATAAGGACTTAGAGGTGCGGCAATTTCAAGGATCAAAGGTCGCGATCTGGCGAGGGCTTGCCTTCCCTGCGCCAATAAGAAAGGGTGCAGGCATGATCTGCACCCTTTTTTTTCTTCTATAGTTCTATTATATCAGTTCCACCGAGCCTGCCCGCCAAACTTTGCGACTTTATTTTCCTCGCCGATTCATTGGCTTACGCGGAGAATCGTCGAAAATGGGGGTTTGACAAGGTTTCGCCGAAAATCGAGAAGCGCCACAGGGATTTCTCACGTTGGCAGTTCGCTGAGGGCTCTTGGCGTTTGCCTCAAAAGAGGCGGATCTCGGCGGTTTGCAATTTGCGAGGAGGCTCTTGAGAGCCAATTTCACCCCCGTCACAGGGTCAATGAGCGCTAACTCCTTCCATGAGAAG
>PLHP01000249.1 GCA_003138955.1 Acidobacteriaceae bacterium | reverse complement strand
AGCCGCGCCACCTGGCAGAACTTAGCGAGGCCCATGCGCAAGATGGGATTGAGGTAGGAGAAAATCACCAGGCCGACGGATTGGGAATGTTCGCGGATTTCGGCAGCGAGCGTGAGCACATGCTGGAGCGACGTTCCGTGCTTGAGCGCGCGTTCGCTAGCACGCTGAATGACAGGGCCATCGGCGAGAGGATCGCTGAAGGGGACACCTAGTTCAATCACGCTCGCACCCGCGTCGATAGCTGCGAGAATGACCTCGCGCGTGGTCGCGAGGTCGGGGTCGCCGCAGGTCACGTAGGCGACGAGCGATGGCTTATTTTCGAAGTGAAAAGGCACAAAGGCATTGTAGATTGCAGAGGTCAGATTGAAGAAGTGAGGTCCCGCCCAGGTGGAGATGCTGGCTGCTTTTCTTGGCGGCCCGTCTTGTCTAACCTGCAAGATCTGAGGTCAGATTGGCGTAAGTATATACATTTGTATAGTTTTCGGCTATGATGACTTTACAGGTCGGTAGATTTGACTGGGACGACGGTAACCGGACCAAATGCTAGAGACATGGAGTGTCGATCGCGGAGATCGAGACTCTGTTTGTGCACGGTCCCTAGGTATTGCACCGGACCCAAAACACTCGGCCGACGAGGACCGTTTAATTGCGGTGGGGAAAACAGGCACGGGGAGGCCGCTATTCGTGGCTTTCACGATGCGCACAAAAGAGGGTCGCCGCTTAATCCGCCCGGTGACCGCTCGGTATATGCATGCGAGGGAGATAGAAGCTTATGAAAAAGCGGCCTATGAATAAGAAAGTGCCACGCCTGAGAACCGATGAGCAGGCGGAGGCGTTTCTTGCCCAGGACCTCTCCAACCTCGATTTCTCGCAGTTTAAGCCGGCGCGCTTTGAGTTCGAGAGAAAGGACGAACAGATCAACATGCGCGTACCGAAGCCCTTGCTAGCGGCCGTGAAAGCTCGCGCAAAAGCGCGCGGTATCCCCTATACACGTTTTATTCGGGAAACTCTCGAACATGCAGTCACCGCGTCGAAGTAGAGGCACCGCCCAATCACTTGGCAAAAACTGCCCTGTGCTGGTCTTGCGCTTCTGCCCACGAAAGCCAGGAGCTTGTCAGGGGAGGTCGAAAATGTGGCAGAAGCAACCCACCTTCTTTGAACCACTGATACGCAGCAGGGCCCACGAAGCCACCGAGTGGAACTGGATTCCTGACGAAATTCTTTCGGAGCCAGCGGACAACAGCGTTGTACCAGCTTTCGAATTCCTTCGTCGCATTATCGAACTGGGCCCATACTCGTCCCTGCGTGAGCGATGGTCTCCCATTCCAAGCTTCCTTAACGGGCGAAGGGTACCAAAACTCAATGAGAGGCAAAGAATTGTCGATGCCATAGTAGGACGCGGTGTCCGGCTCTACCTGAACGAATCTCCTTTGTAGCGTTGGAAGAACGGCTTGATTCCACAGCCAATAGGTTTCCCCTCGTTCCCAGGGGTCGCGTACCTCTTCGATCCCTTCAGACTTCGATGATTTGTTGATAACGATCACAGGATCGCGTTGATGGACAAATTCCAGGAAATTCCTGCAATCCTCTTTGAGCATGTGAAATTGGGTTTGTCGTCCCATATGAGCCAACGTTCGCAGTGGTACAGTCGGTCTTGATCAACTCAGTTTCAGATTCTCCCGCAGAATCCCAACATCCTTATCGCCCCGGCCCGAGATGTTGACGATCACGATCTCCGACTTCTTCATTTTCGGAGCGCGCCTGATGACCTCGGCAACCGCGTGAGCGGATTCGAGCGCAGGAATAATGCCTTCGGTTCGAGCCAGCAACAAGGTTGCCTCGAGCGCTTCGGCGTCGGAGGCGGGAACGTATTGCGCGCGACCCGTGTCTTTGAGCATGGCGTGCTCCGGCCCGATCGACGGGTAATCAAGCCCCGCAGAGACCGAATGCGTAGTTGCGATCTGCCCCGACGCATCCTGCAGCACGTAAGAATAAGTTCCCTGCAGAACGCCCGGTGATCCCCCGCGAAAACGAGCCGCGTGCTCGCCCAACGCCAAGCCGCGGCCCCCGGCTTCGACTCCGATAAGTTGCACCTTCTTGTCTTTAAGAAAGTCGTAGAAGATGCCGATGGAGTTCGATCCTCCGCCGACGCAGGCAATGATGGCGTTCGGAAGTTTGCCTTCCGCTTTGCGGATCTGGACGCGGGCTTCGCGTCCGATGACGCGATGAAAGTCGCGCACCATCGTCGGATAAGGATGCGCTCCGAGCACGCTACCGAGCAGATAATGCGTAGTGCGCACGTTGGTGACCCAGTCGCGCATGGCTTCGTTGATGGCGTCTTTCAGGGTGCACGAACCGGAATCGACGCCGCGAACTTCCGCGCCCAGCAGCCTCATGCGAAAGACGTTGAGTTCCTGCCGGCGCATGTCCTCCGTGCCCATGTAGACCACGCACTCGAAGCCCAGCAAAGCGCAAACCGTAGCCGTGGCGACTCCGTGCTGGCCGGCGCCGGTTTCCGCGATCACGCGATGCTTGCCCATGCGTTCGACCAGCAAGGCCTGGCCGAGGCAGTTGTTGATTTTGTGCGCGCCGGTGTGAAGCAGATCTTCGCGCTTGAGATAAATTTTCGCTCCGCCAAGCTTTTCGGTCAGCCGCCGGGCGTAGAACAGCGGAGTGGGGCGTCCCGCATAGGTCTTCAGCAGTTGGTCGAGGCGTTGCTGGAATTTGCGATCGCGCTTTGCTTTTTCGTATGCGCTCTCCAGTTCTTCGAGCGCTGCCATCAGGGTCTCCGGAACGTAGCGCCCGCCGTAAGCGCCGAAACGGCCGGCCATGGTGGCTTTTGGCGGAGGCAATTGGTTATGGGCTTTTTTGGCTGCGGGCGCGGTCACCATCGTCAACTCGCCTCTTCCATCGCCCGCACGGCACGGACGAAGGCGCGGACCTTTCGGGGATCCTTATTGCCTGGCGCGTGTTCGACGCCGGAGGAAACGTCCACGCCCCAGGGATGGAGAAGGTGGATCGCGTCCTGCACATTGCCCGGACGCAAGCCGCCAGCGACGATCAGCTTGCTGATGCTGTTGATGATTCCAGCCCAGGGCTGGACGCGTTCCCAGTCGAAAGTGTTTCCGGTGCCGCCCGGGTTTTCCGCAGTCGAGGAATCGAGCAGGACGCCCGAGATCACGCCGGGGCGAAAGCCGTGGGTTTCGAGGAAGAGGTCGCCGTTCTGGGCGACGTGGATTTTATGCACGCGTTTGCCCTTATAAGCTTCGTCTGGCTCTACCAGACCAACCGCAACCGGATCCCATCCGGCAGATTGCCCCTCGGGCGCGGCGAAAACTTTCGCAGGCCAACTGCGGAAAATCATGGGGCGTTTCGATCCGTTCGCGAGTTCCCGGAAGAGTGCGCGGCTAAAATCCACGCTCTCATTGCCGCTCAATTGCACACTTGTGAGACCTACCTGCTTGACGGCGTCACGCACCTGATCCGCGGTCTGGTTGACGAAAACGCCGACTTTTTCGATTTGCTGCGGAAGNNGCAGATTTTGATCCAAGTCATAAGAACAGCTGTCAGCTCTCAGCTGTCAGCTCTCAGTTGTACCTAAACCCACTATCCATTGACCACGGCTCTTGCTTCTTCGAGCAACTTTGCCAGCGCTTCGCCCGGCCGTTCCGCTTTCATCAGCGATTCGCCAATCAGAAACGCTTCGTACCCAGCGGACCGCAAACCCGCCAAATCTGCTCCGCTACAGATTCCGCTCTCGGCAACGCGGACGCATGACGCGGGTATTTTTTCTGCGAGCCGGAATGCGGTTTCGAGATTGACTTCGAAGGTGCGCAGATTGCGGCTGTTGATGCCAATCAGGTCGCAGCCGGCATCGAGCGCGCGTTGCAGTTCCGTCTCGTCATGCGCTTCGCACAAAACGTCGAGGCCCTGTGATCGCGCGATTCCGGCCAGCGCTACCAGTTCTTTCTGATCGAGCGCGGCGACAATCAGCAGAATGGCGTCGGCGTGATTTGCTCTGGCCTCGACGATCTGGATTTCATCGATGATGAAATCCTTGCGCAAACAAGGAAGAGCGCTGCTGGACGAGGCTTCGCGCAGATAGTCCAGCGAGCCCTGAAAAAATTGTTCGTCGGTTAACACCGACAGTGCGGCGGCGCCAGCCCGCTCGAGATCGCGCGCGAGTTCGGATGGCCTGAAATCGGCGCGAATCAAGCCTTTTGAGGGCGAGGCTTTTTTCAGTTCGGCAATAACGGCGACCCCGATTCCGTCTTGCGCCATTCGGCGCAGCTGCTTCCGAAATCCCCGCGGCGTGTGCGCGGCGGCGGCGTGTTCCAGCGCGCGCAGGCCCGAGTCTCGCCGGCTCCCAGATATGCGCTGGGATATGCGCTGGCGCGTGGCGGCGACGATCGAATCAAGGGAGGCTGGCATGGCAGATGCTCAATTATACGGAAGCGACCCGATTCGGGCGGGACTGCAAGGCGCGGATTGTCCTCATCACGCGATGCCCATCATGTGATGACCATCATTGACCCGACTTCCGGCAAGGTGCTATAAACGGTGTTTTGTGCGGCGGTGTGTAGTCTGATTTAGGGGCTATATGCCGAGGGCACAAGTTTTCCGACGCGGCCAAATCGGCACTCCTCTTTTTTATTGTTATGCCTGGCGGTGGAAGCGTGTTCGGAACGTGTTGGGAACTCCAGTGGGGGCCGTACCCGCGGCGGATGGGATCCAGCAGCGGGCGGTCAACGGGCCGGAGCAAAACCACACGTCACGACCCCTGAAAAGGATCTTTAGGAGGATTTTAATGCGCACTTGGAACGTTAATCTTGCGTCCGTGGGACGCCAGTTTGCGAAAGCTTCCGCAACGCTTGCAACGCTGCTGCTTCTGACCGCCGGCCACGCGCTGGCACAACCCGCCGAAGCGGGCGGCGAGGCGGCCTTGAAACTGCCCGACCTTTCTTCGGTTTCGTTCCTTGGTGTGAATGGGCACAGCCTGCTGACAATCGGGCTGCTGTTCTGCGTCTTCGGCCTCGGCTTCGGCATGGTCATCTTCATGCGCCTGAAGAACCTGCCCGTGCACCGCTCCATGCGCGAAATCTCGGAACTGATTTACGAAACCTGCAAGACCTACCTCATCACCCAGGGCAAATTCCTCATGCTGTTGTGGGCCTTCATTGCCGTCGTCATCGTGCTCTACTTTGGCGTGCTGCGGCATTTCGAAATTCCCCGCGTNNGGCAGCTACGGCGTGGCGTGGTTTGGGATTCGGGTAAACACCTTTGCCAATTCGCGAACGGCCTTCGCTTCCCTGCCCGGCAAACCTTACCCGGTTTATCAGATTCCGCTGGAGGCTGGGATGTCGATCGGCATGATGCTCATCTCGGTCGAGCTGCTGATCATGCTCTTCATCCTGCTGTTTGTGCCGGGCGACTATGCCGGCCCGTGCTTCATCGGATTCGCCATCGGCGAGTCGCTGGGCGCGGCGGCGTTGCGTATCGCGGGCGGCATCTTCACCAAGATTGCCGACATCGGTTCCGATTTGATGAAGATCGTCTTCAAGATTAAGGAAGACGATGCCCGCAACCCCGGCGTGATTGCCGATTGCACCGGCGACAATGCCGGCGACTCGGTGGGACCGTCGGCCGATGGTTTCGAGACTTATGGCGTGACCGGCGTCGCGCTGATTACCTTCATTTTGCTGGGCGTAAAGGAACCGACGATCCAGGTGCAGTTGCTGGTGTGGATTTTCGTGATGCGCATCATGATGCTGGTGTCCAGCGCCTTGGCCTATTTCATCAACAGCGCCATCGCGAAAGCCCGCTTCGGCAACGCCAACGAAATGAATTTCGAGACGCCACTTACTACGTTGGTCTGGCTCACATCGATTGTCTCGATCGTTGCCACCTACATTGTTTCGTATTTCATCATCCCCAAACTGGGTGATGGTGTCGCTGGCATGGTTCCCGACCCCTCGCAGTGGTGGAAGCTGGCTTCGATCATCTCCTGCGGAACGCTGGCGGGAGCGCTGATTCCGGAACTGGTCAAAGTTTTCACCTCGGTGGAATCCCGCCACGTGAACGAAGTTGTGACCTCGGCAAAAGAAGGCGGCGCATCGCTCGGAATCCTGTCCGGTTTTGTCGCCGGAAACTTTTCCGCGTATTGGCTCGGCCTTTCGATGGTCGCTCTGATGTCGATTGCCTACTTCTTCAGCCAGATGGGCTTGGCTGTGGCGGCCACCATGATTGCCGCGCCGGTGTTTGCCTTCGGCCTGGTTGCCTTCGGCTTCCTCGGCATGGGGCCGGTGACGATCGCGGTCGATTCCTACGGCCCGGTCACCGACAACGCGCAGTCCGTCTATGAACTTTCGATGATCGAGCAGGTGCCCAACGTCAAGGCGGAAATCAAGAAGGACTTCAACGTCGACGTGAATTTTGACCGCTCCAAGGACTTGCTCGAAGAGAACGACGGCGCGGGCAATACCTTCAAGGCGACCGCCAAACCGGTGCTGATTGGAACCGCCGTGGTGGGCGCCACCACGATGATCTTCTCCATCATCATGGCGCTGACCAATGGGCTGACCACGAATGTGGCTAAGCTCTCGTTGCTGCACGCTCCATTCTTCTTGGGCCTGATTACGGGCGGCGCGATGATCTACTGGTTCACCGGCGCATCCACGCAGGCCGTGACTACCGGCGCCTATCGCGCGGTCGAGTTCATCAAGGCCAACATCAAACTCGAGAGCGCGGAGAAGGCTTCCGTTGCCGACAGCAAGAAGGTGGTCGAGATCTGCACTAAGTACGCGCAGAAGGGTATGTTCAACATCTTTCTCGCGGTCTTCTTCGGAACCCTCACTTTTGCCTTCGTGGAGCCGTTCTTCTTTATCGGGTACCTGATCTCGATTGCGATCTTCGGTCTCTACCAGGCCATCTTCATGGCCAACGCCGGCGCCGCGTGGGACAACGCCAAGAAGATTGTCGAAACCAAACTGAAGCAGAAAGGCACGCCATTGCACGATGCCACGGTGATCGGCGATACGGTTGGCGATCCTTTCAAGGACACGTCGTCGGTGGCCATGAACCCGGTCATCAAGTTCACCACGCTGTTCGGATTGCTGGCGGTTGAATTGGCCGTATCGCTGGCCCACGATCAGGGCACCGGGCTGACACACATCCTGGCGCTCTGCTTCTTCGCGGTCTCGGTCTTCTTCGTGTACCGGTCGTTCTACGGAATGCGAATCAGTTCGGAGTAAGCCGCGAAAGCTGTCACGGTGCATACGCCCACTCATCGCAAAGAACGCGATGAGTGGGGCACCCGCGCTGCTCCTACGCAACCTCCGCGGTTAATTTGATCCCGGAGCGAGCCGGCTGCCAACGCTGCTCAGGAGTTTTTCCGCTGCTTCACCGGGATCTTGGCTGGCGAAGTTCTCGTCCAAAACGAGGAGAGAGACTGCCGGATCGATTTCCTCCAACGCCTTGCGTGTCGGTCTGCCATGCACGGATTGCATGCGCGCGGAAATCACCACCAGTTTCGCCTTGGTTGCCTTGAGCAGGATGCGGGCGTCGTCGATGGTCGCAGTCGTCAAGGCGTTGTATCCGGCGCTGCACAGCACTTCCCGCAGGAACGTCCCCACATCCGTCGACTCGTAAACGCAAAGCATGCGGGGCCTTTCGTCGCCGGCTTTTCCGCGTGAATAGCGCGAGCCTAAATAGGCGGCCGTGATCGCTTCTTCGACCGATTCGTAGGTTTCAAATTGCGAGAGCAGGTTGGTCATCGCCAGCGTCTTGAGGATCTTCGGTGGCACTCCGCTGAGTTTGAGGTCTCCGCCCTTCGCTCGTGCGGCTTGCATCAGGCGCACCAACGCCCCAAGTCCGCTGCTGTCTATGAACTCTACCTGGTCAAGTTGCAGCACCACGTCGCCATACTTGACGAAGGAGTCTTCAACCTGAGCGTGCAACGTATAGACTTCATTTCCAGCCACGATCCGTCCGTGACACTGAATCAAGAGGACATCGCCGACCGGGCGGCTCTCCAGGCGCAGATGCATCCCGCCTCCTTAGTGAAGTTGTGATTAAATCACGGATTCGTCCGAGGTGGTAGAGAGTCCGTTTGATCGGACTGATCCAGGAACTGGCACGGATGGTTTGGCGGTACCCCCACCCCCCCTACCCCCCCACCCCCCATTTATCCGTATTGGAATCATCGGGTTAACGCGTGGGTCCCGCTAAAGTATTCACGAATATGGACTTATATGCAAAGTCTTCAGGAATAAAGACTTAGTGGATAAATACTTCGTTGGGCCCAGAACGGCGGTAGAAGACTCCGGAAAAAATTTAATTCCCGCTCCATTGGAATCAACGGTTTAGCAGGAATGTCCTTGTAGATCTTTGACTCTAAAGGGCTAAATCGCAAAATCTTGATAAATAAGGAGTTACTGGTGCCTGTTGGGACTGGCTTTTAGAATCCATGCGCTCGACTTACTACCTCTTGCAAAGTTCAGATTTCAAAGAGCTTATGATCGATTGCGGCTAAGGCCTCGCTGGGCTATAGCTAATTACTATTATACGGCAGAGTGTCAAGTGGATTGGTCTGTACTCGCGCTCCGTGTCGGCGGAAGAGAGAAGCAATGGGAGTCGTGGTGGGGGATCGGAAGTCAAACTCCCCGCCCTGTCGCAGAAAACGCGACAAGAGCGGGGCACCCTCGGGAGTTGTGATGAATGAAAGGGTGGGCCAGCCCCCTGAAGGCTGCCCGTCAACCTACAACTGGCTCATCTTGGCCAGGAATTCGCTGTTACTCCCCGCCTTGGCTAGGCGCTCGATTAGTAGTTCCATCGCCTCGACCGGCGACAGCGGGTTCAGCACTTTGCGCAGCACCCAGATGCGCTGCAAATCTTCTTTCGGAATCAGCAGCTCTTCTTTGCGCGTGCCCGAGCGCTGGATATCAATGGCCGGGAAGGTTCGTTTATCTACCAGTTTGCGGTCGAGAATGATTTCCGAATTGCCGGTGCCTTTGAATTCTTCGAAGATCACATCGTCCATGCGCGAACCGGTGTCGATTAGCGCTGTGGCGATGATGGTGAGCGAGCCGCCTTCTTCGATGTTGCGGGCTGATCCGAAGAAACGCTTCGGACGCTGCAAGGCATTCGAATCGACGCCGCCTGAGAGCACTTTGCCGGAGGGCGGAACGATGGTGTTATAAGCGCGCGCGAGACGCGTGATGGAATCGAGCAGGATGACTACGTCACGTTTGTGCTCGACTAATCTTTTGGCCTTTTCGATCACCATTTCCGCGACCTGCACGTGGCGGGCGGCGGGCTCGTCGAAGGTCGAAGAGATGACTTCTCCCTTGACCGAGCGCTGCATGTCGGTGACTTCTTCCGGGCGCTCGTCGATCAGGAGAACCATGAGCACGACTTCCGGGTGATTTGTAGTAATCGAATTCGCCACGTTCTGAAGCAGCATGGTTTTGCCGGCTCGCGGCGGAGAAACGATCAGGCCGCGCTGTCCCTTGCCTAGCGGGGTGAGCAGGTCCATGACGCGGGCGCTGATGTTCTCGCGTACGGTTTCGAGCTTCAACCGCTCCTGCGGATACAGCGGGGTCAGGTTGTCGAACAGGATCTTGTTGCGCGCTTCGTCGGGCGACTCGAAATTGACCGCCTCGATCTTGACCAGCGCGAAATATTTCTCGCCCTCGTGCGGCGGGCGCACCTGGCCGCTGATGGTGTCTCCGGTTTTCAAGTCGAACTTGCGGATTTGCGAGGGCGACACGTAAATGTCGTCGGGTCCGGGCAGGTAGTTGTAGTCGGGNNGCGGAGTCCGCTGGCGCCGGGCAACTCCAAGGATCGGGCGATCTTGGTCAGCTCGGTAATGTTTTTTTCTTTCAGTTCGGCGATGGTCATATTTACCTACGTGGATTTTCTTCGGGAGGGATTGTCATTCCCCCGACGGGGGATGGATTGCTTTGCCGCCGTGCGGGCACACGGCGGAGCTGCTTAAGCAGCCCGCCGTTGTGCTTCGGCAAAGTTCTCGGGTTCGCTCAGGATGTCATGACGTTCCGCATCGGCGATCTTGTCAAAAACCTGGTTCATGGTTTCCTGAATACGGGTGTTCGGCTTATGGAACTTGCGGGTTGCCTTCGAGGCAAGCTGGCAGAGCATATACCGGTTCCGCAAGGTATGTAGAGCTTCAAATACACGATCGGAGCGCATTTTAGGTCGTTCTCCTTCTCTTTCAACATGAATAATTTAGGCCAGGATCCCAATCGTCCGCCCACTGGGTGATGGTCGATTTCGGTCAGCCAAGCTAGTTCGGGCCAGGTTCAACGGGATTTGCCAGAATTACCCAAATAGATGCCCCGCCCAACCCGAAAGTTGCTCAATTCTTTAAGGAGTTCCACAACGCGGGCGGAGGTTCATCGGGACAGTGAGAACTGCTTTCATGCCCATAGAACTGCCTAAGTATAACAAACCGCTAGGGAAGGTCAAGAAGAATTTGCAACCCGGCGGATAACCTTCGCGGTACCTACTTCAGCGCGTTCAGCCGCGCCGACAGGCGGGACTTGTAGCGCGAAGCCGTGTTTTCGTGCAGAACGCCCTTCTGGATAGCCTTGTCGAGCGCCGACACGGTCTGACGGTAGGTCTCGCCAGCGGCGACTTTGTCGGCTTTTTCCAGGCTCTCGCGCAGGCTCCGCAGAGCGGTGCGCAGTTGTGAGGAGTTGGCCCGATTGCGGGCGGTACGCTTGGTTGTCTGACGGGCGCGTTTCAGCGCCGAAAAATGATTTGCCATGCGGCTTGATTACCTTTTTGTCCTAGATTGCGCTAGGAAGATGTTCGGGTGGGAACCGAAGCTGTATTCTACGGGAGCAAGTTGCGTTGGGTCAAATAGATATGAATTCGCTGAAACGGCCACTCGCAAGACCACAAGACCAATGGATCGCCTGCAGGTTCTCCGTCCTGATGATGTTTGTCCTGATACGATCGTCCTAATAACGCCCGTTTCAATAACAATAGAAGAGTGAGCCCTGTCCGACTGCTGGCGGAATCGGAGCTACGCCCCGCTTGGACGGGGCGAAGTCCCCACACTTATTCCCGGCTTCTTAGCGCCATCGATGTGTCCACGGGGCGATGGGGCGAGTCATTCAGCTGATTTTCGATGTGCTTCTGGATGAGTTCCCATTCCGAACGCAGCGTCATCTCCTTGATGGTGAACTTGGACTCCTTGCGGGCGTCATCCACGCGCACCGCCAATTCTTTGTTCTGGAAACGGAAATCGATGACTTCCGCGAGCGGCACCAGTTGATTGGAGGACTTGCCCACAATGAGAAACACGACCTTATCGGTCACCAGGGTGTATTCCGGGCAGCCTTCCTCAACCGCTGCGGCTTGCGGTGGGCCGAACTGGCTCATGAAGCCCCGGTGCATGAGCATGCAGTCGCCCATGCGCATGCGCACCACGGTTCCATGTTGATAGATACCAATCGGCGCGGCCAACGCAACCGAAATGCCCGTCATTATCCATACAAGCGCCAATAGCAATCTGGATTTCATAAATCTCCAATCATCGGTCTTCCATCAGCGGTCTCCCATCAATGACCGCTGGGTTCGTAGTCGTAGCCGTTTCGGCTATGGAATGTGAGGTTGAGGTTGTGAGTTGGCAAGAGGCGAAGAGAGTGAAATCCAACCTGGTGGCTGGGCAAATCGTAGGTGACCACGTAGGAGGCGCGCAGATCCTCGAGCACAGCGTTCAGTACCGTGGCGGCGCTGTCTTGCTGGAAGGGGCGCAGGGAGTAAGCGAAATAGCGCCCGCCCGTAGCCTGTGAAACTCGCCGCAGGAACATGGTGCCCGACGTTTGGCCCTTCCCCATATCAACGGAGTAGATGAGGGCGCCCTCGTCCAGCACCGCCTGCAACGCCTCGCGTGGAGAATGCATGCTGATGGTGTCGTCGCCGTCCGAAAACAGAATCATGACAGGCCGGGCCCCGGCGCGGCGATGATGCGAGATGAAATCGGCTGCGAAGAACAACGCATCGAACAGCGGCGTTGTGCCACCGCTCTTCACCGCCAGGAGTTTGCCCGCTGAGTCCGAAGCGCGGCAACCGCTGGAGCAGAGGATGGCGGGCTGCAGGCCGCCAAACCTTCCCCCAGAAGTTCCTCCAAAAGCCCCTCCGAAAGACAGAACGGAGATGTTGTCATCCGGGATCGACTGCTCCCGTGCAACCAGTTGCAGCACATCGCTCATGGCAACTCGAACGCGCGGCGCGACCGACTCGCTCAGGTCAACCAGCACAACCACGTCAAGCGAGGCTTCATCGGAATGCGTAAAGCTCCGGAAATTGCGCACCACGCGCTCGTTGTCGACGATCGCAAAGTCCGATTTCGTCAGGGTTTCGAGCGGATGATTATTTTCGTCGGTGGCGAAGAATGTAACCCGGACTTCAGAGACGGTGCTGCGATAGGTTGGCGGGCCTGAGGAATCATTCGTGTTGTCGGCAGACACTTCGGCAGCCGAGGCGTAGGTCAAGAGCAATAGAGCCAGGAGTAATGATCGAGTGTGCCAATGCGCTAACATCGCAGTCCATTAGCTCCATCGGCGCACGACGGGGCACTCCTCAATTACTATGGTTACTCTTGGAGGTGACCAGGAGGTTGGAATAGTCGGGAGAGGCCTCCGGCGCTGGTAAACAAATGGTCAACAGATCGTAAGTGGGCGAAAACTTCGGGCGGTTCTCGCTGCGAAAAGCAAGTCCTTCGATTGGTGAGGGATGGCAAATCTTGCCGAACGCTGGCGCTCCTCAAGAGACCCCCGACGAAGGCAAGATGCTCGGGGATGAATTAGGCCGCTTCGGCAACTAAGGTCTCACTTCAGGCCCAGCGCCCGCAGCACCCCTTCATCCGCCGCCGTCTTCCCATCTTTCTTCGTGACCACGCCAAACGATCCCGAGTAGTCCCACATCGCCCAGCCAATGCCGTTGCGCTCGAGCGCCGTTCGCACATCGTGCAACCACGCCGCGCGGTCCTGAGGATCGGAATACTCCCGATAGACGCCAAACTCGTTGCACACCAGCGGAACTCCGCGCCGCCGCGCCCACTCTGCCGCTTGTTTCATTTCGGATTCAATTCGGGCAGCATCCCAGCGCTCGCGCCCATAGCGGATCACCTGCAGCCGGTCGACTTCACTCGGCGCCAGCGCCGCCGCGCGCTCCGCCGACTCCGCCGTAGACGGATATCTCACGCCGCGCAGCCAGTGCCAGTAATAGGCGCCCCAGGTTGCGCCCTGATGGGTGAAGATGTAGGGTTCATAAAAATGAAAGTTGTAAATGATATTCGGATCGTGCAGCGGCTCCTGAAAAACCAGCTCATCGTCACTCGACCAGCGCGCGCCCGCCGCTATGATTGTGTGCGCCGGCGCGCCCTGCCGAATCGCCGCTGCCAGCTTCATTTGCACACCGAGCCAGCGATAGCGGTCGGTCAATTCCGGCTCATTCAGAACTTCCAGAAACACGCGGTCCGCATCCCACGTCGAGTAATGCTCGGCCAGGGCCCGCCAGAAATCGGCGAACTGCTCGACAAACTCGTCGTCGTTCGCGAGGCGCGCCTTGAAGTCGCTCTCCGGATGCAGGTCGATCACAACCGCCAGTCCGTGATCGAGGATCATCTTCACCGCCGCATCCAGATAGCCCAGATACTCCGCCGGAATCTTATTGGGCTCGCGCGCCGTGAACATCGGCTGGGGATTCACGCTCAAACGCACGTGATCGAAGCCCATCGACTTGATCAGCGCGATATCTTCGGCGGTCGTCCTGGCCTGAAAATGTTCCGGCGTGTAGCCGCGCTTGTCATACACCTGCGCGAACCACTCGCTGGCGTTGATTCCGCGCTTCAATTTTTCAGCCCGCGCGAAAGCGAGCGGGGCTTTGGAGGTCGCGGCGCCGCCAGTTTGCGCCGCGGCGCAACCAGCCGCGAGAGCCAACAACAATAGGAATACGACCCTCAATTTCACTCGACTCATTTTTATTCGCCTCGTCGTTAGCAACCCCTTCCGCATTGATACACTGAATGCCACAGGCTAGCCCATGCTCCCCTGCCAGCGCCATCTCTTCGATATCCCCGACGACGTCGCCTACCTGAACTGCGCCTACATGTCGCCGCTGATGAAGCCGGCACTGGAGGCCGGAACCGCGGGGCTTGCCCGGAAAGCGCACCCGTGGGAACTCACTCCCGACAAATTTTTTACCGGCTCAGACGAGTTCCGCACGACCGCCGCGCAACTAGTCGGCTGCTCAGCCGACGACATAGCTATTGTTCCCTCCGCCAGCTACGGCACGGCAACCGCCGCGCGAAATGTGCCGGTCAAAAAGGGCCAGAGCATTCTCGTGCTCGCCGAGCAGTTCCCATCCAATTACTATCCGTGGCGGCGGCTGGCTGATGAAACCGGCGCTGCGCTGAAAGTCGTCGCCTGGCCTGAAGAGGAAGATAATGACTGGACCGCCTCCGTGCTGAAATCGCTGACCGCCGAGGTCGCGATCGCGGCTCTGCCGCACGTGCAGTGGACGAGCGGCGGAAGACTCGACCTCGTCCGCATCGGCGAAGTTTGCCGCCAGATCGGCGCCGCGCTCGTTCTCGACCTCACCCAGTCGCTCGGTGCGCTGCCTTTCAGTGCGCGCGACGTGCAGCCGGATTTCGCGGTCGCCGCCAGCTACAAATGGCTGCTCGGACCTTATTCCATCGGGCTTCTGTATGTCGCCCCGAAACGGCAGGGCGGAAGGCCTCTGGAAGAGAATTGGATTCAGCGCGCCGACGCTAGCGATTTCGCGAGCCTCATCCTTTACACCGAAAATTACGACGCCGGCGCGCGGCGATTTGACATGGGCGAGCGCTCGAACTTCGCGCTGTTACCTGCCGCCGTGCACGCCATGAAGCAGTTGCTGGAGTGGGAAGTCGCGCAGATCTCCGAAACGGCCGGCGCGCTCAATCGTCAACTGGCGAACGCCGCGACGAACTTGGGATTCTTCGCGCCCGCCGAACCGTGGCGTGCGCCTCACTACCTGGCCCTGCGCAGGAAAGAGGCGATTCCGAAGGAACTTCCCGAAATGCTCGCGAGAGAGAAGGTATTCGTCAGCGTCCGCGGAAGTTCGATTCGAGTGACGCCGCATGTTTACAACACGGTCGAAGATTGCGAGCGGCTCATCGCATGCCTGCGTCGCATCGCCGGGAGAAGTACCGCTTGAGAAGTAATGCCTCGACCAGTCAGACAACCGAACGACGGCGTCCCGCCCAACCAGCAGTTTGGCAGCCGGGCGGGGACGCCCGGCTCTCCACCAGCGTTTGGCGGCACTACTGTTTGAGAGCCGCCGCTCGGCGCCGCGCCAGCGATGCCGCCTCGGTGGCCGGATTTTCTTTCTCCACCTCGTCGTAAATTTTCTTGGCCTCGTCTGGCTTTTGCTGCGACTGGTAGAATTCTGCGAGTTCGAGTTGCGCCGTCGCCTTGCTGACGACGAGGGTAGGCTTATCGATCAACTGCTTGTAAAGATCGACCGCCTGCGTGCCCTTATTCTCCGCGCGATAAACGGAAGCCAGCGCGAACTTGCCCAATGCCGCAAGGTCGGCGTTCGAAGAGCCGGCCGCCTCCTGCAGACTGTGCTCCGCTGCCGTGTTATCGCCAAGCTGCACCGAGGCCAGTCCCACAAAATAGCGCGCCAAGTCGGCAGTGTGGGTGTGCGGGTACTTGTCGACAATCACCTGGAACTGTTTGCGCGCCGCCGTGGCACGCTCCTGCAACGACGCGAAGCTATCGTACCCCGGTTGCGCGGGCACGCCTGCCGGACGCACCGGCGTCTCAAAGGTGCGGACCGCCGTCGAAAGCTCGGCGCTCGCCTTTTCGTCCTGTGAGTTGACGTAGTACCAGCCGCCGAACGCGACCGCCGCAATGACGACAACCGCAATCACGGCGGCAATGAGTTTCGCCTGGTGCTCCACCGTCCAGTGGGCGGCGTTCTCCGCTGCCTCGATCGTGACTTTGCTGAAGCGGTCTTGTTTCAGTTGATGCCGGGTTTCTGCGCGCACGGGCTTCCTTCTTCGCTTAAGGGTAGGGTGATAATTCTTCAGTTTAACAGGCGGATTTCGAGAGCGTCAAAGCTGCTGGCGGCCAGGTAGTGCCTCAGTTTGAATTTTCACTTGCGCCGATCAACTACGAACATATCGTAGGATGTTGGGATGCTCAAGTTTAAGGCGCCGGCAAAGACCTTTATCGAAGTTGCCAAACGTAGCAAGCTATTTTGGGCTTTCGTGACATTGGTCGTTGTCGGCTCATTCATGGTGTTTTGGAGCAGGTAATATGCGCTTCTTATCAAGGACCGCGCTTGCTGGGCTATGAGATTTCAAACTGAGGCACTACCCGCGGACAGGAGTGTCCGCGCCACACGAAAAACTATTGGGCGGTTTCGAGCAGGCCCTTCTCGGCTTTTTCCTGGCACTCGATGCAATGGCGGGTCCAGGGCACGGCTTCGAGGCGCTTAGCGTTGATCTCTTTGCCGCAGGAGACGCATTCTCCGAAGCTGCCTTCGCGAATGCGAGCGAGAGCGCCATCGACCATGTTGAGCAACTGGCGGTCGTTGTTGCTTTGGCTGAAGAGGAATTCCTTGTTGTAGGAGCTGGCGGCGCGATCGGCGACGTCCTGAGTGGCCTCATCGTCGACGGTACGACCGTCCTGCTGATTGCGGACAACCATGTGGCGCAGTTCCTGGCGCCGGGTTTCCAGCCTTTTTCTGAAGGTCTCTAGTTTCTTCTTATCCATGATTGCTGCCCGCCGTGAAGCCGATGACGCGCTCCAGAGGACTCCATTACTCATGAAGTCGAACAGATATCCTAAGCGCGGGAGAGATCGGGCGTCAACTGGAGGGATTGTGTCCGTCACCCGAGCACCCGCTTCTCGATTGCCTTAGGAGCGGCGCTCGGCTAGACTAGAAGTAGTTCTCTGCACCCTCGGGCGAGGGCCCCTCCATGAACGGCGACCGCGTTTTCCACATCGGCGACAGGGTTGTTTACCCTAACCATGGCGTCGGAATTATTGAACAAATCAGCAGCCGGACGATGGGAACCTCGGTCGAAAAATTCTATCTGCTGAAAATCCCAGCCAGCAGTTTGAAGGTGATGGTGCCGTTTGCCAACGTCGACAGCGTGGGGATGCGTCCGGTGGTGCGCAACGGCGAGGTACAGAAGATCGTGGACTACCTTTCCTCGGGCGAATGCATTAACGCGGCCGACTGGAAAGACCGGTTTAAGGAGAATTCCGATCGCATGCGCACGGGGTCGCTCTGGGACGTGGCCGCGGTGCTGAAGAGCCTGCTGATCCTCGGTCAGGAGAAGGCGCTTTCCTTCCGCGAAAAAAAGATGCTGGAGCGCGCCCGGTATCTGCTGGTGAGCGAGATCGCCATCTCGCGGAACTGCGAGGAGGGCCTGATTGAACAGGCGCTCACCAAGGCTTTGACCAAGTGTAATCTGCGGTTCCCGGAAATTAGTGAACTTGCCTCCTGATCGGGCTCGGTGCGCTCCTTAGCAGGAGCTCCCCTGGGAGTTTCCCTGTGGCCTCCTGCGTCCTCGGTGGTTGGAACAAATCTCCACCAAATTGGTCGCAGAGGGCCACAGGGAAAGCCTGTCAGCGGGCGGCGCGAGCTTCCATCCAGGATTGGAGAATCAAGACGGCGGCCATCCGGTCGACCGCTTGCCCCCGTTTCTTAATTGAAAGATCGGTTTCGCGCAGCAGGCGATTGGCTTCGGTAGAGGTCCAACGCTCGTCCCATAGATGAACGGTCAAGCCGAAGTGAGCGTGCAGATGCTCGGCGAAACGGCGCATCTTTTCCGATTGAGTTCCTTCCGCTCCGCTTAAACGCAGTGGCAGGCCGACCACAATTTCCCGGACTTCGTATTTCGCCAGCACTTGTCCCAGAGCCTCCAGATCGCGACGTTTGTTTTGACGCTGGATCGTATCCAATCCCTGCGCGGTGATGCCCAGCGGGTCGGAGACGGCCACTCCGATTCTTTTTGAGCCGACATCGAGGGCCATGATGCGGCTATGGTTGGGCGTCCCAGGTGCTTGCATTAGTCAATTGTAGATGGCAGAGGCAGAAAGCTCTTGCTCCTGCAATTCCGGTGATGCAATTCCGGCGGCGGTAAGGCAGAATTGTTGACCAGTCGGGAGCGGGGTAAGCAACAACATAGTATGGAAGCTACGGAAACACGAAGCGCGCATCACTGGTCATTGACGCTGCTGGGCATGGGCCTGGTCATTATGTTCGCGTATTACGGGGAATCGGTGCTGGCGGTGCTGTTCTTTGCCATTCTGCTGAGCTTTATGCTTTCTCCGGTGGTGCAGGCGCTGGAGTATTTGCACATTCCGAGAGCCATGGCGGCGTTGATCAGCGTGGTCGTGCTGCTGGCGGCGCTCTACGGCATCACCGCTGCGTCGTACAACCAAGCTCTTATTTTCGCGGACAACGTTCCGAAGTATTCGCAGAAGATTCGCTCCATCCTGCAGCCCTACCAGCAGCAGGCGGAAAAGCTGGAGAAGACGGGCGAGGCGGTGGGCGAGCCCGAGCCCTCGAATGTTGTGCCGGTGCGGCAGGTGAAGAGCTGGACCGAGGTGCTCACCCACGGAGCCGGTACTGTGACCGACATCGTGCTGGCGGCGTCGTTCATCCCGTTCCTGGCCTACTTTCTGCTGACCTGGCAGAGCCACGCGCGGTCGGCCACCGTGATGCTGTTTCCTTTGCACCACCGGCACACGGCATTCGTGACGCTGGGGCTGATCGGGAAGATGTTGCAGAGCTTCATTGTGGGGAACCTGCTGATCGGACTGCTGATTTCGGGCGCCAGCGTGGCGATTTTCGGGTTGCTGCACGTTCCGTTCTTCTACTTCGTCGGATTTCTCAGCGGCTTTCTGAGCCTGGTTCCCTACCTGGGAGTGGTGCTGGCGATGGGTCCGCCGATCCTGGTCGGGCTAGGACAACTCGAGGCCGGAGACCTGGTGGTGGTAGTGTTTTGCGTGGTCGGTCTGCATCTTTTCGCGCTGAATGTTCTCTATCCGAAGCTGCTGGGAGGCCGTCTGAAAATCAATCCGCTGGCAGTCACGATCGCGCTCCTGTTCTGGGGAGCGGTCTGGGGCGCAATCGGATTGGTGCTCGCCATTCCGATCACGGGCGCAATCAAGATTGTGTTTGATCACGTGGAGTCGATGAAGCCGTATGCGGATTGGCTGGGGGAGTAGAAACCCCGCTTCACCGCCGAGACGCAGAGCGCGCCGAGAAAACCTCTTTCATCATTCTTGCTGGTGTGGGGACGGGGCTCCGTCCTGTCCAAGCGGGGCGTAGCCGTGCTCCAAGCGGCCTTGTACTCCAGCCACTTTGTCCCAATCTGAAAAGGCCTCTACACTGTAACCTTGCGTACGCTAATCAAGCTGTTCTTGATTGTCGTTCTCGGCGTTGGCGGCTGGGTGGCTTGGCTGGTCCATGCCCCGGTTACGCCCCCAGCCAATACTTCTTTGCTGCTGCATTCCGGATATTCGACGCGGCGCATTGCAGCGGAATTGAAAAAGGCGGGGGTAATCCGAAGCGAAATCGCTTTCCGGCTCTGGCATTTGTTGCACCCCAAGCCATCCTTGAAGGCGGGCGAGTATCGTTTCGAGCGCGCGGCGACGCTTCCGCAGGTTTATGAGCGGATCGCGCGCGGCGATATCTACTTCCACGTGGTCACCATTCCGGAAGGCTACACGATGTTCGACATCGCCAAGGCCATGGAAGACGCGGGGCTTGGGTCGGCGGCCGATTTTCTGCGGGTTGCCGAAACCCAGACCCAGTTGATCTCGGATCTGGCGCCGGAGGCCACGTCGCTCGAAGGCTATCTCTTTCCCAACACCTACCAGTTCACGCGGACCGAAAGCCTGGAGGAAATGGCGGCGGCGATGGTGCATCAGTTCCGGGCAGTGGCGCAAGAGATCGGGCTGAATACCGACATACCCAGAGTCGTGACCATGGCCTCGATCGTGGAAAAGGAGACGGCGGCTCCGGAGGAACGGCCGCTCGTGGCCAGCGTGTACTACAACCGGCTGGCGCAAAACATGGCGCTCGATGCCGATCCCAGCGTGATCTACGCCGAGTTGCAGACCGGCACTTACCAGGGAAGCCTCCATCATGCCGACATGGCGGTGAACTCGCCCTATAACACGTATCGTTTTCCCGGGTTGCCACCGGGGCCGATCGGCAATCCGGGAAGAAGCTCTCTGGAAGCGGCGCTGCATCCTGACAACTCCAAGTTTCTTTATTTCGTTAGCGATGGCAACGGGCACCACCGCTTCGCTCGCAGCCTTGAAGAACATAATCGGAACGTGGCCGCTTATCGCCACGCCATCGGCCTGCGGGGCGGCGTCCGGTAAGCACCGAATCCTGCGCTGCCTTATACTAGTCTGATACCCGTGCAGCAAAGGTGTTCCCAGGTACCCAAACAGGAATGTATCGTTCTCATGTGCGCCTTTTTTTGCTTTTTCTTCTGTCGGCGGCCGCTTTTCCGCTGAGCGGATGTTTGTTCCGGACACGGACTCTGGACCGTCAGTTTTCCGACCGTCCGCTGAAGACCGCGACCCAGCAGGAGCTGATCGTCTACGTCAACACGCAGGCCGCCAGGATTCAGTCGATGCAGGCGACCGTGGACATAGACTCTTCGGCGGGAGACCCGAAAAACGGACGGATCACCGACTACAAGGAAATTCGCGGCTACGTCCTGGCACGAAAACCGGCCATGCTACGCATGAAGGGCCTGATGCCCGTGGTGCGGAACACAGCCTTCGATATGGTGAGCGACGGGCAGGAATTCAAGCTGTGGATCCCTCCCACGAGTAAGTTTGTCGTGGGCGCAAATAATGCCCCCTACCAGCCCGGCAAACGGCTGGAGAACATGCGGCCACAGTACATTTACGACGCGCTGCTGCTGCCGGAAATCGGCCGGGACGAGATTGCGGTGCTGGAAAACGGCTATGAAACCGTCCTGGACGCGAAGAAGCATCGGGTCGAACAGCCCGATTACAGACTGCTGGTTATCCGACAGGGGCCTCAGGGCCCTTATCTATCCCGCAGGATCGAGTTCAGCCGAACCGACCTGCTGCCGTACCGGCAAAGGATCTATGACCAAGAGGGAAACGTCGCGACCGACGCAACGTACCAGGAATACAAAGACTACGCGGGGACAACATTCCCGAGTAGGATTAAGATCGAACGGCCGCAGGAGAATTACGACATCACCCTGAACATGGTTAAGTTGGAAATCAATAAAACGCTAAGCGACGACCAGTTTGCGCTGGAGCAGCCGCCTGGGGCTGACGTGGTACACCTCAACCAGCCCAATTCTACCCCGGTGAAAGCGGCGGATGGCCAAAGCAAGTAGTTCTCAGGTGAGTCCTCTGGAAAAGACATGATGAATCGCATGATCGTCGGGAATTTAGTGCATCGGCCGGTGCGCTCGCTGATCAGCATTGTGGCAGTCGCGCTTGAAGTCACGCTGATCCTGTTGATCGTAGGCCTTTCACTGGGGATGCTGCAGGATCAGCGCACGCGGGCTGCGGGCATCGGGGCGGATGTGATCGTGATGCCTCCGGGATCGTCTTTTATTGCGGGGCTGACGGGCAGCCCGATGCCGATCAAGGTGGGCGGCATTCTGGCCAAACTGCCGCACGTGGAAAAGGTCGCCCCGGTCATCACCCAGGTCTCAACCGCAGGGACACTCGAGATCATCACTGGAATCGATCTGCCGAGTTACGAGAGCCTTTCCGGTGGTTTCCGCTAT
>PLHP01000255.1 GCA_003138955.1 Acidobacteriaceae bacterium | reverse complement strand
GACGGCGACAAGGGCATCCTTCGCTACCGGGGCTACCCCATAGAAGTGCTGGCGGAACACTGCACGTACCTTGAGGTTGCCTACCTGCTGCTGTTCGGCGACCTGCCCAGTCCAGCGGATCTGAAAAACTGGATCAACGAGATCACCCATCACACCATGCTGCATGAAAACACGAAACAGTTCATGGAGGGTTTCCGCCACGATGCCCATCCCATGGCGATGCTGGTGAGCACGGTGGCAGCTTTGTCGGCCAGCTATCCCGAGGCCAGGCAGATTCAAGATCCCGCCAACCGGCTGCACCAGATCAAGCGGCTGATTGGCAAGATGCCGTCCATCGCGGCCATGTCGTATCGGCACAGTCTCGGCTATCCGTATGTCTATCCGGACAACGATCTCAGCTATCCGGAAAATTTCATGAACATGTTGTGGAAGATGGTGGAGCCGAAGTACGTGGCCAATCCTGTGTTAGCCCGCGCGTTGGACATTCTTTTCATTTTGCATGCCGACCACGAGCAGAACTGCAGCACCAACGCCATGCGGGCGGTGGGCAGCGCCCAGACCGATCCGTACCTGTCAACCGCAGCCGCGGCGGCTGCCTTGGCCGGACCGCTGCACGGGGGAGCCAACGAAGCCGTTCTAATCATGCTCGATGAAATCGGCTCCAAGGCGAATGTCCCCGCTTACATCAAGAAAATCAAGGAAGGGAAAGGCAAGCTGATGGGCTTTGGCCACCGCGTGTATAAGAACTACGATCCGCGCGCCAAGATCATCAAGTGGACGGCGGAGAAAGTATTCGCGGTCACGGGCGGAAATCCCAAACTTGACATCGCGCTGGAACTGGAGCGAATCGCCCTTGAGGATGAGTATTTCGTCACCCGTAAACTGTATCCCAACGTCGACTTTTACTCGGGGATCATCTATCAGGCCATGGGCTTCAGACCGGAGATGTTTACCGTGCTGTTTGCCATCCCGCGCACCTCAGGCTGGCTGGCGCAATGGCAGGAGTTGGTCGTCGATCCGGAGCAGAAGATCGCGCGTCCGCGGCAGGTCTATACGGGACACGACGTACGGCAGTTTGTGCCTCCGGAGAAACGTGCGTCGGTACTGGCCACAACGCGGTAGAAGGTGGCGCCTTGGGGTGCCTGGCAGACTTCGGTCACTGGCGTCCCCGGGCTTCGCGTCCATAGTAAGTCCGACGAATGCCCCGCCCGAAGGTTGGGCGGGGCGCTCGTTGTTCACTGAGTAACTGGCCCCTAGCTATCGCAGCGCTGAAGAGTGTGCTGAGAGGTGGGTCGTCCCTCCGGGATTTAGCTCATTCTTCTCACTTTTCCCAGCGCTGAAGCGCTGGGCTAAGTTAGCTCGCCCCTCCGGGGCTGGATGCTTCGTTCCACCGGGTTGGAGCGCTTTCTTCGGCGCGCCCTCAGCAGCGTGTGGTGAAACTCTGGCGCCAAGAACCAGCGCCTAAAGGCGCATTCATAACATGGCACTTGCGGCACGCCTGAAGGCGTGCCCTGATACGAATCAGACTCTTACCACGGACTGTTAGGTGAGGATGGAGTCGTCGAGCCTTTTGCGGCGGAAGTCGGCGACTTGCTGCACGAAGGCCATGATCAGCGGATGCGGGTTGTCCTCGCGTGACGAAAGTTGCGGTTGGAATAACGTCGCGATGAAAAACAGGTGCGCGGGCGATTCTATGGCGCGGCATTCTTCCTTGGAGCCGCGGGCCACGACCGGGAAGCCCGCTTCCATCGCCATCCATTCGAACTCGGGGTTCAGTTCGTAGTTGCAGAAGAATTCTTCCTCGATTATTTCCTTTCCGTAATGCGCCGCGAGATAGGAGCCGGGACGGAGGCGGATCTGGTTCACTTTTCCGGAAAGCTTGGGCGCGCTCGGATCGCGGTTGGGAACGGCGCAGGCGACGGGATAGATGACGATGTTGCTGGCGTGGGGATCTTCTTCGGCGGTGGTGGCGTCGTGGATGCCGAGCACATTGCGGGCGCACTCGATGAGCGTGTACTGAAAGCCTCCGCAGGTGCCGAGAAATGGCCGGTCGTGGACGCGGGCGAACTCGATGCCTTTGAGCATGCCGTCGAAACTTTTGTAGGGGCTGCCTGGCGAGGCCCACAGGCCGTCGAAGGAATCCAGGGTGGCGGCGGCTCCGGGCTGGAGAAGCGAAGGCGTCGGAAGCCAGGCTGATTCCACTTTGAGCTGGAGCTTCCGAGCCGCGTGCTGCAGCGAATCGTTGGTCGCGTGATGGGAGCGGAATTCGGGATTGAAGTCGCCGATAATCCCGATGCGGAGGGGTTCGCTCACAAGGGACATTCTAAATTAGCGGTTCATACCTGGCGTTGAGCAGTTAGCTACTGGCTTCGGAAGTGAGGACGCTTTTCAGCCCTGGGCTTGATCCAAGAGCTTATGCAGCTGTTGTTTCACAGTTGGCCACTCCGCAGCTACGATCGAATAGCGCACCGAGTCGCGAGGGATGTAGTCGGCGCCCATGCGATGGGCTCGGAGGATTCCCTCGAACTTTCCGCCGATGCGTTCGAGCGCAGCGCGGGAACGCTGATTACGCGCGTCGGTGTGAAAGCAGACACGGAACACTTGCCAGGCTTCGAAGGCATGCGTCAACATGAGCAGCTTAGCTTCGGTGTTGGCTGATGTCCGGAGCGCTGAGCGCGTCAGCCAGGTATAGCCAATCTCACAGGCGTCGGGGACTTGGCGACCGTACCGCGCGTGGCCCGGCGGCCACGACCATCGCTCCAGGTTCCAGAAGCGGGTTGACCCGATGACGACGCCGTCATCTGCGCGGACGGTCGCGAACGACCGAGCGCTGCCAGCATCCCGCCAGGCGTAGGCGGTGTCAACGTAGCGGGTAGCCTCGGCTTTGCCTTGCGGGACGGGACTCCACCGATAGAGGGAGGGATCGACTGCCGACGCGGCTACCAATCCGTCGACGTGGCGATGGTCAAGCGGTTCGAGACGAACGTGCTGCCCTGCCAGCAAGAGATCTTCTGTTCCCATGGTTCTCGGTATGCTGTTTCTCAGTATGATGTTTCTCAGTATGAATGAGCCGCGAGACGGCGGCAATGCGGGGAGAAAAATTGGGGGCGAGCGAGGCTCGCCCCCGGGTGGGGTTAGGCTGCGGTTCTTTTGGATCTGCCGGAACGCGCGGATGCAGTTGCCGGTGCAGTGGGCTTTCCGGTTAGCGCTGCCTCTAACGGGACTCCATCGGGACTGCCAAGTCCGGTGCATGGATCCCATCCTTTGGCCGCGCTAAAGGTGCCATTGTTGCCTTGGGTTATGTCGTGGAATCCCGATGCTTCGACGGCTTGCGCGTAGATTAAGGGGTTCACGAAACCGATCGGTTTCCCGAGCTGTTGATTGATTCGCGCTACCAGCGCGGCCCATAAAGGAGCAACCGCACTGGTGCCACCGACAACTTCGTTCTCGCCATCGACGAGAATGTTGTAGCCGGTGTTGGGGTCGGCATCGCCGGAGACGTCCGGTACGCCGCGCCCGCCACCCTGAACTGTGGGCGCCGGGACATCGAAGCCGTTTTGCCAACTCGGAAGCGGGAACACGTCGCTCACACCGCCGCCCGTCGCTCCTCCGTTCGGCTGGTCGTTCCACACTGTTTCGTTGACAATTTGATCGCTCGAAGCTTGCATTGTGGTGCCGCCGCAACCCAGTGCGAACGAGCTGGAAGACGGGAAATCGACGTGGTTTTTGCCGTCGTTGACTCCGTCGGAAGAACCATTGTCACCGGAGGCGACGCAGACGGTTACACCCATGGCCGCAGCCGCTTGAAAGGCGTCGTTGAAGTTGGTGAGTGCCTGAGAGGTCCATTGCGACTCGGCCGAGCCCCAGCTTATGGAAATGACCGAGGGCTGATTGGTGCTGTCGTGTACGGCGGTGGTGATGGCGTCCAGAAAACCCCGATCTGTATTCGGGGTGAAATAGACGACGATCTTCGCCGCCGGAGCAATCGCGCCCGCGACTTCAATGTCGAGCATCACTTCGGCGTCGGCACTGTTCGGATTGGTTGGATTATTGGCGCCTCCATCGACGGATACGGAGATGACTTGCGGTACGTTGATATTGAGCGAGCTGAAATAGTTGCTCAGGTCGTCGAGCTGAAAGCCTCCACCCAATTCAATGATCCCGATACACTGGCCGGTTCCGTCGCCGGCCGGGTAGTCATAGATTTGCGCCACTTCATTGGGATCATACGTACTGGTAGAGACGCTGGTCCTAAGCCCGCCGGTTGACGGCAGGCGCCTGAAATGCGGTTCCGCCTGCGGCCGGTTGTCGAGCCCAAACACTCCCGTGATGATGTCCGCGTACTCGGTGGGCACGCTGATGGCGCCGATACGGCCGCGGAAATTTCCCTTGGGGTGGCTGTACTCTTTGAGTTCCACGTGGAAGGCTTTTTCGAGATTGCTTACGGTTCCTGACACCATCAGGGTCCGGCGCGCGAGTTCCGTGCCGGTCTCGTGAACCTTCAGGCCGAATTCCTGGGCGAACTTCTTAACTTGGCTGAGATCGGCAGGATCGGCGCCATAGGCATTCTCGAACTCCACGCGCGACATGTGCTTGAAGCCGGGTTTTTCGAGGGCACTTCTTAATTCCTTATGCTTGGCCTCCGATCTCGGCCGAAGTCGTATGGAGACTTCAATGGTTTGGTCCGCATGCGAATTGTGGATGAGGCGGGCACCACGGACGGGCTGGCGTTCAGTGCCTGAAAGAATGGTGAATTTTCGAGTGGAAGTCACAGATGCTCCTTCGTTCGGGGGAACAGAGCGGCCAGGAACTGATCGCGACAGGAAGTCGCACGGATAGGGAAATTCAGGGGTCGTCCCGCCGCCCAGATGGGACCCGAAACTGGATCAGAATATCAGAAGGATGAGAGGTATCAATGCAGAATCGGTCAAAAAACTCGGGATGGCAGGTGGGATTTTTCCCAATTTGGCACTTATCGGGCGACGCTTGGTCGAAGGATGATGCCAGCTTTCTCCAAAAACCGTCGCGCAGAGTGGGGAGCGCGCCGAACGCATGACTTTAGTAATCGCGGAGCGGGGGTAGCGCGTTGCCGGTGCGGAGGGTGAATCTTAAAATCAAGGCGGGACTCTCTGTCCTCAGAACCGTGTCCTAAGACCGCTCATGCCGGAAAATCCTAATCGTGCCGAAGTAGCCCGCCGCGTAGAAAAGGCCGAGAAGCTTTTACAGAAGGGGAAAACGGCCGACGCGCTGGCGGAATACCTGCAAATCCTGGAAAGCGATCCGCAAAACGACAATGTACGGCAGGTGGCGGCGGACCTGTGTCTCTCTCTAAGTAAGGGAGCGCAGGCGGTGCGGCTGCTGGGAGAGTTGTTTGATCGGCAGGTGGCGTCAAAGGATGCGACGCGAGCGAGCCTGACCTATAAGAAGCTGGCGCGGTATGCCAACCCGACCTGGGAACAGAAAGTGCACTTTGGACAACTGCTGGAGAATTCCAACAAAAAGCTGGCGATCGGGACGTATGAAAATGCGCTGGAGGACTTGCAGCGGCAGGGACGAAAAGAAGAGGGGTTGCTGGTTTTGCGGCGGATTGTGAGCCTGGAACCATCGCAACAAAACCATTTGCGGGTGGCGGAATGGGCGGCGGAACTGGGCGAGCACGTGCTGGCGTCGCAGTCATTTCTGCAATTGGCGCAACTGATGGAGACTTCGGGTGGAAACGCGGGTCCCTGGTTCGAGCGGGCCTACACGGAGAATCCGACGGAATCGAAAATCGCGTTGGCCTATGGCAAGAGCCTGCTGTCGCGGGGCGAGGCGGGGGCAGCGATTTTTATTTTCGAGCCGCTGGTGCAATCGGGAGATGCCTCGCTTGACCTGCGCGACCTGTATGCGCAGGCGCTGCTGTCCGCGGACCGGTGCGTGGAGAGCGAGCCGTTGATCTGGCAGATATTCGAGCAGAACCCGGCGCGCATGCACCAGGTGGTCAGCCTGATCGGAAAGATGATCGATTCCGAACTGGATGCGGAGGCGGTGGCGCTGGCGCGGAAGCTGGAGGCTTTCCAGCGGCGGCGTGGGGAACGACGATCGTTCACCACGACCATGCAGGAACTACTGGCATCGCACCGTCCGTCGGCGGAAATACTGGAGTTTCTGGCGGAGCTGTTCAATGCGTCGAACCGTGAAACCGACTACGCCCAGGCGCTGCTGAAGCTGTTCGATCTGTATTGTCTGAAGCACGATTACCAGAAAGCGGGAGAGTGCCTGGACCGGGCGGCGGAAGTGGATCCGTACGAGCCGGGACATCAGAAACGGCTGGAGGCGCTGCGGGGCAAGATCGACGATCAGCGCTTTAAGGCGATCGCATCGCGGTTCGCGCCGGCGAAGAACGAAGAGCGGGAAGTTGATGTTAGGGCCCAGGAGCCGACGTTGGGAGCGGCCGCGCTGCAGGATCTGATGCTGCAAGCCGAGATCCTGGTGCAGTACGGGATGCGCTCGAAGGCCATGGAACGTTTGCAGCGCATTCAAGAACTGTTTCCGCGCGAGGAAGAGCGCAACCAGGAGCTGCAGAAGTTATACATTGCGGCCGGCATTGAACCGCGGTACGCGAAATCGCCACCGGCGCCGGCTGCGACCGCTGCGGCGAGTGGCGAGCAGGCTGGGCCAGCGGCTGCGACAGCGGCGGCTGCGGCGAGCGAGGCGGCCGACGTCAGCAGTCTGGCGAAAGTGGCGGAAATCACGCGCACGCTCTATCGCCAGGGAAACGCGGAAGGAGTTTTGAAAACGGCGGCGAACGAAATCGGCGCGAACTGGAGGACGGCGCGTTGCATTGCGGCCTTGCGCAAACCGGGTCTGCCGCCATCGAGCGTGCAGGAATACCACATGGAGGGGCTGATTCCGGCGAGCGCGGCGGCGCTGGTGAGCCTGGTGGAAACGCTGCAGGATCTGGCGGTGGCGCGAGGCACGGTGACGATCGGCGATGCGACCAACGCTCCGGAGTTAATGGACGTGCGCAGCGCGGTCGAAGAGTTGCAGATCGAATCGCTGCTGGCTCTGCCGCTGACCGAAGGCAATGACAATAACAAAGACCAGATCGGAGTGTTGATCCTGACCCAGAACACCACCCGGGTGTGGCAGACTACGGAAGTGCTGGTGATCCGGACGTTGAGCGACCAGGTGTTGATCGCGCTCAACAACGCTGGGCTGCGGCGGCTGGTGAAAAATCTTTCGGTGACGGACGAGAAATCGGGGCTGCTGAAGCGGGCTTCTTATCTGGATCTTCTGCAGGCGGAAACCCGGCGCGGGTTGCAGCAGGGGACGGCGGTGACGGTGTTGCTGATGCAGTTTGGACGGCGGAGCGCGCTGATCAAGGAGTATGGCGAGCCGGCGGTGACGGCGGTGATGGAGCAGATCGGGCAGCGGATTTCGGCGAACATACGGACCAACGATCTGGCGTTCCGCTATGAAGCGACGACGGTCGCGCTGGTGCTCGGCGACACGGGCGAAAAGGAAGCCGTGCTGGCGGTGGAGAAATTGCGGCGGCTGCTCGGGGAAGTACGTTTCCCGGGTAAGGACCAGGGAGTCGAGTTCAGCGCCGGTCTGGCGCAGGCGGTGATACGGCAGCATTTCGATCCGGTGGACATTGTGACCGAAGTGGCCAACCGCGCCGATCACGCTCTGGAGCAGGCGGTAGTGCAGGGCGCGGGGAAGATTGTGAGTCAGGCGCCGCAGTTCGCTGCATCCGCAGCCGTGGCGTAGCTTTTCACCGCCGAGACGCCGAGAAAATCCAAATCTTTAACGCTGAGGACGCAGAATACTACGCGGAGTTCGCGGAGAAAATCCTGGCGGATTCTTCTTGCGTTCTGAAACTTCTTCGAAGCGATGAAACCCAAACTTCTCAGCTAACAGGTAACAGCGTGAAACTTAGGCTGTAGCTGATAACTGACAGCTGAGAGCTGAGAGCTGAGAGCTGCTCTGTTAAACTCACAGGTTGGCCTCAGGCCAGCGCACTCTTTCATACAAGTCAGGACTCATGTGAAGCCTGGAGACATTGCCATTGTCAGCGGGGCGCGCACGCCCTTTGGGCGCTATTGCGGGAAGATCAAAGATTACACGGCGCAGGAACTGGGCGCGGCGGCGGCGAAGGCGGCGATCGAGCGGGCGGGGATCGATGCGAAAGAGTTCGATCATGCCGTGTTCGGCAACGCGCAGCAAACTTCGGGCGACGCGCTGTATGGAGCGCGGCACGCGGCATTGCGGGCGGGCTTACCGATTGAGACTCCGGCGCTGACGGTGAATCGGCTGTGCGGGTCGGGAATGCAGGCGATCGTCAGCGCGGCGCAGATGATCCAGACGGAGGAAGCGAAGATGGTGCTGGCGGGCGGGATGGAATCGATGTCGCAGGCGCCGTTTTCGATCCGGGGGCGCGATGGATTCACGCTGGCTGCGGGCGGAAAGCTCGAAGATTCGCTCATGGTGGCGCT
>PLHP01000129.1:571-6503 GCA_003138955.1 Acidobacteriaceae bacterium | reverse complement strand
GGGCCTGCGCTCTTCGCTCGCCGCCGCCGTCTCGATCTCCTCTTCGAAGTTGATGAAGATATTCATGTGATCCTTCAGCAGCTTCGCGGAGAGGCCGAGCGCATCGCCGGGAGTGATAGAACCGTTCGTCCAGACCTCGACCGTCAGCTTGTCGTAATCGGTGATCTGTCCCAAACGCGCCGGTTCGACGGTGTAGTTGCACTTGCGCACCGGCGTGTGCACGGAATCGATGGGAATGAATCCGATGCCCAGATCGTCTTCGAAATTCCTGTCCGCGGAAACGTAGCCGCGGCCGCGCTTCAGGCGCATTTCCATGTCGAGCTTGCCGCCTTCGCTCACGGTCGCGATGTAGATTTCCTTGTCGAGTATTTCCACGTCGCCGTCGGCGTCGATCATGCCGCTCGTGACCACTCCCGGCTGCTCGGCGCGCAGGTAAATCGCCTTCGGACCGTCTCCCGCAAGTTTGAACGGGACCTGTTTCAGGTTGAGGATGATGTCGGTCGCATCCTCGACCACGCCCGGGATCGACTGGAACTCATGCAGTACGCCTTCGATCTTCACCGCGGTAACGGCCGCGCCTTCGATCGAACTCAACAGCACGCGCCGCAGCGCGTTGCCGATGGTGGTGCCAAATCCGCGCTCAAACGGCTGCGCCCAGAACATCCCGTATTTGTCGGTAAGCAAAGTGGTATCGCTCGCCAGCCGCTTCGGTTTTTGAAACCCTCTCCATAACATCGTGTGTTTCTCCTCTCGGCCATGTGGCTCGATCCTGCTCGCTGAGCGGCCCGGCTCAGGTCACAGCAGGAAAGGCTGATCTGGCACGAAAAAGTGGGCCAAGAAACAGTGGTTGGTCGTTAGTCGCTGGTCGTTCGCGGGTCGCTGGTATTGCCAACGACTAACGACTAACGACCAACGACTACTTACTACTTGCTGTACAACTCCACAATCAGCTGCTCATTCACCGGCAACTGGATATCTTCGCGCTTGGGCAGCGCAATCACGCGTCCCTTGTAGTTCTCGCGATCGATCTCCAACCACACCGGCGCCGGCTGATGACTGGCAAAATCCCTCGCGACCTCGAGAATCGGCACCTTGCGGCTGCTCTCGCGAATCGCAATCTCTTCGCCAACGGTAACCTCGTACGAGGGGATGTTTACCTTCTTGCCATTCACCTGCACGTGCCCGTGACGCACCAGCTGGCGCGCCTGGCGGCGAGAGATGCCGAAGCCGAGGCGATAGACGACGTTGTCCAAACGCCGTTCGAGTTGTTCCAGCAGCTTCGCACCCGTTACACCCTTGAAGGTGACGGCCTTCTCGAAATAATTCCGGAACTGGCCTTCCTGGGTGAAGTAGATGCGTTTGGCTTTCTGTTTTTCGCGCAACTGCAGACCGTAGCCTACAACCTTGGTCTTCTTGTCTTTCCCGTGTTGTCCGGGAGCGAAGTTGCGCTTCTCAATAGGACATTTGTCGCTGAAGCACTTGGTGCCTTTGAGGAAGAGCTTGATCCCTTCCCGGCGACAAAGACGACACACTGCATCGGTATAACGTGCCAAGTTATTCTCCTTTGTTAGATGACCGGTTTACAGGTTTGGCTTCACCCTTCATCCCGGACAAAATCAGTCGTTGGTCTTTCGTCGTTCGCCTGTGTTCGCTGGCAGTCAGGTTTTGACTAACGACCAACGACGGCTTTACACTCTGCGCCGTTTCGGCGGCCGACAACCGTTATGCGGAATCGGCGTCGTATCCTTGATCGATCGCACTTCGATTCCCGCCGAGGCCAGCGCGCGCACCGCCGATTCCCGGCCCGATCCCGGACCGCTCACCCGCACATCCACCGTGCGCACTCCGTGATCGCGCGCCATGCTGGCGGCGTTCGCCGCGGCCTGCTGCGCCGCAAACGGAGTCCCTTTGCGGGACCCGCGAAAACCGAGCGACCCCGAACTCTTCCACGCCAGCACATTTCCGGTCATATCCGTAATGGTCACGATGGTGTTATTGAAAGAGGCCTGTACATGCACCAGTCCGTGCGGAACGTGCTTGCGCTCTTTCTTCTTGAACTTCTTCGTCTTGCCTTTTTTCTCGGGCGCCGCGGCGCCGCCTGCTGCTACTGGTTTTGCCATTGTTTGGAGTTCTCAGTTCTCAGTTCTCAGTTCTCAGTAAAACCGTTCTCCGCGACGACTGAGAACTGATAACTGACAACTGACAACCGATTTTAAGCTTTAGCCGTCTTCTTCTTCTGCGCCACCGTGCCTTTGCGCGGGCCTTTGCGGGTACGAGCGTTGGTGTGCGTGCGCTGCCCGCGAACCGGCAGGTTCCTGCGATGACGGAATCCGCGATACGATCCGATTTCGATGAGCCGCTTGATGTTCATCGAAACGTCTTTGCGCAGATCGCCTTCCACCGAGCCTTCCGCCTCGATGACCTGGCGGATGCGGTTGACCTCGTCTTCCGCGAGGTCCGACACTTTCTTCATCGGGTCCACTTTCGCCGCGTCCAGAATGCGCGCCGCGCGTGAATTGCCGATGCCGTAGATGTAAGTGAGCGCGATATTCGCATGCTTGTTGCGCGGAAGATCGACGCCTGCAATACGAGCCATGATCCCTCTCTTATGTAGCTCTCAGCTCTCAGTAACTGCAACCGCAGGTCCTTATATTCAGCCCTGACGCTGCTTGTGTTTCGAGTTCTCGCAGATCACCCGCACTACTCCCTTGCGGTGGATGACCTTGCACTTGTCGCAAATTTTCTTTACCGACGCTCTTACTTTCATAACTCCTCATGTAGCGCCGGCGTCCTCGCCGGCTGTCCGGCGGGCGTCTCGCCCGCCGCTCCCCATAATGCTATTTGTAGCGGTACACAATTCGCCCGCGATTCAGATCGTAGGGAGAAAGTTCGACCGCGACTTTGTCTCCCGGCAGTATCCGTATGAAGTTCTTCCGCATCTTGCCGGAAACGTGCGCCAGCACCTGGTGTTTGTTTTCGAGCTCCACCTTGAACATGGCATTGGGCAGGGGTTCGACCACCACTGCCATCACTTCAATCGCGTCCTCTTTGCTCATCGACTCCTTGTCAGCTTTCAGCCATCAGCCGTCAGCCCTCAGTTAGAACCTTCGCGATCAGCGCTTTTCCCGAGGGCTGACGGCTGACGGCTGACGGCCAAGAGCCTCTACTGCGTCAAAATCATCGGCCCTTTTCTGGTTACCGCCACGCAATGTTCAAAGTGTGCGCTGTAACTGCCGTCCGCAGTTACGGCCGTCCACTTGTCGCTCAAAACCTTCGTCTCGGGACCGCCCGAGTTCACCATCGGCTCAATCGCCAGCACCATTCCTTCGGTCAACTCCGCGCCCTGACCCTTCTTGCCAAAGTTCGGAATCTGCGGCGCTTCATGCAGCTTCGTCCCGATGCCGTGCCCGACAAATTCTCGCACCACGCTGAACCCGTTCGCTTCCACGTGCTTCTGGATCGCCGAGCCAACGTGTCCGACGGTGTTGCCGATCTTTACCTGCTCGATGCCCTTGTACAGCGAAGCCTCGGTCACTTCGAGCAGCTTCTTCAGTTCCGTGCTCAGTTCCTCGCCCACCGGCACGGTGATGGCAGCGTCTCCGTAATACCCATCGCAGACCACGCCGCAGTCGATGGAAACGATGTCGCCCGTTTTCAGCGCCCGCTTTTCCGACGGGATCCCGTGCACGATCTCTTCGTTGATCGAAGTGCACAGCACACAGGGATAGCCGTAATATCCCTTGAACGCCGGAGCCGCTCCGAGTTCCGCGATCAGTTTCTCGGCAGCCTTCTCCAGGTCCATCGTGGTAACGCCGGCCGCCACCAGCGTTTTCAAGTGGTTCAGAACCTGGCGGACCATCTTCCCGCTCCGCCTCATCTTTTCGATCTCTTCCGGCGACTTGCGGATGATCCGGTCTTCTCCAAAACTCATCATTGACTCTAACTTCGCCGACCCTAGCTCGCTGACTCTAACTTGGCCGCTCCGCCACCAGCGTCCTGGCCATGCCTGTCAATCACGCCAAAAATCTGCGCCGCAATCTCGTCCATCGTCCGGTCCGCATTGACCACTACCAGCCGCCGCTGCGCCCGGTAATAATCCGCTACCGGCTTGGTCTGGCTCTCATAGGCCGCCAATCGCTCCGAAATAACGTCTTCGCGATCGTCGCTGCGGGTCAACAGCTTGGATCCGTCTACATCGCACAACTCGTCGACGAGAGGGGGCTGAAAGTGAATGTTATAGAGCCGTCCACAGGTGGGACACGAACGCCGCCCGGTGAGCCGTAGCAGTAATTGATTATAGTCTACGAGCAACTGGATCACAATCGGCGGACACTTCTCCGATTTGTCGCTCTGCGATTTATCAAAGATCTCTTTTTCCAAGGTAGCGTCCAGCCATCGTGCCTGGGCGGCTGTCCGGGGAAAGCCATCCAGCACAAATCCCCGTTGACAATCGGCCTCCCGCAGCCGGCTGGACACAATGCCGTAGATTAACTCGTCCGGAACCAGTTCGCCTCGCGCCATGATCGCCTTGGCTTCCAGTCCGAGCTTGGTACCACGCCCAACGTTATCCCGTAAAAGATCACCCGTCGATATCTGCGGGATACCGTAACGGTCGACGATCCGTTTGGCCTGGGTGCCCTTCCCGGCTCCGGGAGGCCCCAGAACAATCACGGGTCCGATATTTCGTGCGGTCTCATTGGCCATCAAAATGATCCCTTTTATTCGTATTTCGCGTCGCGGAAAAACTGCCCTTCACAAAACCCTTGTACCAAGTGAGCTGCTGGCTTCTAGCAATCAAAAGCGGTTTGCTAGAAGCCAGCTCAGCTAATCCTGACTACCACGTCCGGCGTCCGCGAATTCGCCCGCTCTTCGGCGTGAATCCATCGTAGTGCCGCATGATGAGCTGCGCTTCAATCTGCGTAACCGTGTCCATCGCAACCCCGACCACGATCAGCAGCGAGGTTCCTCCAAAATAAAAGTTCACGCCCAAACCGTTCGTGATCCAGGTCGGCAGGTTCTCAAACACGCGCCCCAGCAACGGAAGGTGATTGAGCTTGATGCCCGCAATCATCCACTCCGGAATCAGCGAAATCAAAATCAGGTAGGCCGCGCCCACCAGCGTGATGCGGGTGAGAACATCGTTGATAAAGTCCGAAGTCCGCTTCCCCGGCCGGATGCCGGGAATAAAACCTCCCCACTTCCGCATGTTGTCCGCAACCTCGTTCGGATTGAACACGATCGAAATATAGAAGTAGGCAAAGAAAATAATCCCCAGGCAATAGAGCAAGGTGTATAGCGGTTCGCCCCATTTCATCGCGTCCAGAACAGGGCCGACCACCTTGTTGTTGTGGAATGCCGCACCCAGCATCTGGGGCAAAGCCAGAATCGATGACGCGAAAATCACCGGCATTACACCGCCGGCATTCACCCGCAGCGGCAGGTGCGTCGATTGCCCGCCCATCACCTTTCGTCCGACCACGCGCTTGGCATATTGCACCGGAATCCGGCGCTCGCTGCGTTCGACGAATACGATAAACGCCACCACTGCGATCATCAGCACCAGCAGCATCAGGATGGCCGGGGCCGTGAATACTCCCCAAGCCGAGGTGCTCGCCTTCTGGTAGAGATCGATCACGCCGCGCGGCAGACCGACCACGATGCCCGCAAAAATCAGGAGCGACATGCCGTTGCCGATGCCGCGCTCGGTGATCTGCTCGCCCAGCCACATGATGAAAGCGCTGCCCGTGGTCAGCGTCAGCATGGTCATCAGGATGAAGCCGGGTCCGGGAGTGTTGACGAAATCTCCCGCTTTCTGCAGGCTGATGGCAATCCCGAACGACTGCACCGCGCTCAAAACCACCGTGAGATAACGCGTCCACTGGGTGATTTTCTTGCGGCCCATTTCGCCCTCTTTTTGCAGCTTGGCCAGCGG
>PLHP01000129.1:0-502 GCA_003138955.1 Acidobacteriaceae bacterium | reverse complement strand
GCCAGCCGGTCGCCGTTGATCCCGGGCGTCGGGATGTGGCCGCCGATGCGATACACCGCCAGCAGGCCGAGCGTGAACAGCACGCGCTTGCGCAGGTCGGGAACCCGGAAGATGTTCGCCAGCTTATCCAGCATTACTGCAAGACCTCACACTTGCCGCCCGCTTTGGTGATTTTTTCCTGCGCCGACTTCGAAAACTTGTGCGCGTGCACGGTAATCGCAGTCGTCAGTTCGCCGTTGCCCAGGACCTTGACCGGCTGCCTGCCATTCACCACGCCCGCCTTCTTCAGCACTTCGGGGGTGATTTCGGCGACGCCAAGCGCCGCCAGGCGATCGAGGTTCACGACGTCGTATTCCTCGCGGAAAATATTCGTGAAACCGCGCTTCGGCACGCGCCGGTGCAGCGGCATCTGGCCGCCTTCAAACCCGCGTATCAGACGCGCACCCGAGCGGGACCACTGCCCCTTGTGGCCGCGCGTGGATGTCTTGCCCATGCCGGACCC
>PLHP01000145.1:2216-23690 GCA_003138955.1 Acidobacteriaceae bacterium | reverse complement strand
TACCTTACTATCATCGACTTAACTCATTTTAGGGGGAGGGGGGGTACCCCCCCAAATTTCTGAATTCTTACCCGGCGAGACACCGTTGGGAGCGCGGGGACCCCTGTCATGCACTTCCTTTTACCCGTCTTTGCTCCGATCATCGGAACAGCACAAGCGCCGAAGACTCTCCACCCCAGCGGATTAAGCCCGCACGCATCGTTCCTTTCGAACTGACGTTTCGTTCGGAACTGATGATCTCGTGTGTCGATGGGGCGAGAAAACTGCGGGGTGGAGGCTGCTGGAGACTGGAAGATGATTACAGACCGTCGTAGTTGCCTGCGGCATAAGGTGCATGGGCCAATCTTTGCCAGTTTCGATGGGGTCACGGGCGGCATGATTCTGGATCTCAGCGAGCAGGGCCTGTCCATGCAAACGGTCGTCCCCCTGGAAGCTGACCGCCAATTTCAAATCAGCCTCGATCTGCCGGATTCCAATACTCACCTGGAGACGACTGGCTATATCGCATGGGCAGATGCTCTCGGTCGCGCCGGGGTGCGATTCTCCGAGCTCCCCGTGGAGGCGCGCCAGCGCTTGGATGAGTGGCTGGCACTTAATGACACAGCGCCCAGTCGCAAGGCGCCGAAGCTTACCTTCGACCGAGTGCCTGGGCTGGGCTTGGGCGGCAGATCTCCAGGTGGTGGAACCTACCAGCCGCGATCTATTAGTTTGGGAACTATATACATAACTCCCTAAGTACAAAAGACTCAGCGCGCTGGGTTGAGTCGCTGTTGAATGACTTTCATGTATGTAAAAAGGGAACTTTGATTCGGATTCCACATCTGCAAATGCCATGACCACCACTGGCAATCTTTCCACTGCGGCCAGCCCAACTGCTCCAGCCATGCCCCGTTGCCTATGTTGGTGTTGTGCGGCCAGCCTCCGGGGTTGCGGCGGTGATCCAACAGGCGTATTTCAATATCAGTAAAAAAGTGATCGGGGCAAGCAGCAGGGAATCCGGGAGGCGCAAGGAAGAGTACGGTGCAGATTGTTTTATCCCAACCTTTTGGGAGCACCACGCTCGGCACCACGATGAGATGGTAGCCGTGTTTATTACGCTCATAATGAGTTTGCGGCCATTCGGTTCTGAGGCGGGCGATCCCGTCTTCGATGTAGGGATTAGGTTGCACGCTTTGCCTTCTTTCGCTTTTTGGGTTTTGGTTCCCGCATGTTTGTCAAGGGAGTTAAATATATAGTTCCCATTAGTTTGGAAGCCGAAGCGGGTAGTTTGGAAGCCGACGCTGGCACGGCAGGGACCGCTGGCCGGCCACCGGTCTCGACCTCAATTCAGTATGAGTTCAACTCGCTTGGGTCGGATCTGAATACTGCGCTGCGGGTGATCAGCGAACGCGCGCGCACGCTCTTACGCGGCGCGGGCGCGGCCATCGCGATCGCCGACAGAGGCCCTATGATGTGCCGGGCCAGCGTCGGAACCGGCGGACCGCCGCTCGGAACCCACGTAGATGTCAATTCGGGTTTTTCCGGGGAGTGCATACGTACAGGAAAAACCCTGCGTTGCGACGACGCCGAGACCGATCCCCGCATCGAAGCCGTGATGTCTCGTCGACTCGGTATTCGCTCGATAGTGGCCGCACCCATCCGGTACGAGCGTGAGGTCGTCGGAGTGCTGGAGGTTTTCTCCCCGCAGTCCGCTGCTTTTGACGAGGGCGATCTCGCGGTTCTGGAGCGTCTGGCACAGACCGTGCTCCTCATGGTGAGCCACACGCAATCCTTCAAGCGCGGTTAGCGCTGGCAGTCGCGACTCCTTCCCCACTGCTGGTTGGAGCCCGCAAGACTCCCCGAAGCAGCGGGGAAGGCGATGCCGTCATGCTCTTCTTAGTTGGGCTTTCTCTCTGCAAACATGGCGGTTTCCGCCAGCGGAAGCCACACTTGAAAACGTGTGTCGCCGGGCTTCGAAGTCACCTGAATATTGCCTCTGTGTTTCTTCACAATGCGCTGAACCGTATCTAGGCCCAGCCCGGTTCCTTCTCCTACTCCTTTGGTTGTGAAGAACGGTTCAAAGATGTGCGGCTTGACCTCAGGCGAAATTCCGGGACCGTTATCGCCGATTTCCACGACCACGCACCCGTCATCGCGATAGGTTCGGACTCGAAGCTCGCCCTTTCCACTCATCGCATCGATGGCGTTATCGATGAGATTCGTCCACACCTGATTAAGCTCGCTCCCGAATGAATTCACGAGGAACGGAACCCGCTGGTATTCGCGCTGCACGACCACTCCACGTTTGAGCTTGTGGTTCAAAATGGTGAGCGTGGTTTCCAGGCTTTTTACGATATCGACATTTTGTATCGGAGCCTGGTCCATGTAGGTGTATTCCTTAATCGCGCGGACGAGATCGGAAATTCGCGAGGTACTGCTCTCGATTTCGCTGAGCAGGTTCGCTACCTCAACCGAGGCGGCAATCCTCACCAGAGCGGCTCGGGCAGTGCCGGCATCGAGGGCGGCGAACAACGATTCCAGCGCTTCCGGCTTGATGTTCTTCCTTGCCAGATCGGCCGCCAGTTGCCACAAGTCGTTCTGGCCGTGACTGCGCAATAAGGAATCGACCTGCTCTTCCAGATCGCTGGCAGTCAGCGCATCAGGTGGAGGTTGATCGCTCTGGATGAACGAAGTCTCCAGCTTTTCGATTTCTGCTTTCTGCGCAGAAGTGAGATCGCGCCTCCCCAGTTCAAGACTCGCGTCCTTGATTTTCTTCAGGATGTCGCGCAATTGGCTAGCGGCACGTTTCGCGGCGGAAGCAGGGTTATTGAGCTCGTGAGCCAAGCCCGCGGAAAGCTTTCCCAATGCGGCCAATCGGTCTCGTTGTTGCTCGATCCGGGTGGTTTCGCGGATCCGGTCGGCCATCAGGCCCACCAGGCGCTTGGCCAACTCCGGCATCTTCTGCACGAGATCCGGAAGCAGTGCGGCCGGAAATCGCAAGATGCGGCTGTCCGTGACTGCCCGCCCATTCAGGTTAAACTGCTTCATCCTTGAAAACGGAAGCACTCCAGTGACATCGCCCGCCGTCAGAGAAAAAGCGACAGTGTCGCCGCTCATCTCCCCGTGGAGCTCAAGTTGCCCCTCAAGAATCACGAACATCGCATCCGCGGGAGTGCCTTGGCGCAAGTAGGTGTCGCCCGCCTTGTAGCGGAGTTCTTGCGCCTGGCTGATGAACCAGGCGATCTGATCTTCCGGCAAATCCGCGAACGCCGGGACGAGAAGGAGTTCCGAATTTTCGACCATTTATACTTTGCTCAAATACTGATGGATGAACTGCACCGCTACTGAGCCTTCGCCGACACCCGAAGCGACCCGCTTCACCGAACCATGCCGCACGTCCCCCACCGCGAAGATGCCCGGAATGTTTGTCTCGAGCAGGAATGGATCACAGTCGAGGGTCCACCCTTTGGGGCGTTGTCCGTCCCGGATAAGATCGGGGCCGGTCAAGAGGAATCCCCGTTCATCTCGCTCAACCAGATCTCCCAGCCAGTCCGTGCGCGGCAGCGCTCCAATAAAGATGAACATCGAACTTGCGGGCACCCGCTCCACCGTGTTGGTATCAGAACATAGCACCGAAATCTCTTCCAGACGCGTTTCACCATGCGCTTCGACCACGCCGGCATGGGCCCACAGTTGAATGTTGGGCGTCTCTTTAATTTGGTCGATCAGATANNGCGCCACCGCCGTAGTAGACTCCGGCACCCTGCAGCCGATCGATGCCGGGAGCTTCCAGTCGGCGCCACTGCACTCCGCTCGCGATCATCAGTGCGTGGCAGGATATTTCGCTGCCGTCAGCCAGCTTGATGATGCGATAAGAGCCTTCGGTGCGCACACCGACCGCTTCCTGCGGAGCCAGAATTTCCACTCCAAAGCGCTGAGCCTGCACCACCGCGCGCCGGGCCAAATCATTACCACTGAGTCCGGCCGGAAAACCGAGATAGTTTTCAATCCGCGAACTCATGCCCGCCTGGCCTCCCGGCGCTTCGCGCTCAATCATCACCGTGTGCAAGCCTTCCGACGCGCCGTAAACCGCGGCCGCCAGACCCGCCGGTCCGCCACCAACAATCGCCAAATCGTAGAAGTCGGTTTGCGCGCGCGTCCGTAAGCCTACTTTTTGCGCCACATCCGCGGGCAGACTCTCCAGAAGCTTCGTTCCATCCGGAAAGAGCACGACCGGGAGACTGGCGGCTTCCGGACCCAGAGCCTCCAAAAGACGCTTGGTTTCGGGGTCATTGGCGGAAGATTCCACGTCGATCCACTGATAGGGAACGCGATTGCGCGCCAGGAAGTCACGCAACTCATACGATCTCGGCGACCACCGGGTGCCGAGAACCCGGATCCCCTGGAAGGCCGGCCGATAGGAAGCTTGCCAATCATCGAGCAAGTCATTCAGCTGCGGATACAGATGCTCGGCCGGAGGATCCCATGGCTTCAAGAAGAAGTAGTTGATACTGGCTTGATTGATGGCGCTGATCGCGGCGTTTGTGTCGGCATATGCGGTGAGCAACGCACGCTTTGCATCGGGATAGATGTGCATTGCTTCCTGCAGAAATGTGACCCCGTCCATCCGAGGCATGCGCTGGTCTGCGAGCATCAAGGCTACGCTGTCATTGCGCACCTTCAGCTGTTTCAACAGATCCAATGCCCCGTCGGGAGAGTCGCTCCCTATGACGCGATACTCCGCACCGTACTGCGAGCGCAAGTCACGCTCAATCGCCCGCAAAACATCGGAGTCGTCATCGACACTCAGCAAAATCGGTTTCGGCATGATTCGGTCTCAGCCCCGATCTAGAACCTGAATCCTACGCGCGCCTTCAGGCTGCAAGGTCGCCCGCCTCGATCTCGTCCACATAGCACCAGATCCAGCTTTCTCCCGGTTCGATCGAGCGCATAAGCGGATGTTTCGTGTGGTGGAAATGCTTGGTGGCGTGCTTGTTCTTGGACGAGTCGCAACAGGCCGCATGTCCGCAGATCAGGCACATACGCAGGTGGACCCACGTATCGCCGGTCTTAACGCAGTCTTCACACACATGCTTGTTGGTTTGTCTTATTTTGATCTGGTCAAGGTGAGTGCATCCTTCGGGCATCGATTCCTCCTCTGTTTACGAGCGAAAAAACAATATAAAGTCATTCCGCGATTAGCAGGTTCTCGGCAAAGGGCCACTGCTCGTCAATCCATTGTGCCTGACAGACAAAGCCGGAATCGCGCGCCATTTGGATGACCTCTTCCGCCGAGTACTTGTGGCTGCTCTCCGTCCAGATGGTCTCACCCTCGAAAAACTCGATGCGCAGATCCGCTACAGAGATGCGCACCGTCTGCCGCCGCTTGGATTGCAGGTGCATTTCGACGCTCCGGGCGTGGTGATTGATCCTGGCTACGTGAGCAAATTGGCCCAGGTCAAAATCGGCATCGAGTTCGCGATTGATGCGGGCCAGCAGGTTGAGATCAAAAGCGGCGGTCACTCCCAGTTCGTCGTCGTAGGCCTTGAGCAGTTGTGTGCTGGGCTTTTCCAAGTCGGTTCCCAGAAGAAGTGAATCGCCGGATTCGAGGATACGGCGAACCTCCGTCATGAACTTCACCCCGGCGGGACGATCGAAATTCCCGATGGTGCTCCCCAGAAAGAGAACGAAAAGGTGCCGGCCGCGCTGCCGCCGTGCTGCGACTTCCAGCAAACCGTCAAGATACTCGCGTTCAAACCCCACGATGCTGATCGAATCAATGTCGCTGAGTTCGCGCTCGCACATGGCCAATGCTGAGCGGGATATTTCGACTGGATAATAGAATGTTGGCTCGCGTTGGCTGAGCGCCTCCAGTATCCAGCGAGTCTTCTTGCCACTGCCACTGCCTAGTTCGGCCACGGCGACCGGAGAGTCAAGGTGGTCGACGATCTCACGCGCATGTCGTCGCAGCAAACGCTCATCGGCTCGCGTGAGTCCGTACTCGGGCAGATGACTGATCACTTCAAAGAGCGCCGAGCCCACATCGTCGTACAGGTACTTCGAGGGGAGCTCTTTCTGTCCCGGCCGCGTAAGCCCGGCGCGCACATCGGCAGCGAATTCGTATACGGCATTGGTCGTAATCGCATGAACCAGCATTCCTGAACCCCCTTCGATCATGATCCGACAATCAGCGGCGTACGCAGCGGAAACCCGCGTACACGTATTGGTAATGAGCCTGAAACCAGTTTCGGAACGTGGGCCGCAGCATGCACGCGGCGGTACGCGCCGAACCACCCTTCATGACGAAATGCTTGCCATCAAAGAAATCAGCCGAGTACCCGCGGTAAAACGGAAATGGCTCGAAGCCATGAAACGGAACGAAAACGGTGGAAGTCCATTCCCAGCCGTTGCCCAACATATCGTGGACGCCGAAAGCGCTCTGGCCTTCTGGAAATGAATTCACCGGCACGGGATCCCAACGATGAAAATCAAAATTTCCGAGGCTGGACTTAGGCACCTCATTGCCCCACGGGTAAACTCTTGTCGGTCCGTCGAGGGTACCGTAGGCGGCACGCTGCCACTCCGCTTCCGTGGGGAGCGACTTCCCTGCCCAGCGGGAGCAGGCCAGGGCCTCTGCGCGACTCACATATACAGGCCAGTCCAGCGGCAGCGGCACTTCGTCGAACATAGTCCGGCAAAACCAGTGATCGCCTTGTTGCTTCCAGAACAACGGATGAGAAATTCCATGATCCGTCTTCCAGTCCCAGTCATCGTCGTCCCAGAAGGCCCGCGTCGCATAGCCGCCGACCGACATGAACTCGAGATACTGCTGGTTTGTCACCTTGTACCGATCGATCTCAAATGCAGGAACTTCCACCTCGTGAGCTTCAAATTCATTGTCCCAGCCAAAGCTCTCGCCGCCCCGCGGGAGGCCCAGTGTCACGACACCAGCAGGAACGGAAACCACCCGGTGGGCGACTGGCGGACCAGCGAGATTCGATGATTCGCGTTCCCGTATTTTCATCTCGAGTGGCAACTGTTGCAGCATGTAGGCCAGCGTTTCGGCGTGCATCAGCCGATGCTCAACCGCGACGTTAAGCAAAGTGGACAGTGGAAAACCGCTGCCTGTCGCGGAGTGTGGATCGAGAATTACCCGCTCAAGACATTTGTCGAGAGCGCTGCGGATATTGCCCACATAATCGCGGACCGCGTCCACGGAGGGCCAGTCAGATGGCGAATCGGTTGGGAGTCCGCCGCCAACTGGATCGATGCCGAAGGCAAACAGCCGATCATATTCAGGATGGACGCTCTTCAGTCCGANNATGATGCGGTGACGCTCCGGAATCGGCCGCTCATAGAACGAGCCCGCGCGCACCAAGCTGAAAAGTGCATCGCTTCGCTGGCGAGCATCGGACATCCGCTTCATGAGCTCATGAGGAACTACGACGCTTTCTTGTGCAGCAAGCATTCGGCGCTCCCGGTCTGGTCACGATGATTGGAAAAATGATTCCCTTGCAGGCAAGCCGACCCCCGACTTTGCCACTAGAGATTTATTTAGATGACGAGTGGCGTCGGACAGTCGCAGGACAGGTTAATTATTATTTCGAAGCCATTTGAGGCTCCAAAAAGCCTCAGCTTTAGAACTGTGAGCCACGTGTATTTCGCGTGCGGCGGCTGGCGCAGGATGTGGGAATTTGTTTTTCAGAAAATCGGCCCAACATTGAAAAGCAAGGTGGGACCGGCAAGTCTCTTATTTTGTTGGCGTCCCCGGCGGGATTTGAACCCGCGTTACCGCCGTGAAAGGGCGATGTCCTAGGCCAGGCTAGACGACGGGGACGCTTCGGGTGAGATGGTTGTTTGCCGCCGAACATCATAGTAACAGGGCGTTTTTCCCGCGTCAAAAGTAGGTGGGCGCACACCAACTTGGCCATCGAACCGAACCCGCCTGCGATTTAGAATACAGCCATGGGCGATTCGCTTTATTTGAGCCTGTGGTTTCCCAGCTTTGACGAGTCCGAGATTCTGCCACGAACGGTCAGCGTACTCCGGCAAATTCCGTTTTCTCCGGTGCGGGACGGGGTGACCTACGCGGCGATCCAACCGGTCTCGTGGAGTGAGCCGACGATTCTGGAGCGCCGCTTCCGTCCTGGCGTTCCGCCGGAGGAAGCAGCGGAAGTGGTCGCGGAACTTCTCCACGACGACTATGCCTACATTTTCGAAGCTTATTGGGACTTGTGGACTCCTCCTGAGGGCGCGGAGAAATGGGTGCTGGAGCCGTCGCTGGTGCGCCTGATTGCGCATGGGATGGAATTTGAAGAGCGCGCAGCGGAAGATGCCGGGCACATTCAAATTGATTTCGGTTTGGACACGTCCTTCCTGCACGAGGAAATCGAATTTACTTCCGAGGCGGAGCGGAACGTCCGGAGCAACGTACATAAACTGGTCGAGTTTACGGCCAAAGTGGAGAAGAACTCCGGAGCAACCGGGCGGTTGCTGTGGTCGGAGTCGGAGGAGAATCTGGCACAGAAGCTGATCGCCCGGTTGCAGCGGGTCAACTGATCAACGCAGAGGACGCGGAGACCCCGCCGCAGAGAACGCTGAGAGATCAAAACCCACATCGCGCATGATCTTTACTCTGTCTTTCCCGGCGACCTCCGCGAGAATTTTCTCCGCGGCCTCTGCGTTGATCACTTCGTCGACATCAAAATCCATTTACCAGTCGTGTGATGCCATCCTTCAACCTATCAACGTGAAAATTAATCAGCAGGCCGAGCCTTTTCCCTCCGAGCCTTAAGTAAGAAAGAAGCTGGGCCTTGTGGACTGGCAGAACAGTTTCGATTGCCTTGAGTTCGACAACAATTTCATTCTCGACGAGAAGGTCCAGCCGGTATCCAAGGTTAACGCGCACACCATCGTAGCTGACGGGAAGCGGGAGTTGCGTTTCGACACGCAGCCCCCGTTTCCGAAGCTCATGAGCAAAGCATACCTCGTACGCACCCTCGAGAAGACCCGGCCCAAGAACGGTATGAACTCGCATGGCCGCATCAACAATTTGCCCGCTGATCGCATTGAGCCTTACTGTATCTTTCTCAGTGACCTCAGCGCGAATTGTCTCCGCGGCCTCTGCGTTGATCACTTCGTTCGTCCCGAGTCAATCTGCAGCTTCTCGCTGGCCGCAGCCTGGGCCGCAGCGAGTCTCGCGGTGAGCACACGGAACGGGGAGCAAGACACATAATCCATTCCCACCCGATGGCAGAACTCGACCGACGACGGCTCGCCGCCGTGTTCGCCGCAGATGCCTACCTCCAGTTTTGGACGCGTTTTCCGCCCCCGTTCGATCCCGATCCGCACCAGTTCGCCCACCCCTTCCTGGTCGATCGCGGCAAACGGATCCTGCTTCAGAATCCCTTCGGCCAGATACGTCGGCAGAACCTTGTTGATGTCGTCGCGTGAGAAGCCGAACGTGGTCTGAGTCAGGTCGTTCGTGCCAAAGGAGAAGAACTCCGCTTCCTTGGCAATCTCGCCCGCAACCAGGCAGGCGCGGGGCAACTCAATCATTGTGCCCACCAGGTAATGCACGTGCCTTCCTTTTTCTTTGAACACTTCTTCCGCCACGCGCCGGACAATCGCCCCCTGGTTCGCCATCTCTTTCACGGTCGCGGTCAGCGGGATCATCACCTCCGCGTGGGTCTTGATGCCTTCCTTGTCCACGGCGACGGCCGCTTCAAGAATGGCCCGCGCCTGCATCTCGGTAATCTCCGGATAGGTGATCCCCAAGCGGCATCCGCGATGCCCCAGCATGGGATTGAACTCATGCAACTCTTCCACACGTGCCAACAGCGCGGGAAGAATTTTCTTCAGGTCGCCGGCCCCTTTCGCGCCGTACTCGCGGTATTCCTCCACTAGAGCCTTTTTCTCCTTCGCCCCGGCACTGGGCAGGCTGGCGATGGCAACCATGAGTTGCTCGCGCTTGGGCAGAAACTCGTGCAGCGGCGGGTCGAGCAGACGGATCGTCACCGGCAACCCTGCCATCGCTTTAAACAGGCCGATGAAATCTGCGCGCTGCATGGGAAGCAGCTTCTTCAGCGCCGTGCGTCGGTCTTTCTCGTTGTCGGCGAGAATCATGGCGCGCATGTGCGAAATGCGCTTTTCCGCGAAGAACATGTGCTCAGTGCGGCACAGACCGATGCCCTCGGCGCCAAAGGCCCGCGCCTGAATCGCATCGCGCGGAATGTCCGCATTCGCGCGCACCCCGATTTTGCGGAACGGCTCCGCCCAGCTCATCAGCTTCTGCAGGTCCGCATCTTCGGCCGACGGCTCCAGCGTGTTCAGCTTCCCCTTGATCACGCGCCCGCTCGTGCCATCGAGCGAGATCCAGTCTCCCTCTTTGAACACCTGTCCCTTGGCGCGCATTTCCCCGGCGCGCTCGTCGACTTGAATATCGCCCGCACCCGCCACGCAGCATTTCCCCATGCCGCGCGTGACCACGGCGGCGTGACTGGTCATGCCGCCGCGCGAAGTCAAAATGCCGGCGGCAACTTCCATGCCCTGGATGTCTTCCGGAGTCGTTTCCGCGCGCACCAGAATCACCGGATTCTTCTTCGCACCATGTCCCGCCTTTTTCACCGCTTCCTCTGCGGTGAAAACGATCTGCCCGACCGCCGCGCCCGGTGACGCTGGCAATCCCGTCGCCAGCACTTCCACCTTCGTGCTCTTCTCATCCAGACCCGGCACTAGGAAGTCATAGAGCTGGTTCGGTTCCACACGGAAGATCGCTTCTTCCTTGCTGATCAGTCCTTCTTCCACCATCTGAATCGCCACCCGCACCGCGGCTCGNNATGGTGAACTCGAAGTCCTGCATATCGCGGTAGTGCTTTTCCAACCGCGTGGTGATTTCGCGGAGCTGGTCGTACACATCGGGCATGATCTTCTGCAGTTCGAGGATGGGCACCGGCGTACGAACGCCCGAGACCACATCTTCGCCCTGCGCGTTCATCAGAAATTCGCCGTAGAACTCCTTCGCGCCGGTGGCGGGATTGCGCGTGAAGCCGACGCCGGTGCCGCTGGTGTCGCCGAGGTTGCCATAGACCATGGCCTGCACGTTGACCGCCGTGCCGAGCATGTCATCGATGTTGTTGATGCGGCGATAGTGCTTGGCGCGATCGTTCTGCCACGAGCGGAACACCGCGTCTCGCGACATGACCAGTTGCTCGTGCGGATCCTGCGGAAAGTCGCGCTTGGCGTGCTTCTTGACGGCTTTCTTGTACTCCGCGATGACCTCTTGCAGCGCCTTGGCGTCGAGGTCGGTGTCGAGCTTGGTTTTCTTCTGCTTCTTCTTGGCGTCGAAAATTTCTTCAAACACCGATTTCTCGATGTCGAGCACGACGCTGCCGAACATCTGAATCAGGCGGCGATAGGAGTCGTAGGCGAAGCGCGGGTTGCTGGTGCGCTTGGCGAGGGCTTCGACGCTTTGGTCGTTCAGGCCGAGGTTGAGGATCGTGTCCATCATGCCGGGCATCGAGAACTTCGCGCCCGAACGCACGCTCACGAGCAGAGGGTTGTCGCCTTTGCCGAGCTTCTGGCCCTGAAGGCTTTCGAGCTTGGCCAGCGCTTCTTCCATCTGGCGGTCGGCTGCTTTCGAGACTGCATTGACGCGCATGTATTCGCGACAGGCCTCGGTCTGGATGGTGAAGCCGGGAGGCACCGGCAGGCCGACGTTGGTCATCTCGGCGAGCCCAGAGCCTTTGCCGCCGAGAACGTCCTTCATCTTGCCATTGCCGTCGGCTTTGCCACCGCCAAAGGAGTACACATACTTTGTGGTCGTGGGTTTTGCTTCGATGATTTCTGCATCCGGGAGAGTCGTTGTTGCCATATAGGTCCTCGTTGTTATTTCGTAGATTCTATTTCGTAGATTCCTTGCCTTCGGTTACGATCTCGGAGAAATCCGCGATGGTGGAGAATTCCTTGACCACGGTCTGCAACAGAGCCAGGCGATTGGCGCGGAGATTGTCGTCGTCAACCATGACCATGACCTGGTCGAAAAACTTGTCGATCGCGGGGCGCAGCGACGCGATCTCGCGCAGCGCCGCTTCATAATCGTGCGCCGCGCGCAGCTTGTCGACAGTCGCGACGGTCTGCGGGATCAGCGCGGCCAGTTTCTTTTCGGATTCTTCCTGCAGGCAGGCGGGATCGACGCGAAGGGAAACAATTTTCGTCTTTTCGGCCGCCTGGCGAAGGATATTCTTCATGCGCTTGAAGGCGCTCGATATGGATTCGAAATCGGCCGAGCCGCGCACGTTCTTCACGGCTTCGGCGCGGGCGGCGGCGTCCACCACATCGTCGGCATCGACAGCGAGTACGGCGCTGACCACGTCATACGCGTAGCCACGTGCATCCTTTAAGTAGAACTCAAGACGCTCGCGGAAGAAGCTGCGCACCGATTCGGCGTACGCGGCGTTGGAGAACTTCTTCTCGGCCTCGGAGCCTTGATAGCGACCGCGCGCATCGGCCATGATCTCCGAAAGATGAAACGGCAGTTTTTTCTCGGCAATCGTCTTCACGATACCGTTCGCCTGGCGGCGCAGCGCGAACGGATCTTTCGACCCGCTGGGGATGAGGCCGAGCGCAAACATTCCGGCGATCGAGTCGGCCTTATCGGCGATCGAGAGAACCGCTCCCTCGACCGTCGCCGGGACGCTGTCTTCCATCGACTCGGGCTTGTAGTGATCGTAGATGGCTCGTGAGATCGCCAACTGCACGTCGGGCCTCATGTCCTCATCGAACTGCTGCACCCGCGCGTAAAGCGCGCCGACAATTCCCTGCAGTTCGGTGAACTCCTTGACGAGTTCCGTGGTCAGATCGGTTTTGGCCAGCAATGCGGCTTTGTGGACTACGCCGGGTCGAACGGCCATGCCGCTCTGTTTCACCGTCTCGGAAAGCCAGCTGGCCATGTGTTGCACGCGCATCGTCTTGTCGTAGTAGCTGCCGAGATCTTTCTGGAAGGTGACGTTGCGCAACAAATCGACGCGCTGGCGGAGGGTCTGCTTCTGGTCCGTCTGCCAGAAAAAGCGCGCGTCGTTGAAGCGGGCGCGCAAAACACGTTCGTTGCCGTGGCGGATCAATCCGTCCGAGTCGGCGGCCGTGTTGAGCACCGCCAGGAAGTGCGGCAGCAGTTTCCTGTTTGCGTCTTCGATGGCGAAATATTTCTGGTGGTCGCGCATCACCGTGACCAGCACCTCTTCGGGCAGATCCAGAAACTCGGGATCGAAGCTGCCGAGGATGACGGAGGGAAATTCCGTCAGATTGACGACGGACGCGACCAGCGGCTTGTCTTCGCGCCAGCGGGCGCCGGGGATGGTGCGGGTCCGGGCGTCGAGCGCTTTGCGAATCAGCTGCTCACGCTCGGCGACGCCCAGAACCTTCGCGCCGCGCAACGCTTCCACATAGGCGCTGGGCTTGGAGACGGCGACGCTGCCCGTTTCGCTGCCCGCCTTGCTACCAATGATGCGGTGTCCGCGGGAGGTCTTGCCGGCTGCGATGCCGAACAATTCCACCGGGACGACCTGCTCATCGAGCATTGCCACCAGCCAGCGCACGGGACGAACGAACACTTCCCCGCGCTTGCGCCAGTACATGGCCTTGGGCCAGTAGAGCGAGGAGATTTCCTTGGGAAGCGTCTCGGCGAGAATCTCGGCGGCGGTGCGGCCTTTGCGCTTGACCGTGGCTGCCAGATATTCGCCCTTGGGAGTGCTGACTTTCTCCAGCTTGCCGACATCCACGCCGACCTTCTTGGCAAATGCGTGCGCTGCCGGAGTCGGCTGCCCATCTTTATATGCGACCTGCGCGGACGGGCCGTTCACCTGCTCGGTAATGTCCGGCTGGGAGGCGGGAATTCCGGAAGCCAGAACGGCCAGACGGCGCGGCGTGTCGAGATGAGAAATCTCGCCGGCTGGGTCGAGGCGCTCGCGCTGCAACAGCGCGCTCAAGCGATCTCGCAGCTCCAGAGAAGCGGCGTCAATCATCCTCGCCGGGATTTCTTCGCATCCGATTTCGAGTAGAAAGTCAGGCATCAGGCGATCCGTTTATGCTCTCAGAATTACAAAAACATGAATGTGAGCTCCGTCACAATCGGAGTGTGTCAATCGGCAAGGAAAGAGCTCTTACCACAGGGGGCACAGAGGCTCACAGGGGGATTCTCATCCGACCGGAGCCAGCTTCCCTTTCTTTTCCTTAGCCGCTGGCTTTGCAGCCCGGTCGCTATCCGTTTTTTTCCCCGTAGAGTGCTGCTGGTCCATCCAAGCCTTGGCGATCCCCACGGCTAACGCCCGCACCCGCGCGATCACGCCGACGCGCTCGGTCACCGAAATCGCGCCCCGGGCATCGAGAATATTGAAGTAATGCGAGCATTTCAGGCACAGATCATAGGCGCCGAGCAAGGGAAACCGCGCCTTCTCGCGGACAACGTCATTGCCATCGCCTTCGCTCTTATCCTTGGTTAAAGCAGAATAGCGCTCAATCAGTTTCTTGCACTCGTCTTCGCACAATTCGAAATGCTTCCATGTACTCTGCACATCCGCCGCTTCGAAGTTGTAGACCGAGAACTGCTGCTCGTCGGCCAGGCGCACTTCTCCATATTTCACTTGCTTGCCCGTTTCGGGATCGCGCGCCCACACGATGTCGTAAATCGAATCCACGTCTTGCAGGAAAGCGCACAGCCGCTCCAGACCGTAGGTAAGTTCGACGGAGATGGGGTCGAGATCCACGCCGCCACACTGCTGGAAATAGGTGAACTGCGTCACCTCAAGTCCATCGAGCATCACCTGCCAACCGATGCCCCACGCGCCGAGCGTCGGCGACTCCCAGTTATCCTCTTCGAACTTGATGTCGTGCTGACGCAGATCGATGCCGATCGCGCCGAGCGATTCGAGATAGAGATCCTGTACGTTCTCCGGCGGCGGCTTCAGGATCACCTGTAACTGCAAATGCTTGAATAGACGGTTGGGGTTCTCTCCGTAACGCCCATCGGCCGGACGCCGCGAAGGCTGCACGTACGCGACCTTGTACGGGTTCGGCCCGAGCACGCGCAGGAATGTCTCCGGCGCCATGGTCCCGGCGCCGACTTCGACGTCGTAGGGTTGCTGGATGACCGCCCCGCGCTCAGCAAAAAACGTCTGGAGCTTCAGTATGAGCTGCTGGAAGGTCGGCGAATTGGATTTGAGTGAGTTCACGTGATGAATCCGGCCCTTAGCCTTTAGCTCAAAACGTTCCCGGCACAAGCTAAGAGCCAAGAGCTAACAGCTAGCCGCCGATCTTCTCCAGCATTCCCGCCGTCACCAACTTCTTCTCGATGTGCCGCTCCAGAATCTGGAGAAGAAACTTACGCAGGTCGGCACACACCGCTTTCGGCCAGTCAATTTCGGCGAACTCGGAAACCCGCGATCGCAGCATCTGGGCCGCAATCTTTCTCGATTCCGGCGACAGTTCCGACGACGCCACGCGCTTGTCGTCCAGGCACATCAAGCCGTCGGCGAGCGCGTGATAGAACGCTCGGCTGCCGGCGCTGCTGTCATCGAATGACCGTCCGCAGACCACGCACTCCGCGAACTCCGGCAGAAACCCCATGAGCCGCGTCATCCACAGCTCGAAGTAGGTCAGCGGCATCCACAACACCGGGCCGCGCAGTTCCTGCAAGACCGCCAGGCTCAACCGAAAAACCGCGTCGCTCGCCTCGCGGTCGGGTAACAACTCGTCGAGCAACTCAGCGACGTGTCCCAGCGCCACCGCCCGCGAATAACTGACTTCGCCGGCCAGCGGCGATTCGATCACCTCGCAGGAATCAAGCCGTGAGAGTTCCTGCCCTTCGCGGTCGTCGTAAAACGCCCGCACATACGTGAGCGGCTCGAGAGCGCCTCCGAAGCGGCGTCTCGACTTCATGGCCGCGCGCGCCACACCTTTCACCTTGCCTTCGATGCGGGTAAAGAGCGTAACCAGCAGGTCGGACTCGCGCAGCGGATACGTGCGCAGAACGATCGCTTCCGACTCCTTCAGCGCCATGGAAGGTCAACAGGTCAATCTATAGATTGTAATGGAAGAAGCTATCAGCCGTCAGCCAAAATCGGATGCCGCTGAGAGCTGACCGTTGCGAGCTAAGACCCAAAGAGGCAAGCCGTTATTGGCGTGCGCCTCTAGATTCGATGTCGAATGTCGAGCTAGTTTTTCCTGACGGCTGATGGCTGACGACTGACAACTGCCCTACCGTCCGAAGTACTTCGCATTCCGCTCGGTGTACTCTTTCCACTTTTCCGGCAGGTCGTCGAGCGCGAAGATGGCCGAAACCGGGCACACCGGCACGCAGGCGCCGCAATCGATGCATTCTACGGGATCGATATACAGCATCTCTTCCGTCGGGAACTTGTCGGAGTCCTTCTTGGGATGAATGCAATCCACCGGACAAGAGTCAACACAAGCGGTGTCTTTGGTTCCGATGCAGGGCTCGGCAATTACGTAAGCCATAGAATCTCATGCTCCTCGGCGCACGGTGGGTGACCCAACTTTTTCATTTTAGCAAGAACGCAGCCGTCGGTACAGGCAGCGGGATGACCGCGATGCGAAGATGGACGCGAGGATCTGGCTAGAAGACCCCCAGCCAGCGGACGGGGAAGCGGGTTCCGAGAGTGCTCACCAGGCGCTCGTCGGCGGTAATGAGATATCTACCCGTGGCAGCGGCCATTGCAACGTAGGTGCTGTCGTAAATGGTTCGGTCGAAATCGCAGGCGATCTTGAACGCTTCCGGCAGAAAAGCTTGGCTCGGCACAGTGGGAAAGTCGCGGTTGAGCATCGCTTCGAGAGCGCGTTGCGCCAACAACCTTGTGATGGCGCCGCGTTTGGCGGCCTTCCAGAGAAAGCTGCCGATCTCGAGCCAGAATAAATCCGGGACAACCACCTGGATCGTTCCCTCCACGTAGGCGCGAAGAAAGCGATGGGCTTGAGTGGCAAGAGGCTCAATGATCTGGGGCGTTGCCCACTTCGCGCCTACGCTCGCGTCCATCACGAACGTCTTCACCTCTCACGGTCCTCGCGAATCATGTCTTCTGTCGAAGGGAACGGCCCTTCGCCAGGGGGCTTGTACGCTTGAATTTCCATCAATTCATCATAGAATTGGCGGCGTCGTTTTAGTTCGGCTGCGGTGGGCACGGTGTCTTTCAGTAGCGCGATGACCTCGGCGGCGATGGAGGTGCGGCGCTTGCGGGCGCGGGCGCGCAGGGCTTCGTAGAGGTCCTTGGGCACGTTCTCCACGTATAGGGTTGGCATAGGGATAGTCTAGCATAACCCTAGGGAGAGTTTCGCGAATATGATTTTGCCGAGGGCGGCCGCGCCAGCGCTAGCCGTGCAACATGGCCGCCTGCACAATTTCCCTTGGATATTCGACTCTGGTGTATTCCCAGAGGCAAAGTTCGTTACCGTCAGGGTCGCGGAAAAAGGCCAGTCTGCCGTCCTTTTGCTCTTTAATCTTGCACGTTGGTATCCCGCGAGCGCGTATTTGCTCCAGTGTCTCCTGCAAATTCGCGACCGAAAAGCAGAGGCGGGCATTGCCACTGCCGGGGACAACCGATCCGGGTGGAAGGGGCACAAGTTCGATCAGCACGCCATCGAGATCGAAGCGCGCGACGTAGTCCTGCGAAACCAGGGGGAGCCCGAGGGTTTCGCGATAGAAAGCGATGGACGCCTCCATGTCGGTGACGTAGTAGAAGACGGTGTCGAAGGAGAGTTTGAGTTTCCGGGAAGAAGATGACGAATGCATGACGGGAGTGCCTCCTTTTTTCGACTACGTGGGGAAGCTGTGGATTGGTTTGCTCGCGACAAAGAAATTTTAAGAGAACGGCAGCGGCCTTGTCAGTGAGGTTTGACACGGATGGAAGTGATGGTGGAACGGCACCGCTGCACTGGAGAACGAAGCTGTCGCCTCCGGTAGCGGACTGATGTGTCTTCCGGTAAGCCTTGCCTGTTCATCCCATTTTCGACCCTTCTCGCGATAAACTCACCTGATGACCGCCGGCTCGCAGAACGCCCTCGCTCGCGCTTCTTCTTCCTACCTTCGTTCGGCTATGCATCAGCCTATTCAGTGGCGTGAGTTTGGGGAGGAAGCTTTTGCCGCGGCTCGCGCGGCCAACAAGCCTGTGCTTTTGGATATTGGGGCGGTTTGGTGTCATTGGTGTCATGTGATGGATCGCGAGTCTTATGACGACACCGAGGTGGCGGCGATTGTTAACGAGCATTTCATTGCGGTGAAGGTGGATCGGGACGAGCGTCCGGATATTGACAGCCGGTATCAGGCGGCGGTGAGCGCGCTTACAGGACAGGGCGGGTGGCCGCTTACGGCGTTTCTTACCCCCGACGGCAAACCGTTTTATGGGGGGACGTACTTCCCTCCGGCGGACCAGTATGGACGGCCTGGTCTTAAGCGTGTGCTGCTTTCGATTGCTCAAGCTTATCGCGAGAAGCACGGCGAGGTGCTGGAGCAGGCGCAGATGGTCGAGAGCGCTATCTCGCGAGCAGAATCTTTTTCGACGGACGGCGGGAAAGTATCTGCGACCGTGGTTGACGCGATTTTGGAATCGGCGCGGAAGATGTTTGACGAGGTTAACGGCGGATTTGGAAGCGCGCCCAAGTTTCCGCATCCGGCGGCTCTCGATCTGGTGATGGATCAGTATGTTCGGACGAAGGAGTGTGGAAGCGGGGCTCTGCCCCGCTTGGACGCGGCACAGCCCCGTCCCCACACAGACCGCGGAAAAGACAATGAAGAACTGCGCACGATTTTCGTTACCACGCTGGAGAAAATGGCACGCGGCGGCGTCTATGACCAGTTGGCGGGCGGCTTCCATCGCTACTCGGTGGACGAGCGCTGGATCGTGCCGCACTTCGAGAAGATGAGCTACGACAACTCGGAGTTGCTGAAAAACTATGTGCACGCTTACCAGGCAACGGGGGATGAGTTCTTCGCAGGGGTGGCGCGCGACATTATTCGCTGGATGGATGAATGGCTCAGCGACCGCGCGCACGGCGGCTTTTACGCTTCGCAGGATGCCGACTACTCGATGGACGATGACGGCGATTATTTCACCTGGACCTTGGCGGAAACGAAAGCGGCGCTCGCTGAGGATGAGGCTGCGGTGGCGGCGCTGTTCTACGACATCCAGGAAGACGGGGATATGCATCACAATCGGGCGAAGAATGTGCTCCATGTTTCTTCTTCAGATCGAACCTTGGTGGAGGAAATCGCCCGGCGGCTGAACCTTGAGGAAGAGAGAGCGCGCTCGCTGCTGGCGGCGGCTCAGAAGAAGATGTATGCGGCGCGGCGGTTGCGTCCAACACCGTATGTGGACAAGACGGTTTACGCGGGCTGGAACGCGATGTGCGTTTCGGCTTATCTGGAAGCGGCCAAGGTGCTGGATCTGGCGGAGGTGCGCCACTTTGCTTTGCGCTCGCTGGATCGGATGCTTTCCGAGGGATGGAATGCGGAGCGCGGGATGAATCATGTGATTGCGTACTCGGAGGCTTTCTCGGATGTTCGAGCGGGGCCGCGTGACGTCGCTGTCGCTGTTCCTGGCGTGCTTGATGACTATGCTTTCGCGGTGATTGCGTGTCTTGACGCTTACGAGGCGACGGCGGACCTGAGCTATTTCCGCTTCGCGCGGTCGATTGCGGATGCGATGGTGGCGGGTTTCTTCGATACGGTGGCGGGCGGATTCTTTGATAGACGTGGTGAGGCGGACGAACAACCCGCACTCGGCATTCTGGGGACGCGGCGGAAACCGTTTCAGGATTCGCCGACTCCGGCGGGAAATTCGGCGGCGGCGATTGCGCTGCTGCGTCTGCATGGTTACTCCAACTATTTGTCGTATCGCGACAAGGCCGAGCAGACGCTGGAGGTCTATGCCGGGGTCGCGGGGCAGCACGGGATTTTTGCGGCGACTTACGGGCTGGCGGTGATCCACTTCATCCAGCCGCACACGCAAGTGGTGGTCGTCGGGAAGGATGCAGCGGCTATGGAGATGTATCGGGCTGCGGTGCGGCCGCTAGGCTTGAGCACGGCGGTGCTGCGTTTGGACGCTGACAAGGTTGTCGCGCAGAACCTGCCACCGGCCTTGGCGGAGACGCTCCCGAATCTTCCCCAGTTGGGCGAAGGACGGTCGTCTGACGGGCAATCGTTTGACGGACGGCCGTTTGACGGACGATCATTCGCGGTGTTGTGCTCGGGGTTCGCATGCCAGCCGCCGATTTTCGATGTGCAGGAACTAGCGCGCGCGCTCCCGCCCCAGTTGCACAAGGCCGGCCAACCACCGCTGGGGCGATCGTCGTGACCTCCGTCACTGCGGAGGGAAGGTACCCGGGTCTATCAATGTAGGTGGACGATGGCTACACCGGGGGTACCCCATGGTGATTGCATCTGAGTTGAAACCGGGAATGTTCCTCCGCATCGAGGGGGAAATCTACAAAGTTGTCGAGGCGGAATCGAAAGCTGGGTCTGCCAAGTTGGGCGGAGTGGTGAAGACCAAGTTGTGCAATGTCACAAGTCGCCGGATGTGGGAACCGCACTTTCGGCTACAGGAGCGGCTGGAAGACCTGGAAGTTGAGCGGCGCATGATGGAGTTTCTGTTTGACGATGCGGAAACCTGTACTTTCATGGATCCCAACACCTTTGAGCAGATTGCAGTCCCACGCGCCATCTTGGGACCGGCATACGCATTCCTCCAGTCTGGAATGGAACTGCCGGTGGAGTTTTTTGAAGGCCGGGTCCTCAGTGTCGTATTCCCGGACATAGTCGAGGCCAAAGTGGCCACCACAGCGCCACCGACGCACTCACAACAGGATAGTGCCTGGAAAGACGCAACCCTTGATAATGGCCTTCGCATTCGGGTGCCTTTGTTTATCGCTCCAGGGGAAATCGTACGTGTGGATGTGAGGGACGGTCGCTACGTAGAGCGCGCTCGGGGCGAACGTAAACGGACTGCGTAGCAGCCAGCTAGGGCCACGGGAAGACAAATGCCGGAGCGTCCCACTACCGCCAACCGAAGGAACTTTCAGCCCGCATATCTCGAGCTGTGGCAATCCGGGGAATTGGCGCGCCGCGTCAAGCTCGGCTTGGAGAAGCTGGCCGACTGCGTCCTTTGCCCACGCAACTGCCACGTAAACCGCATCGAGAACTGGACTCAGGTCTGCGACACCGGACGTTACGCGATCGTCAGCAGCCATTTTGCTCACTTCGGCGAAGAACGCTGCCTGCGCGGCAACCGTGGTTCTGGAGCCATCTTCTTCAGTTGGTGCAACCTGCGCTGCGTCTTCTGTCAGAATTACGAAATCAGCTGGCTGGGCGAAGGCCGCCCCGCCGAACCGGAAGAATTGGCTGGGATGATGTTGCGCTTGCAGGAACAGGGCTGCCACAACATCAACCTGGTGACTCCGGAACATGTGGTGCCGCAGATTCTGGAAGCGCTC
>PLHP01000145.1:0-2204 GCA_003138955.1 Acidobacteriaceae bacterium | reverse complement strand
CCATCAAGGAGATGCACAGGCAGGTCGGCCCGCTCGTCACCGATGAGCAAGGTGTGGCGTTGCGCGGCGTTCTGCTCCGCCATCTTATAATGCCCGGCAGTGTCGCCGGAACACCAGAAATCATGAACTGGATCAGCCGCGAACTCGGTCCCGAAACCTATGTCAATCTGATGGCGCAATACCATCCCGCCTGCCGCGTCACCGAAAAGCAATATCCCGAGATCAACCGCTGCATTAGTCCGAGCGAATTCGAGCAGGCGGTTGCCGCGTTTCATTCGGCGGGGCTGTCTCGGCTCGACCACGAGCCAGCGTTTTGTCCCGCTGTTCTAAAGGTCAGAGGTTAGAGGTCAGATTGCAGAAGTTAACCTCAGCAATCTGACCTCTAACCACTGACCTCGAGCTACCCCTTCGCCTTCTTCACTTCCTCGATGAGCGCGGGCACGATGTCGAACAAGTTTCCCACGACGGCAACATCCGCAATCTCAAAAATCGGCGCCTCGGAATCTTTGTTGATTGCCACGATGCTCCGGGACCCCTTCATGCCGACAATATGCTGAATCGCCCCCGAAATTCCCAGCGCCAGATACAGCTTCGGGGCGACCGTCTGTCCCGACGATCCGACCTGCCGATCCATGGGCAACCATCCGTTGTCGCAGATCGGACGCGACGCCGCGAGCTCACCGCCGAGCGCATCCGCCAATTGTCTCGCCAGGTCGATGTTTTTCTGCTCCTTGATCCCCCGCCCTACCGACACAATAATCTCAGCCTGGGTCAAATCGACCGCCTGCTTGGCTTCCCGGAAAACTTCCTGCGGCTGGTTGCGCACGACGCCATCCGGAACGTCGACATTTACCGTCTCCACCGGCGCCGGCGCTGCGCCCGCTTCGACCTTATCGGCGCGGAACGAGCCGTTCTGAAAGGTCACGAAGCAAAGCCCCGAGCCCGCAAAACTCACGTCGGCCACAAACTTTCCCTGAAACATTTGCCGCGTGAACAGCAGTTTCCCGCCTTCATACCTGGCCCCGATCACGTCGCTGATGGCCGTGGTTTGCAAGGCCGTCGCCAGCTTCGGCACAAAATCCCGCACCTGGTAGGTATGCGGCATCAACACCAGCTTCGCCGGATGCTTCTCCAAAAAAAACTGCAATGCATACGCAAACGCGTCTGGAGTGTAGGGCTCGAGTCTGGCCGACTCGACGTCATACACTTTGGCGACCTTCTTCTCCGCTACCTCGCCCGCGATCGCAGCCACGCCCGAGCCCACCACCGCGGCCTCCAGCGTCCATCCAGTCTGAGCGGCAATCGCCTGCCCAGCCGCAATCGTCTCCCATGAGACGCGGTTCAGTTGTCCTTCCCGCTGTTCAACGACTACAAGAATAGTGTCCATAAAGTCAGGTCTCAGTTCTAAAGTCAGTTCTCAAATTACCCGCAGTTCATTCTTCAGCTTGTCCACCAGCTTCTTCGCCACTTCCGCCGGCGGCCCTTCCAGAAACTCAGTATTCTTCGACTTCTGCGGTGCGTACAGCTTTTCGATCTTCTGCAAATTTGCGCCCATTGCCGACTGCACTTCCCCGAGCGTTACCTTGCGCATTGGTTTCGTCTTCGCCTGCTTGATCCCGATCAGCGTCGCATAGCGCAGCTTGTTAATCCCCGACTGGATCGTCAGCACCGCCGGCAAAGGCATATCGACAAACTGAAAGAACCCTGCTTCCAGTTCCCGCTTGACGCGGATGCCACCGTCATTTTTTTCAATGTGCATGATGATGGTCGCGTGCGGCAATCCCAGAATCTGCGCCAGAATCACGCCCGTCTGCGCATATCCGCAATCATCCGATTGCAGGCCGGTAAAGATCAGGTCAAACTTCTCATCCTTGATGGCCGCCGCGATCGCTCGCGCCGTGTTGTAGGCGTCGAGCCCGACAAAGGCATTGTCCTCGAGATGGATTGCCCGGTCCGCGCCTTTCGCCAGCGCCTCGCGCAACACCTGCATCGCCCGCGCCGGACCCGCCGTGACGACCACCACCTCGCCGCTGTGCTTTTCCTTCTGCCGCAATGCTTCTTCGAGCGCGAATGCGTCCGGCTCATTCACTTCGTAGGAAACATCTTCGCGGATCCACGTCCCCGCATCATTCAGCTTCAGCGGAGCGTCTTTCTGCGGCACCTGCTTCAAGCAAACCAGAATCTTCACGGATCGACTCCCATCC
>PLHP01000383.1 GCA_003138955.1 Acidobacteriaceae bacterium | reverse complement strand
ATGGTAGCCGTAATGCGCGACACCGATTTTTCCACGCGAGCCATCGTGGACGGCCGCGTCGTCCACACCTACAAAGCCAAAGACCTGCTGCAGAAAATTTCCGAAGCCACCTGGCACTGCGGCGATCCCGGCATGCAATACGATTCCACCGTCAACCGCTGGCACACTTCGAAAAATACAGCCCGCATCAACGCCAGTAATCCTTGCAGCGAGTACATGTTCCTCGATGACTCCGCCTGCAACCTCGCCAGCCTGAATCTGCTGAAGTTCGCGCCCAACGGCACGTTCGACGTGGAAGCGTATCGTCACGCCGTGGACGTGGTCATCACCGCCCAGGAAATTCTGGTAGACAACGCCGGATACCCCACCGAAATCATAGGCAAGAACTCGCACGACTATCGCCCGCTAGGTCTAGGCTATGCGAACTTAGGCGCGCTCTTGATGGCCGCCGGACTTCCCTACGATTCCGACGCCGGCCGCGACTACGCCGCCTGCGTAACTGCCATCATGTGCGGCGAGGCCTATCTGCAGTCGTCGCGCATAGCTGAACTCTGCGAACCCTTAGCACCTATCACCGACACAGTACAAACACGCCTCGGAGTGACCACCGCGGAAAACATGCCCGGAGCAGCCTGCCCCGGCTGGTACATCAATCGCGAGCCCTTCTTGGACGTAATAAGAATGCACCGCGCCAGCGTAAACAACATCGGCAGTGCAAGTGTTCGTGGAGGGACGGGCGCCTCGCCCGTCCAAGCGGAGCGCAGCTCCGCAGCCGCTCAACTGTCAGAGTTGATCGAAGCCTCGAAGCAATGCTGGGACGAAGCCCTGGCCCACGGAGAAAAGCACGGCTACCGCAACTCCCAAGTAACAGTGCTAGCTCCCACCGGCACAATAGGCTTCATGATGGACTGTGACACGACGGGGATTGAGCCGGACTTGGCGCTGATCAAGTACAAGAAACTGGTTGGCGGCGGGATGATTAAGATCGTCAACAACACTGTGCCCGGTGCGCTGTTCAAGCTGGGTTACACGCACGAGCAGACCGATGCCATCGTTTCTTACATCGACGCGACCGGAACCATCGAAGGCGCTCCAAATGTTAAAGAGGAACATCTGGCCGTCTTCGATTGTTCCTTCAAGCCGGCGAAGGGGACTCGCTCTATTCACTACCTGGGTCATCTGAAAATGATGGCGGCGGCGCAGCCTTTTATTTCAGGAGCAATCTCGAAGACTGTGAACCTGCCGAATGCCGCTACGGTGGACGATATTTCCGAGGCCTTCATCCAGGCGTGGAAGTTGGGACTGAAGGCGGTTGCGGTTTATCGCGATGGATGCAAGCAGTCGCAGCCGCTTTCCGCCGCCGGAAGCAAGACCGCGAACTCAACCAAGGACGACGCGGCTCGGAACGCAGCGGCCGTGGCGCTCGCCGCCGAGGACAACCTTGAGGCTCCCCCGCGCGCCGTGCGTCACAAGCTGAAAGAAGAGCGCATGTCGGTGACCCACAAATTCAACATCGGAGGCCACGAGGGTTACGTCATCGTCGGCCTCTATCCCGACGGCGAGCCGGGCGAGCTCTTCGTCAAGATGGCCAAGGAAGGCTCAACCGTCTCTGGCCTGATGGACAGCTTCTCGTTGACCACATCCATCGCGCTGCAGCACGGTGTTCCGCTGAGTCTGCTCTGCGAGAAGTTCGCGCACACGCGCTTCGAGCCCAGCGGCTGGTCGAGCCATCCTGAGATCGGCTATGCCAAGTCAATCGTGGATTACATCTTCCGCTGGCTGCACCTGCGCTTTTTGACGGGACAGCAGCAGATGCTCTTCGACAACCTGCGACCCAAGTCCTGGCCTGCCCCGGAAGGTGTCGGCGACCTGAACGGCTCTGCTGGTGCGGGCTCCGGGGGTTCCCTGACACCTGAGACCCGGGAGCTGAGGCCTGGTTCCATCCACGCGGCCGACGCGCTTGCCGGCATGATCGACATGGGCGACGCTCCCAGTTGCTCGTTCTGCGGCTCCATCATGGTCCGCAACGGCAGTTGCTACAAGTGCATGAACTGCGGGAGCACCAGCGGGTGCAGCTGAGGACAATTTTCGCGGCGGGTGTACGTGCAATGTTCCACGTGGAACACTTGTGCAGGTAATAATGTACGTACAGTGGGGACCGTATGTGACCAATGGTCACAATTATCGCGCTTGGGGTGGTTGTAAGTCATTGATAATGCTCGGGGTCGACTGTGGCTAAATAGCCACAGTAGGGTAGTTATTACACGGTAAGTATTACGCAGCTCGTTTTTTCTTGGAGGGTGGCTGCGGAGGGGTGTTCCCTCCGATGTTGGAGTCCGGCGGCGTGGTGTCTTTCTGGACCTTGTGTTCTTGCAAGCGCAGCCGCCGATGCCGCGGTTGCTACAAGTGCATGAACTGCGGAAGCACCAGCGGCTGCTCGTAAGTAGCGCTGGCGTCTCGCCGGCAAGTGTGGAGATTGGTTTCGTGTGTAGCGCGGGCGCTCTCGCCCGCGGCTTCTGACTTTGATCTTGTGGATAGGAAACCATCCCGTCCAAGCGGACCTGAGCCGCAGAGATTTAGGGAAGGGCACGGCTTCAGCCGTGCCAAAACAAGAACCAACTTCGACGGTTTTAGCCGCTGAGGTAAGTGGCACCAAAGTGTCGGAGGAGAACGGCATGACGATAGAACCACGGAAACATTGGTTCCGTACATGGATGCTGGCGCTCTTGTTAATCGTGGTAGGAATTACGCTGATTTGGAAACTGCCCAATAATCGCATCGTTTCAACCGCAGCAGATGCCGTGTTAATCGCTGGTATTCTCGCTCTCGCAGTAGACCCGCTTCTAAAACGCGACCTTCTTGTCCAAGCATCGCGCGGCATATTCGTTCACCTTTTAGGGTTTGAGCACCATCCCCAAGTGAAGGAAAAGCTAAAGCGAATAGTATTTGAGACGAAAATTCTCCGCACTCAGTGCCACATGGTCTTGACTGTTCAGCCGCGCAAAGAGGGCGATTTCCTGCTGACCGTTGACTACGACTCAGAAATCATCAACCCGACCGCTGCGCCAGTTGACTTCGAGCCATATGCTGAGTCGGATGCAGCCCATAAACCACAGCAATTACGAATGCAGTTCGTGTCCTCTGGTGGGAAAGTTGCCTGGACGGAAATGAATGTAAAGCTATCTGAGTCGGAGCCGGGTGTCTTAATAGCGAAGCCACATAAGATTTCGCTACAGCCGCAGAGCAGAGGCGTGACGTACCACGGAAGTGGAACCTATCAAATCACTAGTAGGCACGGTTACTTTATTACACATATGGGCCTACCGACTCTAGATCTATCAATTAGAGTTAACATTCCAGACGATTACCAAGTTGCGGCGACTCAATCTGACGTACAGACGGATAAATATTGGGAATATAACAACATCCGAATGACTGGGGAGCACGTTACAGTCAGATGGCGGAGGCGTGACGGTGAATGGCTCTAAGTCGTCAGTTTCTCAAATGTGAGCACCGGGGCAGTGACCATATGACGCAGTGTGTCCAAGAACAAAGTCGAACTCTTCCTCCGGTTGAAGCCGGGTGCCCCACCTTTCGCGCCTTTTGAAAGGTGGGATTCCATGTCCCTATCTCTGTTGCGATTTTGGAAATCTTGAGCTCTTGGGTGGTGTCGGCACGCGGACAGGAGTGTCCGCGCTACACGGGCTCTTCCGAGACGGCGTCACATACCGCCTGAGCTAGAATGGAATGGGCCGGTAGGACTCTGGTTCCTGACGCAAGAGATACCGGATTTTCCTCAGCACTTCCTGTGGTAAGGTGCTTCATGTCCCAGGAGTGAATTATGACCAATCGTCTGCAAGAGCTTCTTGACGAAGCCAGAAAGAACGCTCCCACGTCGCAGGAAAAGGAAGAACAGCGGCGGAGCTTTGCGTATGGGAACACCAAGATCGAAAATTCACGCATCACACGGGAAACAGTCGATCAGGAAGCTGAGTCACTGAGAAAAAAAGGCACAGACTCCCCGCTCCGCTCGGAATGACAAATCATGGCGGACGAGCAAGAGGATCGGCATAGCCGGGCGCTTGATGCCGAGTTGATCACCGATCCGGACGAAAAGGCCAAAGCAGAGGCCCGGAACGGATTAAGACAGTTCGATGCGGTCATCGAGATGGTTGAGTCGTTCTCTCACCCTGACCGCAAGTTCAAGATGCGCCCTTCCTACCTACTGCACCTGCACCGAATTGCTCTTAAAGGAATCAGCTCATTTGCGGGCAACTGGCGCCCGGCGGGAATCGAAATCCAGGGGAGCCGTCACCAGCCCATCGGCGCGCACCTGGTGCCTGGCGTCATCGAAGAAATGTGCGACTACGTAAACGACAACTGGGAGAATAGTTCGCCGATTCATCTGGCTGCGTACGCGCTGTGGAGGCTGAACTGGATTCACCCGTTCACGGACGGAAACGGGCGTACGGCGCGCGCATTTTCGTATCTGCTGTTGTGTCTGCGACTCGGATATCGAGTGCCGGGAAGAAAGACGATCCCTGAACAGATCGCCAGCGACAAGACTCCCTATTACAAAGCTCTGGAAGCGGCAGATAAGGAATGGGAGGCCGAGAAGCTCGATCTGTCGGTGCTGGAGAAACTGCTCTCGGACCTGCTCGCGAATCAACTCGCGTCGGTGCACGAGCAGGCAGTCGGCGGAGGTTCGCCTCCGAGCTCCTAACTTTGAGCTGGCGGGTGGGATTGGCACGCGGCGCGAGTAAGAATCCATTTTTTCCTTTCCTTTCCACAGGAAATTTCACGCCTCCACAGTTTTTACACAGCGGAGCCGCAGTTTGCCGTTGCGTTAATTTTTCCGCTGCCGCAAAGTGCTTGCAGTTAAAAGCGTGAGATGTTCTGAATCTGTTCCGACAAGGGTTCGGCGTTGCCGGTGACTTCCCGAGAGTGAATCACCGGGGGAAATTCGGCGCAAATCCAGTGTGCCGGTGCCCGGGCTTCGCGGCCTTCTAAGAAATCCTTCTTCCGAGGAGGATGGAAAACGCTGAATCGTAACCCTGAGGCGCAAGCCTCAGGTGAGCGTCGACGCATAGCATTCTTAGGAGTGCAGTTGCGCGATGATCTTTCGCGCGATGATCTTTTGCCCGCGCGAAAGACGGCAGTCAGAACGTCCGCGATAACAATGCGGCCCGGGTGGCTGGCCCAGGCCGCATTTGTTTTTTGTCGCCCCTTGCGCCCAGGGTTTTCATCGTGGAGTAAGCCGCCATCCGCGCCCGAACCCCGCCCGCGTTGTAAGCTCGATGGTTGTAAGCTTGATCGTTGTAAACTCGATCGTTATAAACTCGATGCATGCCTTCCCGCTCTTCCGGCTCCCGCAATCTTTTCCCCGCGCCGAAGTCCGCGCCTGCCGCCCACACGGCGCACGTTGATGGCGGAGCCCGCGGCAATCCCGGCCCCGCCGGTTATGGCGTTGCCATTCAGGACGCCTCCGGCCACACGGTTGCCGAGCTCAGCGAATACCTTGGCCTCCACACCAATAACTACGCCGAGTATCAGGGACTCCTGGCCGCTCTCCGCTACGCCGCCGAAAACCAAATCACAGCGCTCAAGGTCATCAGCGATTCCGAACTGATGGTGCGGCAGATGAAAGGCATCTACAAGGTGCGTCATCCCGAACTGCGCAAGCTCTACGACGAGGCGCAGCAACTGGTCCGCCGGCTCGAGCACTTCGAAATCCGCCACGCCCTCCGCGAACACAACCAGACCGCCGACCGATTGGCCAATGAGGCCATGGATCGCGGGCGGTGAAGACGGGTTTCGAAGTTTTCAAGGCCTCAGAGTTTCAAGGTTTCAACAACGCAGGAGTGAAGCGGAGAGAAAAAGAGAAGTCGCAGCCGAGCCGGGAAGCTCAGCGAGGAGCAAGCGGCAAGCATATGACTTACCAGAAGCCAAGAGCTAAGGGCTAAAGAGTGTGCGTGAGAACTGGGTCGTCCCTCCGGGACTTGGCTCATTGGTCCGCTTTTCCCAGCGCTGAAGCGCTGGGCTAAGTTCGGTCGTCCCTCCGGGACTTAGGTCATTCTTCCCACTGTTCCCAGCGCTGAAGCGCTGGGCTAAGTTAGTTCGCCCCTCCGGGGCTGTATTGTCGAGTTCTTCGTTCCACCGTATTGCCAAAACGCCAGTTCTCACGCACGCACTAAAGCCCGGCGGCTGAGAGCTGACAGCGCCCTACGCCCGGCTCTTTTTCGCCGCCGCAACTACCTTCACCTTTACCGTCTCCCACGGCCGCTTCGGACGCTCCACCTCGGGCTGGTCGCGGTCTTTGATGCGATCGTAGTGATACGAATCGCTGACGGTTCCGAGCGACTCGTTGTAAAGGCTGGGCAGCGCCAGCGCTTCTTTCATTTCTTCGGAGAACTGCTGCAGCGCTTTCAGGTGGTCGGCCGTCGCCGGCACTTCGGTCTTCGTCGTCTTCATAAACTGCTGATAGCCGCGATTGATCAGCTTCGAAATTTCGCTGCCGATCATGTATCCCGGATATGCGAAAATCTTCACGCCGCCGTCGTCCGTCTTCTGGATCGCCGCCGAGCAGTTGTACTTCTTCAGGAACACGCGGGTTTGCGCGCCCGGAGCTTCAATCAGGTCAAAGCCATTATCGCGCAGCCAGCTGACTGCGTCTTCGTAGGTTCGTTGTTCGACTTTCGCTGCCATTTTATAAACTCAATTCTCGTCTCATCAGATTAGATGCGGCTGGCACGGTTTCGATGGAACCAAAACGGCTCGCGGCAAATCTAATGACGTTGGAATCCAATAACGATAGTATAGATATACCTTTTTGAGATTGCGGGCACATTACTCTAGTCACACGGGCCACTACACTCAATGAAACCAGTTCCTTCCGGCTCCGCGCCATCGCGGAGGCTTTCCCCGGCTGAAGCCGCGTCTGGCCTCAGAGGAGAGGCTGTGCTCACGGCCATCGGCAACACGCCGCTGTTGCGGTTGGACGCGCTTGTCCGCGATCGTCCCTGCGTACATCTTTGGGGCAAGGCCGAATGGTACAACCCCGGCGGATCCGTCAAAGATCGCGCTGCCGCCAGCATTGTGGCCGAAGCGCGCCGCTCGGGCAAACTCGCTCCTGGAAAGATTTTGCTTGATTCCACCAGCGGCAACACTGGCATCGCCTACGCCATGCTCGGCGCCGCTCTCGGATTTCCGGTCACCTTGTGCGTGCCGGAGAATGCTTCTCCCGAGCGAAAACGAATTCTGCAGGCATACGGCGCAAATATCATCTACACCGACCCCGCCGAGGGATCCGACGGCGCCCTTAAGATCGCACGCCAGCTCGCCGAGCGCCATCCCGATCTTTATTTCTACGCCGATCAGTATTCAAACGACGCCAATTGGCGGGCGCATTACGAGACCACCGCCAACGAAATCTGGCAGCAAACCGAAGGACGTATCACGCACTTCGTCGCCATGCTTGGCACCACCGGGACCTTCGTCGGCACCACGCGCCGATTGAAAGAGTTGAATCCAAAGATCCGCTGCATCTCGCTGCAACCCGACTCCGCCTTTCACGGCATCGAAGGCGCGAAGCACTTGCCCTCGGCGATCGTGCCGCGCATTTACGATGTGTCGCTCGCGGATGAAAATCTGGAGATCGCGACCGAAGCCGCGCACGCCATGGCCCGGCGCCTGGCCCGCGAACAAGGGCTGCTGGTTGGAGTCTCCGCCGCGGCGGCCGTGGTCGGCAGCTTGCAAGTTGCCGAGCGCCTGAAGATAGATGAACAGGCAACCATCGTCACCATCCTCTGCGACTCTGGCGAAAAATATCTGAGCGAGCGCTTTTGGCATGAATAATGATTGCAGAGGTATGAAAAGGTCAGAGGTCAGAGGTCGGATTGCAGAGGTGTTGCCGCAGGAACAAGGAGTTCACTTCTGCAATCTGACCTCTGACCTCTGACCTTACGCGATGCTGAAAATTTCTCAATCCGCCTACGTTTCCCTTCGTCAGCACGGAGAGGAAACCTATCCCCACGAGTGCTGCGGCGTGCTGCTGGGGCACTTCGACGACAACGGCTCCAAGACCGTCTCGCGCGTTGCCCGCTGCGGCAACACGCGCGAGGACTCGCCACACAACCGCTACAATATCGATCCCAGGGATCTCATCCGCATTCAGCGCGAAGGCCGCGAGCGCAACGAGGACATCGTCGGCTTTTATCACTCCCATCCCGACCACCCCGCGCAATGGTCGCCCACCGATCTCGCGGAAGCCCATTGGTTCGGCTGTTCCTACGTGATCACGAGCGTCGAGAAGGGCAACGCGACGATTACGAATTCGTTCGAGCTGACGGGGAGCGACGAGGACGACAAGAATTTTGTGGACGAGAAGACCGAAATATCTTGACCATGAGCTAGGGCAGCACTTTCAGCGCGATCGCAGTAATATCGTCGAGCGGCGGGCTGCCAGCGGAGAAGGCCAGCAGGCGGTCGAAAGCGAAATCCAGCGATTCGCTTGCCGATTTGTGCTGGCATTGTGCCCAAACCTCCTCCATCTGGGCAGTGTAGAACTCGACTCCCTCCCCGTTGTGCAATTCATGAAGACCGTCGGTTGCAAACAGAACGCAGTCTCCGGGGCTCAGTTGCACGACATGCCGTCCGTAAGTGGAGTTCGGGAACATTCCCGAGGGTAATCCACCCTCGCCCAATTGCCGGCACGCGGCTCCGGAGGCGAGTAGGGGCAATGGCAACCCGGCATTAGAGAAGATGAGTTCCCGCGTGGCAGGGTTGAAAAGGGCGTACAAGGTGCAGGAGAAGCGGTCATTGATAGATCGCTGCATCAGGCGCTCATTCAACCGGGCAAGAACCTGCGCGGTGTCCGTTCCGGTCTTGTGAATCCCGCGCAGGGTTCCGATCACGAGCGCGCTGTACATGGCCGCCGGCAAGCCCTTGCCGACCACGTCTCCGAGGTAGATGCCGATGCAACCGTTCGGTAAGCGGAAGACGTCGGCAAAGTCGCCCCCCACGTCGGAGAACGGAATGTAGCGGAACGCGATCTCGACGGACTCGTGGCAGAGCAGGGTTGCGGGCAGCAGCGAGTTCTGGATAAGTTTCGCTTCCTGTATTTGCTCGTCGCAACTGCGACAGCGGGCGATTGCTACCTTCACGGACTCCAATCCCACCCCGCGAACCAGTTCAGACATCCGAGACACCGTCCTAGTGGTCAGATCGGCAGAACGCCGGTTCTGCATTAGCGCCCTTCGACTTGCATCTTTCGCCAGTACCATAGCATCTTCTTTCTATGCCCCAGATCCAAATTCCGTCTCCACTTCGCCAATACTCGGGGAAGCAGGCCTCGATCCATGTCCCTGGAAAGACCGTGGGCGAGGCCCTTGCCGGCTTGGTCGCGCAGCATCCCGACCTGAAGCGCCACCTCTATACCGAGGACGGCAAACTGCGCGCCTTTGTCAACGTCTACGTCAACGACGAAGACATGCGCTACCTGCAAAAAGAAGCTACCGTGCTTAAAGACGGTGATACCATTTCCATTGTGCCGTCGATTGCGGGCGGCGGTTGCGCTGTGATTTGCTGAGCATGATTTTGACCTGTGAACCGGGGCCCCCAGCGCGCCCGTTTTTGGCGCGATGGGGTGGAGAACCGACACCTCGCCGAATGCCCCGCCCCGCGCGCTGTCTGTAGTTCGCAATCTGGTTCGCCGTCAAACTGATTGAAATTCTAAAAGGACGTTATGGCCATCCTGGCAGAAGCCAAACCCGAAGCCGTTCTAAGCAACGACGA
>PLHP01000088.1 GCA_003138955.1 Acidobacteriaceae bacterium | reverse complement strand
AGTTGCAATTCGCGGAGCACGAACTGCGGGATCACAATCAGCCCGTCGAGGAAACCGGTCTCGGCAATGTCGGCGATGCGGCCGTCGATAATGACGCTGGTGTCCAGGATCTTGTAACTCTTCTTGCCCGTCTTTTCGCCGCCGAAGACGCCGCCCAGCGCCGCCAGATTGAGCAGGTCGCCTTTGGTGGCGCCGACCGCCAATCCCACGTAGGCCATGACCATCATGACCATGATCTGCAGGAAGCTTTGGGTAGGGCTCGGAGAAATGCTGTTGCGAATGACGAGGGCGAAAAGATAAGCGCCAAAGATGCCGAGCACGCTCCCGATGGCGGCTCCAATCAGGCGCTTCAGGCTCATCGCGCGCAGCCTCCACTCGAACGCGACGATGGCGATGCCGATCAACAGACCGACGGCGGCAGCCAGGCTTGAGGGCAGGTTGAACGGACGAATCAGAAAGCAGACGACACCGACGATGATGACAAACAGAAGGCGTATGAATACGACGTCCACGACCAAGACCTCTCTCGGGGAAGGCGCCGCTCGAGCGATTCCCGCCCCCGCCGATCGTTCAGGGCGAATGATATTAAAGGCCCTGCGCCAGCGTTCTATTTCACGGAGCTGTATGAATAAGGGTGCTCCGTGCCCGGTTATAGCCGGGTTACTACAAAAAATACTCTCCGAAGTATACACCTGGGGTAGAGGGCCAGACAGGTAAAGGGGCGCGCGGGTCGGCAGGTTGCAGGAAAAGCTCTTCATTCGCGATGATTTTCGGGTGGCGCACTTGCCGGTCAAGCCCTGGAAAGACCCTCTGCGATCCCTATCCGCCCCTGTGGTTAGCTCGATGTCTAACATTTCCCGCGCAATCGTCCCCACGCACCGGGAGTGTCCTAATTTAGTCTTTCCACCACGGAGCCACGGAGACCCAGAGAAACCCAACTGCTTGGCAAAAACCTTCCCCTTCTGGCTTTTGCAGGTTCAAGGTTTTCTCCGCGACTCTGTGGCTCCGTGGTGAAAGGCAAACTAGGACACTACCCACGCACCGGTTGCACACGCACCGGTTGCGTAGTGCATCGCGATTGCGGCTACGTTAGACTGTTGGGTCATCTGGAGACATCCCTGTATGAACTGGCCGGGACAAGTCGTCCTGCTCATTGCCATCTGCGTTTCGGTGTTTCTGTTCTGGCGTAAGTTCGGCGCAGCGCTGCGCATCATCCTGGCATCGAAACCGGACGCCGACTTCCAACTGCGGCCCATTGGCCCGCGCATCCGTAAAGTGCTCTGGGAGGTGGCCGCACAGGGACTGGTCATTGCTCAGAGACCGCTGCCCGGCCTCGCCCATGCCTTTGTGTTCTGGGGCTTCTGCGTTTTCGCCCTGGTGACCCTCAACCACTTCGCCGAAGGATTCGGCCTGGCCTTCCTGTCCCATGGCGGCTTCTCGCGTTTTTACTTCCTGTTTGCCGGCGTGTTCGCCGTGGCCGTGGCCATCTCGATCGCGGCGCTGGCCTTCCGCCGGTTCGTCCTCCGGCCGAAATGGCTCGAGCCGCTGTCTCCGGAATCTGGCCTGATCGCTTTCCTGATTTTCGCGTTGATGATCACCTATCTGGCCAGGTTCTGGGTGCCGGAAGGCAGCGCGGCGGCCTGGACATGGTGGTGGGCGCACACGTTGATGCTCCTGTTTTTCCTGACGCTGATTCCCGGCACCAAGCACATGCACCTCGTGCTGAGCCCCTTGACGGTGTTTTTGAAACGCGACGGCTTCAGCCGCATCCCGCCGCTGGTGGGCGACGAGGATTTCGGCCTCGACACCGGCAAGGATCTGACCCGGATCACCAGTCTGCAGGCCTACTCCTGCGTCGAGTGTGGCCGTTGCACCGAACACTGCCCGGCCAATAACACCGGAAAGATTCTGAATCCCAAAGAGATCGTTTTGGGCACCCGGAATTACCTGAAAGAGTTCGGGCCGCAGAGCGGCGAACTGCTGCTGGGCAAGCACCTTTCCATGGAAGCGGCTTTCCAGTGCACCACCTGCGGGGCCTGCGAGTTTCAGTGCCCGGTGGGCATCCAGCACCTGCCCTTGATCGTGGGTCTGCGGCGCGGCGCGGTGAATACCGGCAAGTGGGACAACAGTCATGGCGGCGAACTCTTCATCACGCTGGAGCGCCACGGCAATGCGCTGGGGTTCCCGCCCTCCGAACGCGAAAAATTCATCGACAAGAATGGCCTGCCGTACTTCGACGGAACCCAGGAATACTGCCTATGGATGGGATGCCTGGGATCGTATGACCCGAATGGCCGCAAGATTCTGCTGGCGCTGGTCGAATTGCTGCGTTACCTCGGCATCAGCTTCGGCGTTCTGCGCCAGGAGAAGTGTAATGGCGATCCAGTGCGTCGCCTGGGCAACGATTATCTGTTCGGAGAATTAGCCCAGGGAAACCTGGAACAGATCCACGAGGCCGGCGTGAAAAAAATGGTTTCGATCTGCCCGCACTGCGTGCGCACCATAGGCGTGGATTGGAAGGAGCACGGCGGCAACATCCCGATCGAGCACCACACTGAACTGCTGGCCCGTTATCGCGACCAGTTGCCGCTCGACGCCGCCGCGCAGAAGAGCATGGTGTTTCACGACGCCTGCTACCTGGGACGATATCGCGGCGTCTATGACCAGCCACGGGACGTGCTGGCGCGTTTCGGCCAGGTGGTGGATCCGCCGCGGGCGCGCGAACGCGGCTTCTGCTGTGGCGGCGGCGGCGGTTTAATGTTCCTGGGAGAGGAGTCGGGCAAGCGCGTCAACCTGGAGCGCGCCGAGGAACTGGTGGCCACGGGCGCAAGCGTGGTCGCCGCGGCCTGCCCGTTCTGCAACTCGATGCTGCGCGACGGATTGGCGGCGATCACCGACACCCCGCCGGAGTTGCTCGACGTGGCCCAGATCGCGGCCGCAGCCATCGCGAAAACCAGCCCGCAAAAGACAGTGGGCGGGGACTAGGGCGGCCCGGCCTCAGACCCGGTTTTCTGCCGCCTCCCAAATGGCCCGCAACACCCCATCCATCTGCCTGGGTGTCCCGACGGTGATCCGAACACATCCGTCGCAGCCTGGGCCTGCCGAGAAATCGCGGACCAGAATGCCGCGCCGCACGGCCGCGCAGCCTTCATGTAGAGACGAGGCTTGCCTCGTCTCAGCCGTGGCCAGCCGCGTCTCCACCAATCATCATTTATCGCGCCTCGCATATTTCACCGCCGCAAAGATCGCCGTGCAGATCGCGAAATCCACCAGCAGGCCCCAGTCTTCCTTGAAAAGCGCATGCCGCGCCACCCTGGGCAGATGTGGCATGAGCAGGAAATAGATCGCGTTGCCCGCGAGCACGGACACGAGCGCGTAGAGAAAATTCTTCATCGTCTTATTTCTTGATCCGGGTCCTGCCAAACCAGCCTCCGCTCCTCCACCACATCACGCCAAAAACCGGGCGCGATGGGGACCCCGGCTGCTAACATCGCTTACGATGCTGGAACCGTCCACTCCAGTGCAGTACGTGAAAGGCATCGGCCCGCGCCTGGCCGAAGTCCTTGCCGCCAAGGGTATTGCAACCGTCGACGACCTGCTGCACTACCTGCCCTTCCGCTACGAAGACCGGCTGAACCCGCGTTCGGTCGCCGAACTGCGCGCCGGAGAGATGGCGACGGTGATCGCCGAAGTCCGCAACTCGGGACTGTTTCGCACGCGCCGCATGCACATCTTCCAACTCACGGTCGGCCAGGGCCGCACTCGCCTGAAGTGTATCTGGTTCAACGCCGCGTATCTTCAGGGCCGCTTCCAGGCCGGACAGATGGTGGCGCTCTACGGCAAGGTTGAAGAGGACCGCGACGGCGAACTGCAGATCGTGCAGCCGCAGTTCGAGATTCTCGGCGACATCAACGAAGAGGGCGGCGCCGGGGCGGCGGAAAAAGAGGCCGAAAAACGGGCAGCCGCCTCGCTCGAGGTTGGGCGGATTGTTCCGATCTACGAATCGACCGGGCAGGGCAAGCTCACGCCACGCTGGTTCCGGCGCATTATCCGCGGGGCGCTCGAAAATTTGAACCCCAATCTTCCCGATGCAATCCCCGCCGCGGTGCGCGCACATCTGAGCCTTGTGTCTCCGCGCGAAGCGTTGTGGAAGGTTCACTGGCCGGATGCGGGTGAAAGCTTTACCGATCTGCAATCGTCGCGCACGCCGGCGCATATAAGAATGATCTTCGATGAACTTTTTTTCATCGAGCTTGGGCTGGAACTCAAGCGCCGCGAGCAGAAGGCGCAAACCGGAATCGCCTTTCAGCTCAACGATGGCGTTCGCGAGGCAATTAAGAAGATACTGCCGTTTCATCCGACCGCGGCCCAGAAGCGTGTGCTGAAAGAAATCGCCGCCGACATGCAGACGCCTAGCCCGATGCGGCGTCTGCTGCAGGGCGATGTGGGATCGGGCAAAACCATCGTGGCCTTCCAGGCCGCGATCATCGCCATTGAAAACGGCTACCAGGTTGCGTTGATGGCGCCGACTGAAATTCTGGCGCAGCAACATTATTTTTCCGCGCGTCAGATTCTCGAACGAGCCGGCTACCGCATCGTTCTGCTGACTGGCTCGCTCGACGAGGACCGCAAGCGCGACGTGCGCTGCCACATCGCGCAAGGCAACGCGCAACTCGTCATCGGAACGCACGCGCTGATTCAGGATCGCGTCGAATTTGAGAAGCTCGGCTTGGTCGTCGTGGATGAGCAACACCGCTTCGGAGTGATGCAACGACTGAAGCTGATGAAGAAGACGGATGAAACTCGTGTGGTGACTGGGCTCCGCCCCGTCCAGCCGGGCGGGGACGCCCGGCGCTCCACCGAGTCCAAGCCCACCGACCCCGAGCCCGACGTGCTGGTGATGACGGCGACGCCCATCCCGCGCACGCTCGCCCTCACTCTCTACGGCGACCTTGACCTCTCCGTGCTCGACGAACTTCCGCCGGGACGCACGCCGGTTGTCACCCGCTCTGTGCCCGACGAGCGCGCGCCCGAAGTCTGGGACTTTGTGCGCAAGCAGATCGGCGCCGGCCATCAGGCGTATGTGGTTTATCCGGTGATTGAGGAAAACCCAGCGAAAACAGAAGAGCGCGAAGTGAAGGCCGCCGAGCAGATGCATCGGCAGTTGCGCGACAAGATTTTTCCCAACCTTCATGTCGGTTTGCTGCACGGGCGCCTCGATGCCGGCACAAAAGAGCATATAATGCGCGAGTTTCAACAGGGCAAGATCGAAATTCTGGTCGCGACCACCGTGATCGAAGTCGGCGTCGACGTTCCCAACGCGACCGTCATGGTGATCGAGCACGCCGACCGCTTTGGTTTGGCGCAGCTCCACCAGTTGCGCGGGCGCATCGGCCGCGGGGCGGCGAAATCCTATTGCGTGCTCATGCGCGGCGGGAAGGTTTCCGAAGAAGGCGAACGCCGTCTCGACGCCATGGTGCGCTCGAACGACGGTTTCCAGATCGCGGAACTCGATCTCGAACTGCGCGGCCCGGGCGAATTTTTCGGGACGAAGCAGGCGGGCATTCCGAGCTTCCGCGTCGCTAATATCATCCGCGATCGCCAACTGCTGGAAGCCGCCAAGCGCGAGGCCGCGTTTGTGATCTCGGGGCCGAATGCCGAGATACCAAAGGAAGAGATTGACCGGGCGCTTCGCGAGATGCGGTCGCGCTGGGCGTTGAGTTATGGGCTGGTGGAGGTGGGGTAATGAGCCATGCGGTGGAGGGACGGGCAATTTCTCGCCTCGCACAATGGCTGCGTGATCCTCTTTTTCTGTTGTGTCTGACCGCGGGGCTGCTCGCTTTCGTGGTGCAATCCGGCGAGTTGGGAACCTCCGACACGACGCATCGCCTTCAAACCACGCACTGGCTCTGGACCTCGGAGCCGCAGGTTTTTCCCAACGAGTATCCCGAGTTTGGCCTGCACGGCCGTGGCGGGCGTCTTTATAGCTGGTATGGCATCGGCCAGTCGCTGCTCATGTTGCCCGCCGATCTCCTGGGCACGTGGATGGCGCACTGGTCTGTCTTCTCGGGTTACGGCGACGACCCTGCCGTGCGCAGCATCGTGGTCAGCTACAGCACCAACATTTTGGTGAACATTCTTACCGCGCTCGTCGCATTCCGCTTGCTCGGTCAATTACGTTTTAGCACGAAGGAGTCGGTGGCGGGCGCGCTGGCGCTGATGTTCTGCACCACCCATCTTCACTACACGCAGAACATGATGGAAAACAACTACATCATGTTGCTGACGCTTACTGGCTTTTCATTTCAGTACGAGTGGCTGCGCACGGACAGCCGGCGGGCTCTTTTCGCGGGCTCCTGCGCGCTCGGACTCAACCTGCTTACGCGTCTCACTACGGGCTTGGATCTGATTGCGGCAGGGATCTTTGTCTTACTGGTACTTTGGTTTGAAGGATTGCGCGGCCGCGGGTTGTGGCGGCGTCTCATCGCCTACAGCAAAGTCGCCGCGCCCGTTTACATATTCTTTCTTGTGCTCGATCGCGTCTACCAGTTTTACCGCTACGGATCACTCACCAATACATACGTATCGATAGCCGGCCGGGAACAGCGCCAGATCGATCCTACGCTGCCGGTGAACTTTCCCTGGAGCACGCCGTTTCGCGTCGGCGTTTTCGGCGCGCTGTTCAAGCCTGAGAAGTCTATTTTTCTTTTCGACCCTCTTCTCGTGCTGGCAATCCTCCTCTTGGCAATCCTATGGAAGCGCCTGACTCCGGAGGTGCGCGCGTATGGGGCGAGCTCTCCTCTCCTGTTGCTGGCCTATATCAGTTTTTACGCGAGATACACTTACTGGAGCGGCGACTTCGCCTGGGGCGACCGCTATGTTTCGACCGCCGTGGAACTGGTGACACTCGTTGCTGCGCCGATGCTCTTGCGTTATCGAGCATCTTTTAGTCGAGGACGTCTGGGAAGAACGATCTGGTGCACGGGATGGGCGCTGATCGCGGTCAGCCTGATGA
>PLHP01000250.1:3270-5709 GCA_003138955.1 Acidobacteriaceae bacterium | reverse complement strand
GCCTTTCCGGTGGTTTCCGCTATGTGAAGGGCGGTCCGTTCCAGGGTCCGAATGATGCGCTGGTCGACGATCTTTTCGCCCAAGCCAAGCACTCCACGATCGGGGACAAGATTGAGATTCTCAACAACAGTTTTCGAATTTGCGGCATTGTCGAACACGGCAAAGGAGGACGTAAGTTTCTTCCCCTCAGTACCATGCAGGACCTGACCGGGTCCAAGGATAAGGCCTCGGTGATGTATCTCAAGCTGGACGATGCGGCCAACGCTGACGTTGTAGTGGATGAGATTAAGCACGTGCCGGGCATGGAACGCTACAGCGCGAGTTCGATGGCCGCCTACCTTTCCATGATGTCGCCGGCGAATTATCCCTACCTCTCGACGTTTCTCCAGGTGGTGATCGGGATTTCGGTGATTATCGGGGTGCTCGTGATTTTTCAGGCAATGTATACGGCGGTGATGGAGCGCACGCGGGAGATCGGCATTCTGAAGTCGATGGGCGCGTCGAAACTATACATCGTGAATGTGGTGCTCCGGGAGACGGTGCTGCTCGCCTTGGGGGGCATCGTGTTAGGTGTCGCCTTCAGCCTGGCGGCGCGCGCAGTTCTCGCCCAGAAACTGCCCCTGCTGCAGGTGATTGTGTCCCGGGGATGGATTGCGCGGGCTGCCCTGATAGCAATTGCCAGCGCCGTCGCTGGAGCGCTGTATCCGGCGTTCAAGGCGGCGCAGAAGGATCCCATCGACGCGCTGGCGTANNCAGAAAGATCCCATCGACGCGCTGGCGTACGAATAGGGGCGTCCATCATCCGGTTTCGCTTTTGATTCGCCGGAGCTTGAGGATTTTTTCTTGCTCGCAATTTTCCTTATAATTTTCCTCGCAAATCGCTAGAGAATGCACGATACTGCCGGTGAAAGTGCGCCGTGCTATAATCACGCGCCGTTACCGAAAAGCACTGCCGTTTCGCAGCAGGTTGTCCTAATTCAATATTCAGGAGGAGATATGCGCTTCGATGATCCGACTCTCTACGGTCGGGACGATGAGACGGATGAGTACGCTGACAGCGGCGCCTACGGCGAATCGCTGGAAGAGGATCTGGAAGAAGAGGAAGAAGAGGAAGAAGAACCCGTTCTCGTAGAGGAAGACGACGAGATCCAGACGTTGCCACCTGTGCGAGAACCTGCGCCTATCACTCCATCGGGTGGTGGTGGGGGCGAGAGCGGACCCGCGAAGAAGAAGGCGCCGGCAAAGAAAAAGGCGGCCAAGAAAGCACCCAAGAAGCCGGCGAAGAAAGCGGCAAAAAAGCCGGCTCCCAGGAAAAAGGCTAAACCGGCCAAGAAGAAAGCGGCGAAGAAGCCAGCAAAGAAAGCGGCAAAGAAAAAAGTGGCCCGCAAGAAAGGCCGGCGTTAGCGGTTTCCCGCTGGAGCCCACGGTAAATGATGGCGGAGGCCCAACTCTCGCTTTGGCTTCCGCCATCCCACTTACTTTTCGTTTAATCTCCGTCGGGCACGATTGCTTCCGCTTCGATTTCCAGTAGCATCTCTGGAGAAACCAGGGCCGTGATCGCCATCATGGTGCTCGCGGGACGAATGTCGCGGAAAAACTCTCCGTGGGCTTTTCCCACTTTTTCCCAATCCGCAATGTTGGTAAGGAACACGCGGGTGCGGACTACATCTTTCAGTGAAGCTCCCGCGCGCTCCAGCGCGCGTTCAATGTTTTTGAAGGTCTGGACCGCCTGCGTATAGGCATCGCCCGCTCCAACGATTTTGCCGTCGGCTCCAGTTGCGGTTGTACCGGCAACGTGGACGTGCGCACCTACGCGAACTGCACGAGAGTAACCGACAACCGGCTCCCATGGTGTTCCGCTTGAAATGTTGATTCGCTCCACTTCGCCTCCGTTTTTGTGCCTCATCGTGTAAATAGATTCGGTGAACCATGCAGATAGGTTCGGTAAATCATGTAATTAGATTGATTGGATCAGATTTTTGAATCCGCGATGCAGAATTAGCAGTCGCCTCCCTTGGCTGCCAACAAATATCTTTAAACCCCGCGCCCCGCGCGGGCTTCTTACTAAAGCAGTGGCTCGAATGGGTACTTGCGTTAGATCGAGTTTCAAGGTATCTAATGCGCACAAGGTTCTGTTCCGATGGAACCAATAGGGGCCAGTTAGGAAGGAAGTGGGGTCATGGAGATTCCGGAGACGCATCCGCTGCAGCAGTTGTTTCTTGAACTGGTCGGCCGTCATTATGCCGAGGAGATCGGAATTCGCGATCCGCAAATCGTGGGTTATGTCGCGCATCTGTTGTCGGAGTTTTGCGACGCCGAGCAGTTGTTGAAAATCCGCAATTCCGCGGGGAAACCCTTGAACGATGTGGGCGAGATGCTGATTGAGTCGGACCCGATCTACGGCCCGGCGCCGTCATTCGATCGCGAGCGCCAGGTCCG
>PLHP01000250.1:0-3241 GCA_003138955.1 Acidobacteriaceae bacterium | reverse complement strand
TCGCAAAGATTTGAGCAGTGCGTTTACGGACTGAATCTGGTGAAGAACGAGCTTGAGGTGATGCAGCACCCGATTGTGAGGAAAGGCAACGAACTCGTTATGTAGGATTGCAGAGGTGAGAGGTCAGATTGCAGAAGTAAGAATCCAAGACTCACGACACACCGGTTTTCACCTCTGCAATCTGACCTCTCACCTCTGACCTTTCACCATCCGCCTGCCGACGATCTCAAATTTTCCCTCCAGCATAATCTTGATGGCTTCGGTGTATGCGATGTGTTCCTGATCGAGAATGCGTGCCGCGAGCGTGTGCTCGTCGTCGGAGTCGAGCACGGGTACGGTTTTCTGCACGATGATGGCGCCGTGATCGAGTTCCTCATCCACCAGGTGCACGGTGCAGCCTGACACTCTCACACCATAGGCGAAGGCTTGCTGCTGCGCTTCCAGGCCGGGAAACGCAGGTAGCAAGGACGGATGGATGTTGAGAATTCTTGACGAAAACCGCTGCACGAACCAGGGCGAGAGCAGACGCATGTAACCGGCGAGGCAGACGAGATCGACTTTGTTGTCTAAGAGTGCAGCGACAACTTCGCGGTCGTGTTGCTCGCGCGGCTTGCCTTTTGATGGAATGGCGAGCGCGTTGAGGCCTCGCTGGCGGGCGGTTTCAAGACCGGGAGCATCGGCACGGTTCGAGATCACGACCGAGATGCGGGCATCGGGTATCCGGCCAGCCGCGATGCTGTCGGCGATGGCCACAAAATTGGAGCCGCGTCCGGAGAGGAGAATGCCGAGATTTTTCATCAGGACAACATTATTCACCACGGAGGCGCAGAGACACGGAGAAAATCCGAGAGCGCTAAACTTTGTCACCCCGAGCGAAGCGAGGGATCTGCCGTTCGCCGTAAAATGCAGATCCCTCGCTTCGCTCGGGATGACAATTCATAAAAGGGCTTCTTCCGCGACCCGACCAAAAGCACAGGTCTAGCTGAACATCACCTTGCGATCGCCCTTGACGATGCGGCCGACGCTGTAAAATTTTTCCCCGGCGCGCTCCAGGAGCGTCTGCGCTTTCTTGAATTTCTTGGCGGGAACCACGATCAGCATACCGAGACCCATATTGAAGGTGCGAAGCATTTCTTCCTCGGCAACATTGCCGAGTTTCTGCAGATGTTCAAAGATGGGCAGAACCGGCCAAGTGCCGAGTTCGATCACGGCCGACGTGCCTTTAGGAAGCACTCGGGGCAGGTTCTCGGTGATGCCGCCGCCGGTAATATGCGCCAGCGAAGCGACGCACTCGCCCGCGATCATCTTTCGAATAATCGACCAGTAGCTGCGATGGGTCCGCATGAGTTCGTTGCCGACTTTGTTCTTGATCTCGCTGACAAAGGTCTCGGGAGAATAGCCGGCGATTTCAAAGAGCAGTTTGCGAGCCAACGAGTATCCGTTGGTATGGAGGCCGTTGGAGGGCAAGCCGAGGACGCAATCCCCCACCTGCACGTCTTTGCCGCTGATGATGCGGTCGCGTTCAACCACTCCGACGATGAATCCGGCAAGATCGTATTCGCCTTCGGGATAGAACCCGGGCATTTCGGCGGTCTCGCCGCCGATCAGGGCGCAGCCGTTATGCTTGCAGGCTTCGGCGAGGCCGCCCACAATTTTTTCCGCGACCTCCGGGTCCAGCCTGCCCGTGGCCAAGTAGTCCATAAAAAACAACGGCGCCGCACCCTGCACTGCGATGTCGTTCACGCAGTGATTCACCAGGTCGGCCCCAATGGTGTGGTGCACTTTCATTTCGAAGGCCACTTTTAATTTGGTGCCCACGCCATCGACGCTTGAAACCAGCACCGGATCCACATATTTCTTATCGACGGAGAACAACCCACCGAATCCGCCAATCTCGCTCAGCACTCCCTTGGTGAAAGTTTTGTGGGCCAGATACTTGATGCGTTGCTTGGTGCGGTTGCCACGATCAATGCTGACACCGGCATCGGCGTAGGTGATGGAGCTGCTTTGAGCGTCGGAATTCTGGGCCACGTTTTCAGTCCGTCATTGCCGGGTGGAGAGATCCGGTGCGCCACCGAACCGGTGGAAGCGTTTCAGGCGCAACAAATTCTAGCACGTCTGGAGTTGCCTCCGGCGGGACGGGGTGGGTGGCCGCAAGAGAAAGGCCCCAACCAGAGGCGGCCCGAAAACGAGAAGCGATGCAGAGCTTATTTCACTTCGTCTTTCCTTGTCTCGTCTTTATTTTGCTTTCTTGTGTTCCCAAGAGCGATCGGCGAAGACGCTGTAATGCGGGCCAACTCTTTCGTCCCGGAGACACGATAGTTTTCGCGTGGCAATCGTTTCGAGGCGGCGCGTGTGTTCTAATGCTTGACGTTTGATGCTGGACGGTTAACGTCTACCCTATGCGCGCCGCCGTCATCTTCGGGCTGGGAACTTCACCGGCAGACTTGAAGCCGTTTCAAGCCAGCTCTCGAACGGAGTGGCTCCAGGGACTGCCCGCGTCTTCGGGCGGCAGCGATGTCGACGCCATCATCCTCTTTGGCGGGGACGGCACCATTCACCGTCATCTCCCAGCGCTGGTGCGGCTTCAGCTTCCCGTGCTGATCGTGCCGGCAGGCAGTGGAAATGATTTTGCCCGCGCGTTGAACCTGCGCTCGGTGCGAGACTCGTTGCGCGTCTGGCGTGATTTCGAATCGGGGAAAATCCGGGCGCGGGCAATCGATCTCGGGGTCATCGTTCCATCCGCTTCGCCGGAGCGCGCGCACTATTTCTGCGGCGTCGCCGGGTTCGGTCTGGATTCTGCCGCCACACGGCGCGCCAATCAGATGCCGCGCTGGCTGCGTGGACACGGCGGCTATGCCCTGGCGTTATTGCCGGTGCTGTTCGAACTTCCGGCTTTTTCCATGCGGCTGACGCAGTACAACGGCACGCAGCTCAGGGGCAAAGATGGCGCCGAGGCCGAAAGGCTCACCTTGCTCGCCGCATTCGCCAACACGCAGTTCTATGGCGACGGCATGCGCATCGCGCCGGAAGCGGATTTTGCCGATGGCAAACTCGACATCTGCCGCATCAACACGCTGAATCCCTTCAAGCTGTTTTGCATGTTTCCGACGGTGTACTTCGGGCGCCATCTCCTTCTGCCTGAAGTTGAGTATTCGCGGGCGGAACGAGTCCACGTGCAGACCGAGATTCCGCTCGAGATCTACGCCGACGGAGAATTTGTGTGCGAGACGCCCGCCGA
>PLHP01000290.1 GCA_003138955.1 Acidobacteriaceae bacterium | reverse complement strand
GACGGAAAAATCGGAATCGTAATTCAGACTGGTATGGCTCACGTCGTCTTGAATGCCGACGGTGAAGTGGTCTTTAATCTCGGGACCGGGCTTCGCCAGATTGTCGTAAACGGCTTTGACCATCGCGGGCGTGAATTCTTTTGATGAGAGACCGTAACGTCCACCGATGATTACCGGCGCGGCCTTCAGCGTCCCATAGCCCAGCCTGATTCCTTCGTGAATCGCGCTGACGACGTCAAGATAGAGCGGCTCTCTCCCGGCGCCAGCTTCCTTGGTGCGATCGAGAACGGCGATCTGGCGTACGGTAGGCGGAAGAGCTTCGAGGAATCGCTGGACGGAGAACGGGCGGTACAGCCGGACTTTCAGCAAGCCAACTTTCTCACCCTTCTGAATCAGATAATCCACCGTCTCGTGCGCGGTCTCCGCGCCGGAGCCCATCATGACGATCACGCGCTCGGCATCGGGCGCGCCCACGTAGTCGAACAGGTGATACGAACGCCCCACCACCTGGGAAAACTTATCCATCACCGCCTGGACCTTATCGGGACAGGCGTCGTAGTAAGGATTGCAGGCTTCGCGCGCCTGAAAGTAGACGTCGGGATTTTGTGCCGTGCCGCGCAACACGGGATGGTCCGGAGAAAGCGCCCGCTGCCGATGTTCGAAGACACGATCCATGTTGATCAGAGCGCGCATGTCGTCTTCGGTGAGCATCTCGATCTTGTTGACTTCATGCGAAGTGCGGAAGCCGTCAAAGAAATGCAGGAAAGGGATGCGGGTTTCGAGCGTGGCCGCATGAGCGATGAGCGCCAGGTCCATTGCCTCCTGAACAGAATTCGAGGAGAGCATCGCGAATCCCGTAGTTCTGCAAAACATCACATCCGAGTGGTCGCCGAAAATCGAGAGGGCGTGGGTCGCAACCGTGCGTGCGCTGACGTGGAATGCCGTAGCCGTAAGTTCGCCAGCGATCTTGTTCATGTTGGGGATCATCAGCAGCAGGCCTTGCGACGCCGTGAAGGTCGTGGACAGGGCCCCGGTCTGGAGCGCGCCATGAACCGCACCGGAAGCGCCGCCTTCGCTCTGCATTTCGATCACGTGAGGCACGCTGCCCCAGATGTTGGCCACTTCTTCCGACGCCCACTGATCCGCCCATTCGCCCATATTCGACGATGGGGTGATGGGATAAATGGCGATGACTTCATTGAGGCGGTAGGCGACATATGCCACTGCCTCGTTGCCGTCCATGGTCTTGAATTTACGCTTCATGAAAATCCCCTTCTGCCTTCTCTCGAACCCCGCTCGTGCTGAGGAAATGTTATGTAAAGTATGACGGACTAAGGTGATATTGTCGGGAACGCTGCTCACAGCGACGTGTGATGTGCGTCACAAATGAGAAGAAGAATAAGCAGCGGGCCGGACGGGAAACATCAAGCTGCTTCTTCTCCGTTACCTCGGGTAGAAACCTCAACCAAAAGGCGAGGGTGCACGCCCGGCCCAATCGCTTCGTGTCCTCGGGCGATCTCTGGTCACACCCGCGCAAATCGTTTAGAGCTCCAAGGTTGCCCGCAGCGAAGTTAGATCTTCATCCATGCGAATATCAAAGCCCAGGCGCTTAAAGACGGCTCGCATCGCTACGTTGTCGGGTAACATCTCCGCCGACACTAAAGCTATCTTTTCGTCGCGGGCGACCTGAACGACACGGCGGAGTAATTCATATCCCAAACCCCGGCGTTGATACTGATCTGAAACCAGCGCCGCGACCTCCGCTTCATTTCTGGAGTGTAGCTTGTTCATACGGCCAACGCCCATGAGCCGGTGCTCTCCTGTAGCGGGATCGGTGTGCTCGGCGACCAGCACCATTTCGCGGTCGTAATCGCCGAAACAGATGCGCAACAGGCGTTCATGCGCCACCCGCCGAATCAGGCTGAGGGAAGAGAAGTAGCGCAGATAGACGCTGCGATCGGAAAGCGTCTCGTGGAACTTAACGAACAGCGGTTCATCTTCGGGGCGGATCGGACGAATGCTGACCTGAGTTCCATCCTGCATTGTCCAGGACGAGACATACTGTGAGGGATAGGGACGAATCGCAGGCTTGGGCAACTGGTCGAGGGTTACGTTGGGCCCATGCAACACGATTCTGGCATCGAGCGCCAGTATGCGCTCCGGTGAGGCCAGCAGAGGATTGATGTCAATTTCCGCAATCCATCGCCGTTCGAGCACCAACTGGCTGAATCGGACTAACAGGTTCTCCAGATCCGTCAGGTTGACCGGCTTGCGGCCGCGAACTCCCTTGAGCGCGGTGAAGACACGGGTTTGCTCCATCAATCTTTGCGCCAGCGTCGTGTTCAGTGGTGGAAGCGCCAGAGCGCGGTCGCGGTACACTTCGACCAGCTGGCCGCCAGAGCCGAAGAGGATGACTGGCCCAAACTGCGGATCCACGCTGCTGCCGAGGATTAATTCGTAGCCATCGAGCTTCACCATCGGCTGCACAACGACGCCCAGGAATTGCCCGGGGCCGGCTTTCTCGGCAACCGAAGACTCGATGGCGCGATAGGCAGAACGGACCTCCGCTTTATCCTGCAAATTCAGTTTCACTCCGCCGACATCCGTCTTGTGGGTGATGGTTTCGGAAAGCACTTTCAGCACCACGGGAAAGCCAAGCTCCGAAGCCAGCGCGACCGCCTCGTCCTCGCTGGCCGCAGCGCGCGTCTCTACCGTGGGGATGCCGTAAAGCGACAACACCTGCTTCGATTCCACCTCGGTGAGCAGAACGCGCCCCTTCTTTCGCGCATTCTGAATGATTTGCCCGACCTGATTGCGGGCTGCGCTCTTCACGTCAGACTGGTCAGCCAGTGCGGGAGTCTCGTAGAGTCCGCGCAGATTGTAGTTGTACCGCAACATGTGCGAGAAAGCCCGCGCCGCCGTGTCGGGATAATGAAACGTTGGAATGCCCGCCGCATTCAGGGCGGCTTCGCCGGCAGCAATGCTGTTGCCTCCCATCCAACTGGCGAGCAGGGGCTTGCCATACCCTTTGGCATAAGGTTTCATGCTTTCTGCAACCAGCAAAGGATCGGCCATGGCTTGCGGGACAAGGATGACCAGCAGTCCATCGCTGTTCGGGTCTTGCGAAGCAATTTCGAGGGCGCGAGCATAGCGCTCGGAATCGGTATCGGCGAGAACATCAATAGGATTGCTGTGACTCCAGTGGGCGGGCAGGAACTCATTCAGGCGCCGGAGAGTCTCGGGAGAAAGCTCGGCCAGTTCTCCACCGCTGGCTACCAGTGCATCCGTCGCCAGGACTGCCGGGCCGCCCGCATTGGTCAGAATCGTAAGCCGCGGACCCTTGGGACGAGGCTGTCTGCCGAGTACTTCCGCCATATAGAAAAGATCCGAGATGCTGTGCACCCGCAAAACTCCCGAGCGGCGGAAGGCTGCGTCCAGCACTTCGTCGCTGCCCGTGAGCGCGCCGGTATGTGACGCGGCAGCCCGCGAGGCCGCTTCCGAGCGGCCGGCTTTGATCACGATGATCGGCTTGGTGAGTGCGACTTCACGAGCCGCCGACACGAACGCCCGCGCATCCCCCACCGATTCCATATAGAGCAGGATGCTCTTGGTGTTCGGGTCGTCGCCCAGGTAGTAGATCAAATCGCCCCAACCCACATCGAGCATCGAGCCGGTGGAAACGATGGCGCTGAAGCCAACTTGTTCGCGACCGCTCCAGTCGAGGATGGCGACCAAAAGCGCTCCGCTCTGACTCAGGAACGCAACGTTGCCCGCCTTGGGCGCATCTTTGACGAAAGTGGCATTCAACCCGATGGTCGGGTTCATAATGCCCATGCAGTTGGGGCCCATCAAGCGTATGGAACCGCGCCGCAACTGTTCTTGAATTTGCCGTTCGAGTGCGGCGCCGTCCGCGCCACGCTCCCTGAATCCAGCGGAAAGCACAACCGCGGCTCTAACCCCCGCATCCACGCACTCCCCAACGACCTGCGGGACCGTTACTGCCGGGGTGGCCACGATCGCCAAATCCACCGGTCCAGGGATGTCGCGAATGCTGGCGTACGTTTTGATCCCCAGCACTTCCGGATGCTTGGCGTTGACGGCATACACTTTCCCTTGAAACTTGCCGTGCAGCAGGTTCTCCAGAACGGAGCGGCCTACGGTGCCGGGACGACTGGTCGCACCGATGACGGCCACCGAGCTGGGAGTGAACATTGCCTCCATGCCGTAGCCCGCTGGCGGTCTCTGTTTCTCTTCACGATTCGGCGGTCGTCCCACGAGACCAGCCTCGGGCGAACTCATAATAGTTCCTCGTCCCTTAATCTTGCCGCGGCGAGACCCGGCACCTTAAAGGATAGACTATGAAGATCGACTAGCGGCGAATGTTTAGGATTTTCTGCGCGTCCTTCAGCGCTTCAGGAAGCGCAACGCCGCTCCACCGCGATCGCGATGCGACCGGATGGTTGGGGCTGTCATCTGCGATTGCGCGCTGTCAAGGGCGAGCGTCTTTGTTGGAAACCAGCAAAGGTCGGCTAGCTTCCACTCGTGATCCAGCCACCTGCACGCGTGGTTCAAATCTCTGTTCGACCGAGAGGGCGCGCGACACCAGGCATAGCTCCTTAGCCTTTTGCAAAAGCTTGCTGGCCCGAGCCCGATCCTCTTCCTGCGAAATCGTCAGATTCGCGCGAATCGACACCTCGCCAAAGCTGTAGCCGGCGGCGCCCTTGCTGATCGCACTCTCCGCTTCCACCTGCAGGTCGGTGTACTCGAACTTCGAGTATTCTGCGAGGGCGCGAAAGGTAGTCGTATAGCAACTGGCGACCGCACAGAGCAGCAAGTCCTCCGGTGTCCACCTGCCGTCCAAGCCGCCAAAGGCAGGCGGCGAAGTGAAGTGGATGGCATTGGGCGCGGAACTGGATTTTGCAATGCCAGTCCGGCCAGAGGCCCACCACGCAACTACCCGAAACCGAAGCCCGTCTCCCATGGCGTTGTTACCGTCCCATCCCCGCATTTCAAAGTTATGCGGTTATCAAGCCTCAATGAATTCGGAAATTTACGGTGCTGGTGGTTTCCACCTCCACCGGTTCGCCATTTAACAGGAATGGAGGGTAGCCACCACTTTTTGACAGCGAGCTTCCTTGCACTTCCGTGCATATAAAGTTTGCATCGCAAAGGACTCTCCAGACCATGCGTGAAGTCACCTTCTTTTGTGATCCTGATCACAGTGTCAGTGATACAATTTGCCCGGAAGAGAATTACGAATGCGCGCGCCCTACGGGCTCAACATCCTCGACAACTGCCTCACCTGCCCGATGCGNNCTGTTTATCGAGGGACAGCAGCCGCGTGGGGTATTTGTGCTGTGCACGGGAAAAGCGAAGCTTTCGACCTCGTCGGCTGCGGGCAAGACGGTCATCACCAAGATCTCTGAAGCGGGAGATGTCCTGGGGCTCAGCGCCACGATTTCCAACCGGCCTTACGAAGTGACGGCCGAGATGATCGAGCCCGGCCAGGCGAATTTCATTACCCGGGATGCCTTGCTGCAATTCATGCGTGAATATGGAGAAGTGGCGGTGCGCGTGGCGGAGCAGCTTAGCCGCAACTACTACGCGGCGTATGAAGGCATCCGCGCCCTGGGACTCACCAACTCCCCGGCGGAGAGATTCGCACAATTACTGCTGGGCTGGTCCAATGCCGTGAGCAATGGCGATCCTCTGCAGTTGAAGCTGACGCTGACGCATGAGGAAATCGCCGAAATCATTGGCACGACGCGTGAAACCGTCAGCCGCTTGTTCTCGCAGTTCAAGAAGAAACAACTCGTGCAATTGAAAGGCGCGACCCTGATTATCCGCAACAAAGCCGCGCTGAAAGAAATGGTTCATTCCTGACCACTGGGACTTCCTGTTCCCTGGTTACCCTAACGCGGTTGCGCTAAGCGGGTGCCGGCTATTTGCGCTCTGGCTGTGTTCGTTCGGCTTCGATCCGCCCGATTTCCCGGCGGAGCCAGTTGCGCAGAGCCTCTTCGATCTCTTCTTGCGTGCCGGTGCGGTAGAGGGAGTCGATCGTCTGACCTTTGTCGTTGAGCGGAATGAATCGGCAGGGCACGTCTTTCTTTCGGAATTCCTGAGGAACCAACTGCGTCAGCAGGCATTCAATGCAGGGATGGGGCCGGGCGGTATCCCCAAAGTTCAGGCAGCTTGGAGAATCCTCAAAAATGAAGGGGGCACGCCAGGGCGTGAAGGGCGCGCGACTATACCCGCCCTCTTCCAGGAATTTCAACTCGAGCCGCAGGATTTCAAGAATGTCGCGATTTTTATGTGGCATGGTGTATATCCAGCCGGAGTCCGCGGAGCCGGAGACCTCTCGGTGGAGCCCCCTTTATCTTGTCGATTCGATCCTCGATGACATCTATAGCGGCAGTCTCCTTATACTTTCTTGGATGATGCGCCAGTTTGCCCGAGGGCCGGGTCCGCGACCGCCTGTTCGTAACCGACCGAGGCATAGTAAATTGCCCGGTCAAAAAACTGCTCCAGCAACTGCAGCATTTCCAGTTCGCCGAAAACTTCCACCGGGTGCTCCAGAACCGATTCTTTCTTGATGAACTCCCACAGGTTATCCTTGGTCAAAACGATCACCCAAATCACCTCGCTCATCGGCACTTGCTGGCTGGCCCGGCGCGCGCCAATCTGCAAATAGCGCTGCTCCAGCTGATGTTCATCCTTCCCCATGAGCCACTCACCCAGATGACGGTAGACCTCGTACACCCGTTCGTTAAGATCTTCAGGGGGGACCTTTTGCTGGAAGTCTTGGGTCAACTTGGAATTCCGGACTTGCTCGAGAACGCTTGCCGCCAGCGCTTGGGAGTGGGTCTCGATCAGCCGAACGAGGCGATACAACATCATCATGACAATCCTCCCGTCCTCAACGTGTTTACAGTCTCAGCGCCCGCAATGTCTGTAGCCATGACGGGCGGTACATTCTGTGATGAGTATCGCAGAGGGAATGCTTTGTGGGAAATAGAAATCAGGTGGTAGTGCTGGAGCGTGGCCGGCGTGGTCAAAGAGCCGCGGTACGTCCTGACGGGTGTTGGCGGAGTTGACTCCAAGAAATTAAGATACCAAACAGCACGAAATAGAAAGGCGAGATTCGATGACTCCTGTAGCCTCTGTAAACTCTCCGCAGCATCATACTTCCATGCAGCCCCTGACTCCCGAAGAGTTGCGCAAAATTAACGCCTATTGGCGTGCGGCGAACTATCTTTCCGTCGGTCAGATTTATCTGTACGCGAATCCACTTCTCCGCGAACCGCTGAAGATCGAGCACGTCAAGCCGCGACTGCTCGGGCACTTTGGGACCACGCCCGGTCTCAACTTCATCTACGCCCATTTCAATCGCCTGATCAAGAACTACGATCTGAATGCCATCTACCTGGCTGGCCCCGGCCACGGCGGCCCCGGAATGGTCGCGAATACGTACCTGGAGGGCACCTACAGCGAGTTTTATCCGAACATCACGCAAAACGAAGAGGGCTTACAGAGGCTGTTCAAACAGTTTCCTTCCCGGGAGGAATTCCAAGTCACGCGGCGCCCGAAACCCCAGGCTCCATCCACGAAGGTGGGGAATTGGGTTATTCGATCATGCACGCTTGTGGCGCGGTGTTCGACAACCCCGACTTGCTCGCGTGTTGCGTGGTGGGAGACGGCGAAGCGGAAACGGGCCCGCTGGCCACGAGCTGGCATGGCAATAAATTTCTGAATCCTGCGCGTGACGGCGCCGTGTTGCCGATTCTCCATCTCAACGGCTGGAAGATCGCGAATCCAACCGTGCTTGCCCGAATGGATGATCAGGAGCTTACCAATCTCTTCACCGGCTACGGCTGGAAACCCTATTTCGTCGAGGGGGACGTGCCGGAAGAAATGCATCAACTGATGGCCGGAACTTTGGACACGATCGTGAAGGAAATTCGCTCGATTCAAGATACCGCTCGTCAAAATAACGTTCGTAAGGCTGGGGATGCGAGCCTTCCCGCCTGGCCGATGATAGTTCTGCGCAGCCCGAAGGGTTGGACGGGGCCGAAAGTGGTTGATGGAAAGCCCATCGAGGGTACATGGCGCGCGCATCAAGTGCCGGTGGCCGACCTGCAGTCGAAGCCGGAACACCTGAAGATCCTGGAAGACTGGATGAGAAGTTATCGGCCCGAGGAATTGTTTGACAAGAACGGCAAGCTGATTCCGGAACTCGCGGAATTGGCTCCCAAGGGCGAGCGCAGGATGGGGGCGAATCCGCATGCCAACGGCGGCTTGCTGTTGCGCGACTTGGTCATGCCCGACTTTCGCGATTATGCCGTCAGCGTTCCGAAGCCCGGCACCGAGAATGCGGAAGCCACGCGCGTGCTCGGCGTATTCTTGCGCGACGTGATGAAGCTGAACGCGGACTCCAAGAACTTCCGCGTCTTCGGCCCCGATGAGACGGCCTCGAACCGGCTGGACGCTCTCTTTGAGGTTACCGACAAGCTGTGGATGGAACCAATGCTGCCGGTGGACGAACACCTCTCGCAGCACGGTCGCGTGCTGGAGATGCTCAGCGAGCATATGTGCCAGGGCTGGCTGGAAGGCTATTTGCTCACCGGGCGCCATGGCTTCTTCTCCTGCTACGAAGCGTTTATCCACATCATCGATTCCATGTTCAACCAGCACGCCAAATGGCTGAAGGTGACGCGCGAGATCGAGTGGCGGCGTCCCATCGCATCCCTCAACTACTTGTTGACTTCTCATGTGTGGCGGCAGGATCACAACGGATTCACCCATCAGGATCCCGGCTTCATCGATCATGTGATCAATAAGAAAGCCGACATCGTCCGGGTTTACCTTCCGCCCGACGCCAACTGCCTGCTTTCCGTCGGCGACCATTGCCTGCGGAGCCGGCATTATGTCAACGTCATCGTCGCCGGCAAGCAGCCTGCACTGCAGTTTCTCGACATGGAGTCGGCCATTGAACACTGCTCCACCGGCATTGGCATCTGGGAGTGGGCAAGCACCGATAAGGGGGCCGAGCCCGATGTCGTGATGGCGTGCGCGGGTGACGTGCCCACGCTCGAAACCTTGGCGGCGGTCGATCTTTTGCGGCAGCATTTTCCCGACATCAGGATTCGCGTGGTCAATGTTGTCGACCTCATGACCATTCAACCTTCGAGCGAGCATCCCCACGGTCTCCCGGATGTTGATTTCGATTCCATGTTCACGGTGGATAAGCCGATCATCTTTGCTTATCACGGCTATCCCTGGTTGATTCACCGCCTCACCTATCGCCGGCATAACCATGACAATCTCCACGTGCGCGGCTATAAAGAAGAAGGAACGACCACCACCCCGTTCGATATGGCGGTTCTGAACGATCTGGATCGCTACCATCTGGCAGGGGATGCGGTGGACCGTGTTCCCAGACTGCAGAAAGTCGGGGGCCACTTCAAGCAGTTCCTGCGCAACAAGCTGGTCGAGCATAAACAATATATTTACGAACGTGGAGACGACCTGCCGGAAATCCGCGACTGGACTTGGCCTTACTAATGCCGATGAACGTGCTTGTTCTCAACTCCGGCTCCAGCAGCCAGAAGAGCTGTCTCTACGAAATTGGGGATGCCCTCCCAGACGATCCACCGGCTTGCAGCTGGGAGGGCAAGATCGAGTGGGCCGATGACAAGGCTCAATACTCGATCAGGAACTCCCACGGAGCTTCAAAAAAAGACCTGGCATCGGCGGGCTCTCGTGGGGAAGCCATCGAGCGCCTGCTCCACAGTTTATGGAGCGGCGAGACGCAAGCGATTTCCGGCCCTTCCGACATTGATGTTGTGGGACATCGGGTTGTCCACGGCGGTCCGCAATACTTCGAGCCCTCGTTCGTTACGGCCAAGGTCAAGTCGGCGATCGAAAGCGTTTCCGTTTTTGCGCCGCTCCACAATCGCGCCGAACTCGAAGGCATGGAGATTGTCGCGAAATTACTGGGTTCCGTGCCCCAGATCGCCGTCTTCGACACCGGCTTTCATGGCACCATGCCTTTATCGGCGAAAACCTATCCTGGTCCCTACGAATGGTTCGAGCAGGGAATTCGCCGCTACGGATTTCACGGCATCAATCATCAGTATTGCGCGCAGCGAGCGGCGCAGTTGCTGGCCAAGAACCTGAATTCGCTGAAACTCGTTACCTGCCACTTGGGGAATGGCTGCTCTTTGGCGGCGATTCGCGAAGGCCGAAGCGTGGATACGACCATGGGTTTTACCCCGCTGGAGGGTCTCATGATGGGCACGCGCTCGGGCTCCGTCGATCCCGGCATCCTTACCTATCTGATGCGAGAGAAACATTTCTCGGGCCAGCAACTTGATGAGGTCCTCAATCAGAAGTCGGGACTGCTAGGTGTGTCGGGAATTTCGAGCGATATGCGGCAGATTCTTGCCGCCAGCAAGAACGGCGTCGCACCCGCAAAAATGGCGCGCGCGCAACTGGCGCTTGATATTTACGTCCATCGCCTGCGATCGGGAATTGGCGCCATGATCGCCGTGCTGGGCGGAGTTGACGCCCTGGTGTTCACCGCGGGAGTCGGCGAAAACTCACCCGAAGTGCGCGCCGCGGTGTGTGACAATTTTGCCTTCCTCGGCCTGAAGCTCGACCAGGAGAAGAACACAGTATCGCCTCTGGAAAAAGCAACGTCGCCTTTGAAAAACGACAAGGACATCTCCGCTTCGGATGCAGCCGTCCACGTTTTAGTTATTCATGCCGAGGAAGACTGGATGATCGCTCGGCAGTGTTGGAATCTCGTCAGGCAACAGTCAACCGCCTCTTCATGATTCGGTGCTATCAATCGAACCGCTTCGGGCGCGTGATGCGACGCGGTGATGCGCCGAAGAGCGAGGTCCCGCTCCTTTCGCAGTTTGAGAAAACCTGGGGCAAGATCGCGCATAGTGACTACTTGAATCCTCTCTGAGTCGATTGCCCAGGAGATTTTGTCTAGCGGCTAGTGCAATCAGTTGCCAGCGTCTATAATTCTCAGCAGAAACAAACAGTATAAAATTTCTACGGTTTATATCGCGATTGCCTGGGGGCGGGGTTTATGCATTTCCCACAGTCATTAGCCAAAGTATTGATATGAAGCGATTTAGCAGTTTTTTTTGCGAACGCGAAATGGCATTCCCCGTGCTTTAAGTAAGAGCGGGTCCAGTTCACGGATGTTAACGAGGATCTAAAAACGAAAATTTCAGCACGAGCAATAATTGGGCAAGGAGCCTTTAACTATGAATCGCACTTCGTTGAGATTGACCCTAATGCTGGCGGCGACACTGGTCGCAACTATCGGCTGTTCAACCAAGACTTATGTCCGTCAACAGACCACGCCGCTGATCAATAAGACCAA
>PLHP01000350.1 GCA_003138955.1 Acidobacteriaceae bacterium | reverse complement strand
CGCGCCACCCCTCGACTTCACCCCTCGTGCGACTGCTCACGTTCTCACGACGTTTACGACGCTTCCTCAACCACCGCGACTTCCTCCGCCTGCGCGCTCTCGGCGGAAAGCTTGCGCAGCGACAGGCGTTCGCGATGGGAGAGCAACAATCCAACGGGAACCACGGCGACAAACGTCACCAGCCACAGCATGATGCCGCAACTGACCGCGAGTTCCTTGGGGACAATATGAAAAACGTGGTCGAGCGCGCTGATGGTGGCTAGTTGCGACCCTCCGCCGACGCCGGGCAACTGCACCATGGAGCCGATCATGCTGGAGCCCATGAGAAGAAGAACCTTGGTGGCGCTCAAGGCAGCCATAGGTGCGCCATAGGCGTGCGTTACTTCCTTGTAAGACAAGGCAATAACCCACCACATCGCCACCGACACGGCTGACACCTGGAGGAATGCGAATGGGCCGTGAATGGTATTGAGCCCCACGGTAAACTCGCGAATTTTTTGCGCGATGCGATGGCCCAGGTTCTCGGCGAGATGGGAAAAGCGGCCTTCGACCCACTGCGCGATCCGCTTCCCCCGGTAGGCCATCACCACGGCTGCGGAAAGCAGCCCGAGTACGAGCGCAATCAAAGCGTATCCCGTGAGATGAATCCACTCCCTGACTTCCGGCGTTGCGGCTTCAGTAAACGTGCGCAGCTTCGAGGGCAGAAAAATGCCCGCCACCAACAGGACGGTAAAACCGCCGACGTCAAAAATTCGCTCCACCGCCCAGACCGCAACTTGCGAGGCGAACGGCAGGTTTTCTCGGCGGGCTATCAAATAGGGACGAATCAACTCACCCGGCCGGCCGAGCAAGGCGAGTCCTGTGAACCCGATCAAAGTGGGTGGAAGCAAGCCCAGCAGGGATGCGTGCTGGCGCACCGGTCGAAGGAAGATTTTCCATCGCACCGCCCGCAGGAAATAGGCGAAGTAGATGAGCGCTATCCCGTGAAGAATGTGGCGCCAATTCAGCCCGTACTGAAACAGGCGGACCCAGTCGAAGTCCCGCCAGGTGCGAAACTGCAGATAAACCAGCACGGCCAGAACCAGAAAGACGACGGCAGAGGCTGCGTATCGTTTTTTATTCATTCAGTTCTTTTTCATTCCGCCTTGCTGATTCTGTTTGTTGCGGTGCTGATCGTTTGGCGCGCAGCAGAGGAGTGACCGAGTTGCGGCGAGCAAGCCCCCGGAATGAAGGTAAATGAGAGAGGAAGCAGGGTCAACGCTGCGATGTGCGCGCTGGCATGGTGCGCGCTAGATGGTCAACGCGGAGATTCGGCGGCGACCGTCGCGCCGGCGGGTTTCGCAGTGCCCTGGGCGTGGCTCGGAGCCTTGCTCGGAGCCTTGTTCGGCGCTCGGGTGGACGCCGCTTTTTGTTTCGCCGCTTTTTCCTGGGCGGTCTTCTTAGTGTTGTATTCGTGCACGATGCGGGCCACGTAAGCGCGGGTCTCGCGAAATGGAGGCACTCCTCGATACTGCTCGACGCGCTCGGGGCCAGCGTTGTAAGCGGCCAATGCCTTAACCAGATCGAAATCGTAGCGTTCCAGAAGTTCGCGCAAATAGCGGCTTCCGCCCGTGACATTGGCTTGCGGATCGAAGGAGTCGTTCACGCCCAGTTGGCTGGCGGTGCCGGGCATCAACTGCATGAGTCCGCGGGCGCCTTTGGGGGAAACGGCATGCGCGTTGAATCCGCTCTCGGCATGAATGACGCTGTTTACCAGGTCCGGATCAAGATGATAGGCGGCGCTGGCGACGTTCACCACTTCATTCAGTGGGGGCGCAGGCCCGGACTTAGCAGACCCGGATTTCGCAAACGCCGATTTCGCAGACACCGCCGGCGCGGCGACGGAGGCGTGCGAACTCGCGGGCGGTGGCACCGGTAAGGAGAGATCTTTTTCGTAGCCGGTGATCTCCTCCGTAGGCACGTCGGTGAAGTTGGAATCGTCGGCCGCGAGATAGAGGCGAGTTGTTGATCCCATCACCAGGCGATGCTCGTGGCGGATAGTGAAGCCGTTGCGGAGGATAGCTAACTCGGCGGCAGTAGCGGGACGGGCGAGCAGAGCGACGGCTACGGCAAAATTAAAGAAAAGCGCGGCGCCCGTCGCCGCAATTTTCGAAGCCCGAGGCATCGCGAATCGTCTTCTTTGAATCATCTTCTGCAAGTCATCCTCGTCCAATCATCACAAGCTGGTCACGATCGCCGATGGTGTGCGAATCTGTTCAACCACTACCGGGTCAAGCGCTTTTCCGTACAGCGCGTGCTCGATGGCGGCGGCTACGCCGCTTTCGGCGTTCGAACGGGTAAGCGTCCAGCCCCGGGCACGCAACTCTTCGGACGCATTCCCCATGATAAACGGGTGGCCGGCGAACGCAAGCATTTCAATGTCGTTATAGTTATCACCAACGGCCATGACCTGTTCGCGCGTAATGCGCCGGTAATTGGCCCAGCGCTCCAGCGCGTGTCCCTTGGAACAGCCGGCGTTGAGCACATCGACAATCGAAAGATCGCGGCCGGGATACTCGGTGCGCAAAACTGTGATGGGCAGCCCGCAGCTTCCGAGGACTTGCAATACCCGTTGCATGTGCGCGACCGGGCCGCAGAACATGGCCTGCACGGGATCGCAGGTGAGCGCATCCTCGATCGGAACCACGAACCGGATGTACTGCATGTTTTTTTCCAGCCAGCGCTGGATGCTGCCTTCCAGCTGGTCCAGACGCTCGAGCACGATGCTGCCCGAAGGACTGCCGTGATCTTCGCCGTGAAGATCATTGCTGTCAAAAGTCAGAACCGTCTGACCGCGAAATTCCTGCATCACGCGGACGAGTTCGCGGCAGGTCGGTTCCGGGAGCAGGTCGCGGTGGAAAGTTTCTCCGGCCAGCGACCGGGTGACGGCGCCATTCGAGCTGATCAACCAGAGATCAAATCCCAGTTGTTGAGCGATGGGCAGGGCAAAAGTGTGGCGGCGTCCGGTGACCAGGATGATCTCGATGCCTTGGCCATGCACGCGCCGGAGCGTTGCAAGATCGGTCTCGGAAATCTTGAATTCCGGATTGAGCAGGGTGCCGTCTATATCGATGGCGATAAGGCGGAGGCAAGCGGCGGGCACACTCAATTTTAGCATTGGTGGCGGAGCGCCGGCGTCCCCGCCAGGCCGAGACCCTTCGACTTCGCTGATGGCAGGCTCGCGAGACGCCGGGCGCACCACTTTCTTTTGAACCCTTCTTTTTCCTATGCGACAATCATTCCCCACGGAGACTATCGATGAAATTGAGATTTCTTCTGTTGTTTCTGACACTGCTCCCAGTATTTCTCCCTGCCCAGCCGCCGCCGGAAACGGGCAAGCCCTTCGTGGTCGAATACTATTACAAGGCCAAGTGGGGATATGCAGACGAGTTTCTGCAACTCTTCAAGAAGAACCACTACCCGCTCCTGAAGAAACAAGTGGAGATGGGCCGCATCTTCAAAGTCTGGATGGACCAGCCGCGTTATCACACGACGGAAGACGGGCGCTGGGACTATCGCGTGACCATCGTGTTCAAGAACTCGACGGCCGCGAATGAGCCCTTCGACGAAGACGCGCTGAAGAAGCAGCTTTGGCCCGACCAGGCCACCTATGCGAAGGAAGAGCAGCGTCGGTTCGAAATCCTCGTTGGCCATTGGGACTTGCCGATCAAGAACGTAGATCTGGACGGGAAGTAGGTGCCAGGGCGGTCAGTATGGAAGCTGTTTTCGCCGGGGGCCTGCACGCGCTTTTGGGAGTTGTGGGTGGAGAGGGAGAGGGCTGATTGAAATCTGCGCTGCTGGTAATCGATGTTCAGGTCGGTCTGGTGAGCCTGATGCCGCTGGAACTGCAGGATCGTGTTTTGTCGAATATCGCGGTTCTGCTGAGCAAGGCGCGCTCCTCTGGAATACCCGTCTTGTTCATCCAGCACGACGGTCCCAAGGGACATCCCATCGAAGCCGAGACTGCGGCGTGGGCGATCCATCCTTCGATTCCTCCGCTCAGTGGAGAGCCCGTCATCAGAAAGAAGGCCTCGGACTCTTTCTACGAGACAAGACTCGCAGAAGAACTTCAGACCCGCAAAATCAGCCATCTCATCATTGCCGGTGGCATGACCGAATACTGCATCGATACCACTTGCCGCCGAGCAGTTACGCTGGGCTATGATGTGACGCTGGTAGCCGACGCGCATCTCACTCGCGATAACCCGGTTCTAACGGCCTCGCAGATTATTGAGCACCACAACCTCCTCCTCGATGGCTTTGCTGCCGGAATCCATTCCATCAAGGTCACACCGGCGGGCGAGATTTTTCCCTGAAACTCACCGGCGCCCTCCGCCAACACCGCCCAATGCGTTGTAGATGCCGTTAAAGTGGTTTTCTCGGGGATTCAGGCGAGCCCGTTTGCAAAAAGCTCATCGGCTGAGAGAACATAATCGGTTTGCATACATCCCTCGGTTCCTACAAGGAAGCAGCCAAATATGGCGAAGCTGAAAAAGTCCCCCCCAGCAGCAGTGAAGAGCACACTAAAGAGAACAGGCAACAAGGTGGCGAGCGTCGAGATTAACTCCATCGGGTCCCCAAGCGAAGCACCCAGAGGCGCCGGGCGTGACGGCGCGATCGAGCCAGCCAAAGGCAAGCTAGGCGTGATGATTCCGGGCATGGGTGCAGTCGCGACGACGTTTGTGGCAGGAGTGGAAGCGGTACGCAAGGGAATCGCCCACCCCATCGGCTCGCTCACGCAGATGGGCACCATCCGTCTGGGCAAGCGCACCGATGGCCGGTCTCCCAAAATTAAGGAGTTCGTTCCTCTCGCCGGCCTCAACGATCTGGTCTTCACCGGCTGGGACATTTTCGAAGACAACATGTACGCGGCCGCCCGCAACGCCGGCGTGCTGGAGCGCGACCTGCTCGACAAAGTGAAAGGGCGGCTCAGCGCCATCCAGCCGATGAAGGCGGTATTCGATCACAACTACGTCAAGAAGCTCGACGGCCCGAACGTGAAGAAAGGGAAGAACAAACTGGACCTGGCCGAGCAACTTCGCCAGGACATCCGCGACTTCAAGAAGTCGAGTCACGCCAGCCGCCTGATCACCATCTGGTGCGCCTCGACCGAGACCTTCATTAAGCCCAAGGCCATTCATCAGAGTGTGAAGTCGCTCGAAAAGGCGATGCTGCAGAACGACAAGAACATCGCGCCCTCGATGGTCTATGCCTACGCCTCGCTCATGGAGGGCGTGCCCTTCGCCAACGGTGCGCCCAACCTGACCGTTGACATACCTGCGATGCTCGAACTCGCGCGTGCGCGCGAAGTGCCCATCTGCGGCAAGGATTACAAGACTGGCCAGACGCTGCTGAAGACCGTGCTCGCCCCCGCCTTCAAGGCGCGCCTGCTAGGGCTGAGCGGATGGTATTCGACGAACATTCTAGGCAATCGCGACGGCGAAGTGCTAGACGACCCCGGATCGTTTAAAACCAAGGAGGAATCGAAGCTCGGAGCCCTGGAACACATTCTCCAGCCGGCTCTGTATCCGGAGCTCTACGGCAATATTTTCCACAAAGTTCGCATCAACTATTACCCGCCGCGTGGCGACAACAAAGAAGGCTGGGACAACATCGATATCTTCGGATGGCTAGGCTATCCCATGCAGATCAAAGTAGACTTCCTGTGCCGCGACTCGATTTTAGCCGCTCCGATCGTACTTGACCTGGTGCTATTCCTAGATCTAGCGCAGCGCACGCCGGAGCTTCGCCACCTGGGCATTCAGGAATGGTTAAGCTTCTACTTCAAGTCCCCAATGACCGCGCCGGGCCTATATCCGGAGCACGATCTGTTCATCCAACTGATGAAGCTGAAGAACACGTTGCGCCACTTGAAGGGCGAAGAGTTAATCACTCATCTGGGACTGGAGTACTACGACTAGAGCGTGTCGGATAGCTCGTAGCTCGTGTGGCGCGGGCGCCCTCGCCCGCGTTGGTTTAGATAATGCGCACCCCTCACCACACCGTTTTGAGTAGAGGACAGTTGCGTATTCTCTCGTCTCGAGTGACCAAGGTCAGACCTTCCGCTCGAGCCGTAGCCCCAATCAGCCGGTCCGCCGGATCACGCGGATAGTCCTCGGGGAACTGTGCCGCCAGGGCCGCAATCTCCGCAGTAATCGGCCGCATCGTCACTCCTTCGAGAAATCGAAGTAGCGAGGTTTCGACTGTACCGTATCCTTGGATCCCTCCGGACGCAATCTGCCACGCCACCTCGTAAGCAGTTATCGCCGACACTGCCAGACCGTCGCCACGGCGTGCGCGGCGAATTGCCGAGGCTGCGGCTCTCGAAAGCCGCTTCGAGTCGGCGACCGCCCAGATCAGTACGTGGGAGTCAAGCAGGATCACGAGGACTCCCACCCGTCGATAGGGGACTCGATAGCGCCGACGATGCGGAACACTCCCTCTAGCCTCCCAATAAAATCGTCCTTGTTATCGTCTGCCGGCACCAATTTGGCAACGGGCTTCCCCCGCTTGGTGATGATCAACGGCTCCCGCGTAGAGCGCACGTCTTCCATGAGCGTCAGACAGCGCGCCTTAAATTCCCCAGCTGCAATTTTCTTCATGGTCAGATTATAGCGTACATGGTCATGTGAAGGCGACCATTTGTCGAGATCTCAGCGACCGCCCGGTTTTCTGCGGCAGTTCCCCGATCCACTTCTGAACCATGGCAACGCCAGGATGAACGGTGTAAGGCCTGAGTGTTCCTTTTGCGGGAGACACGGGCACCTCCTGAGCGCTCGATAATTCGCCCGACATGATACACAATTCCGGCCCCGGTTCACGATAGAATCTTCCGATGGCGGCAAAGAAGCACGAAGCTCGGCGCTCCGAAGCTGGACACGACACGCGCTACATAAAACTGCAGAAGAACTACTGCTTCGCCTGCGGCAAGAACAATCCTGACGGCATGCGCCTGCGCTTCACCTACGACGAAGACCGCGACTGTTTCGTTTGCCGCTTCCGCTTGGGCAAGCGCTACACCGGACCGCCCGGACACTCGCACGGCGGCATTATCGCGACCATCCTCGACGAAGCCATGGGCAAGGTCAACAAACTGCGTCATGTGGTGGCCATGACTTCCGAGATGACCGTGAACTACCTGAAGCCGGTCCCGCTGAAACAGCCGCTGCGCGTGGAATCGCGCGAGGTGAAGGTGGAGGGCCGGAAGCACATCAACATGGCCGAGATCCTGAACGAAAAAGGGGAAGTCCTGGCCCGCAGTCAGGGCTTGTTCATAGCGATCGATCCGCACAAAATGTTCGCAAGATTTGTGGACCGCTAATGTTCGTGTGGTGACGGGCTCGTGTGGTGACGGGGCTATGCCCCGTCCAAGCCAAACGAAGCTCGGCAGTTTGCCAGCGGACACAGCAACTCCGGTCCAGCCATAATTCGCCGGGGGTACCGCGAATGGCAAACCGGCTGTAAAATTGAGACGAAGCCCAGGAAGAGGGTAGACCCATGTCGCAAAACAACGGACACAACACCACCAGCCTCCGCCTGAAGACCGGCCTCGCCGAAATGCTAAAGGGCGGAGTAATCATGGACGTCACCACCGCGAAACAAGCGGAGATCGCCGAGCGCGCCGGAGCCGTAGCGGTGATGGCGCTGGAGCGCGTCCCGGCGCAAATTCGCGCCGAAGGCGGAGTAGCGCGCATGGCCTCGCCGAAGGTGATTCGCGAAATCATGGCGGTGGTAGATATTCCGGTCATGGCGAAGTGCCGCATAGGCCATTTTGCCGAAGCGCAGATCTTGCAGGAGTTGGGCGTAGATTACATTGACGAGTCCGAAGTGCTAACCCCCGCCGACGAAGCGCATCACGTCGACAAGCAGGCGTTCACAGTTCCATTCGTCTGCGGCGCCCGCAACCTGGGCGAAGCTCTAAGGCGCATAGCCGAAGGCGCGGCCATGATTCGCACCAAGGGCGAAGCTGGGACCGGAGACGTAGTGCACGCCGTCCGTCACATTCGCCAGATTGTGCTGGAGATGAAAATTCTAACCGTGCTCGGCGAAGAAGAACTCTACGCGAAAGCCAAGGAGCACGGAGCGCCCTACGAACTGGTTAAGATGGTGGCGCGAGACGGCAAGCTCCCCGTGCCCAATTTCTCAGCCGGAGGAATCGCGACTCCAGCCGACGCCTCGCTAGTAATGCAACTCGGAGCCGAAGCGGTATTCGTAGGTTCAGGCATCTTCATGAAGAACTCAACCGAATTCGCCGACCCCGTCGAAGCCGAGAAGCGCGCGAAAGCGATAGTGCAGGCAGCAACGCATTTCAAGGACCCTAAAGTGTTACTTGAAGTCAGCGAGAATCTGGCGGGAGCGATGAAGGGACTGGCCGTGTCCACGCTCGATGAGGCGCACCTGCTGCAAACCAGAGGGTGGTAAATACTACGACTGATGCGACGCTTGAGTAACAACGCAATCGAAATCGACCCATATGATCCCTGTTACTGCGGCAGCGATAAGAAGGTGAGATTTTGCTGCCGACTGGCCGGTGATAACGGCGAGATTGCTCGATCCTCCCCCTCAAACTGCACACCGCCCGGTCCTCAGACCGGGCTCGCCAATCCTCGTTGTTATGCCCGCGCATTAAACGACTGCAGCACCGAGATGAGCGGCGAACATCTATTCAGCGAAGTCACGCTGAACCTGTTAGCGGGCCCCGACGGCAGGATCGTAAGAGCAGGCTACCCGTGGCAAGAAGAAGGCGAAGTTCAGCTACTGACACCCTCCACTTGCAAAGCGAATGTACTCTGCAAGCGGCACAACAATGCTGTGTCTTCCATCGACGCAACGCAGGACGATTTCTCAAGGCGGTTCTGCGAACCCCGGATTTTCTACGGGGCCACGAAATGCGCGTCCTCATGCTAAGCGGGGACGACCTAGAGCGATGGATGCTAAAAACGCTTTGCACCCACATCGTCGTCGTGCGCAAGTTTGGCGATAACTGGGAGCCTCCCGTGCCGTGGCTCGACATCCTGTGGGGTATGAAACCATTTCCTTCCGGCTGCGGGCTTTACTTCAACCAAAGCATTGGGGAGACCTCGCCCGACGCGCCGAGACTCGGGCTTCGTGTGATGAGTTGTCCGGGCATTGTCGGACCGACCGGAACCAACATTCAACTTGGAGCCCACCGGTTCGCGCTGGCGATGATCGCGCCGACCGCCCAACAGGCGCCCGGCTCAGCGCTCCAGACGCAGTACTATCGCCCCACAGACTTCGTAATCAATTTCGGGAAGTCCGAAGTCGTCTACTCCTTTGGATGGGGCGACTCAGTCACTCCTCGCCGAATTGGCATGTCATGGGCGCCGAACGTCTAAAAGGCGATGATCAGTCGAGCGACAGGTGGCCTACCCTAACTCCCCAGGCGGGTGGGCCACATCTAACTGGGCGGCATAGCCTGAACTGTCTTTGACGCTGACATCAATTAACTGGGGGGCGCCACTTCTCACGCTTTTTGAGAAGTGGCCTGCCGGGCAGTCCTCAGTTTCTGGCTTCCCGCGCAAGCGGACCTTCTGCGGTGCTCCCCAGAAATCCAAAAGCCCCGCTGGTCAGGCGGGGCTCGGCAAAATTGCCAGTCGGTACGCCACCTTTCAAACATAATCATCATAGCAAACGTCACAATCAACCTGTGATGACGCTCACATACGGTCCACCTCGCCCGATGCAACAATGTTCAAAGAATGTTGCAGCGAGAAGTGTCTCCGTCTCCAGAGACGGCCCAGACGCATCTCGCGAGAGCTGCATAGGTACTCTTTGATAACTTATTGTCGGCGCGACCGAGATGCCCGAATCCCGCCCAAATCGGGACAGAACGAAGGATTTTGGACCTAACTCCTTATTCCGGAATATTTTCCATATAACCCCTTTGCGTTCTATGTTTTGAAAGTTTTCCACAGCCTAACCCGCTCATTCTAATATCAGGGGGGTGGGGGGTAGTAGTAAACACGGGTTAATAACCCAACAGTAAACAAGAGCCTTCCGACCCCAAGCCCGAATCCCCTCCAACGCCGAACCGGTCGATCGCGCGATGCTTTGCATCCCCTGCAAATAAGAGTCGCCACGAGTAGTCGTATAAAATCAGCTCACATCGTTCTTGGCCAACGACGAACGACCAACGACTAACGACCGAGCTTGACCAACGACGAACGACCGAACAACCATGAAAATCGGAGTCCTCGCACTCCAGGGCGATTTCGACGCACACCGCCGCCGTCTAGAGGAACTCGGCGCGGAAGTTGTCCTGGTCAAAAAGCCGGAACAACTGAATGACCTCGACGGCCTCATTATTCCCGGAGGCGAGTCGGGAACATTTCTCAAGCTCCTCGGTGAAGACGGATTCGCGAAGCTGCGGGATTTCGTGCTCGCGAAGCCGACCTTTGGCACGTGCGCGGGATGCATCCTGCTGGCGGCAGAAGTAGAGAATCCAAAGCAGGCCGGCCTGGGCGCGCTCGACATCACCGTGCGCCGCAATGCTTACGGACGGCAGATCGACAGCTCCATCCGCGAAGGCCTATTTCTTAACAGTCCCATCGAAATGGTCTTCATCCGCGCTCCGAAGATCGAACGCGTGGGTGAAGGCGTCGAAGTGATTGCGACGGAAGGTAAGGACGAATCCCCGGTGCTGGTGCGCAAGGGCAAGACGCTGGCGGCGACGTTCCATCCGGAGTTGAGCGACGATCCCCGCATTCACCAATACTTTCTGGAATTGGTGGCGAAGCTGTGAAATCCTGATCTCACGTCTGCATGGAACCTGCTCCCGAAATAGAAGTTAGCCGCGTGTCGTTTGCCTCGTACGCGCGCCTGCTGCGCGGCAACCGGAACTTTCGCCGCTTGTGGAGCGCACAGGTCGTCAGCGAAATCGGCGACTGGTTTTACACGCTGGCTATCTACAACCTGCTGCTGCAACTCACCGGACGCGCCGGATCGGTGGCGCTGGCGCTGGTGCTGCAAGTTCTGCCGCAAACCGTGATCGGGCCGACTGCGGGCGTGGTGAACGATCGGCTGCGGCGCAAGCGCGTGATGATCGCCTCGGACATCGGGCGCACGTTGATCGTCCTCTGCATGCTGCTGATTCGCTCGAAAGCAATGGTGTGGCTGGTCTATCCGCTGCTGATGGCGGAAACCTTGCTGGCAGCTTTTTTTGAACCGGCGCGCAATGCCGTGATCCCGAACATTGTGGAGCGGGAAGACGTGGTGCTGGCGAACACGCTCTCCTCATCCACCTGGAGCGTCAATCTCATGATAGGCGCGACCCTGGGAGGCGTGGTCGCGGCGCTGCTGGGCCGCGATGCCGTCTTTCTGCTGAATGCGCTGTCGTTTGTAGTTTCAGCCGCGTTGAT
>PLHP01000041.1 GCA_003138955.1 Acidobacteriaceae bacterium | reverse complement strand
GAATACTCGGACACACTCCTAGGACTTTGCGACTGCCATGCTTGAATCTGAACGGAGTCGGTGGTCGCCTTCGTGGGCCAATCTTTTAGGCGGCAACCTTTTTCTTTCGGCGGGATTGGAACTACTGGGATATTTCTGGCGAGCAGCTCTTTGGTTGCCCGGTAGAAGGGATTGATGGTGTAGTCAAAACTGTCTGGATTGAGGGTGGGGTTGACATTGGAAACTTCTGTTTCTGCATTCACATGTCCAGCTCTCTGCCGTGCGGACCCGGCGAACGTTCCCGCTTGTTTCTCGTTTCCCCTGGTATCCCCCAGAACGCCGTCAGCGAAGAATTTCGATATAATCTCGTGTACCAGTATCTTCGCTAACAACAACTCTGAGGGTATTAGAGAAGAGGCTATTTTAGCGTTTCTCTTCTCTGTAAACCTATGATTCTTATCAAAACTCGCTGACGGAAAACCTTCGCTGACGGTCGCTGACAAAACGGTTCTGTCAGCGAAAACGGACTGTTTTCAGTATATTTTCGCTGACGGACGGTTTCTGTCAGCGAAGAAATTTCCGTCAGCGAAGATACTGGTATAACTCCTGTTCGGTAATTATTCCAAGATTGGAACCATTCACTGGGTCCGTGTTCACCCCTAGCCAAAAAGCGAGCCATAAGCGGGGGGCCGAACTTCAATGAAGTCGACCGCCCGCTGCCAGCCGATTGACTGGTCTAAATGTTTGGGGATTGGTGCTGGCCTACTAGTCGATGACCGGAGCGGCTGCGGTTCTGGGCGTCTGCTTCTCAGCCCGTTCTGTTACTTCCTTAACACTATCACAATCCCCAGGGTTTGTCAAGGGGGGTCAAATTCGACGATGTTACGTAACGTCGCCGGACAATTTCCGGGGGGGTTTCGTAACACGCGCGGTCATCTTCCGTAACGGCTTCTTTTCCAGTCCTGCAGAGTCTGGCCGCACGCTTTAGCGTTCAGGCGTGCTCGATACTCTGACTGTTTCAAAGCGTTCGTAGCATAGACGCGGGGTCGTCCATTCTTCCATGCGGTTGCGGGGTTGGCCGGATACAGCTTCTTACCCCAGACGTTCAGACACGAGAAACGCTTCCCGGCTGGGAGCGTACCTGTACACTGATACCCGAGCGATTTCCAAAACTCGTTAGCTGGTAATTCGGCCCCGCATCGCAGCCGGACGCTTGTGCAACCTAACCCCAGCCCGTAATCTTCGGCGGCCTGTACCAGCATCGCACCGTACAACCGGCGACGTACGTCGTACTCAATTGCGACTTGGACGCATCGCAGAACACCCTGCCATCCGCCGTTGGTTAGAATGTATCCGCAGGGTTCGCCGTTCAGTAGGCCAAGAAACAGGCGGTCGACATGCTGTTCAAAGACAGCCTGTGGTAGGAAGCCAAGGGAACCGCTGTCCCGTTGCTGGAGACTCACGGCGTATCGGACGATATCGGGATGGGTGCGAACAATTGTGAACATATCAGCCCTTAAGCAACCGGTCCAACCGGTCGACGGCCTGCCTTACGCTTTCCTCTTGGGGTTGGGAATAATGTGCGAGCGCGGTCTCCGGCTTGGAATGACGGAGTACGGCCTGAACGTCCTTTGCAGACCCCAGTCCCTGAACTAGCGTGGCGACTGTGCGGCGTATCATCCGAAAGTCGAGTGTTGGTATGCCTACGCTTACGGCGAGCGCTCTGAGCCTCTCAGCAACGCCAGCACGCCATTGTGAGCCGCCGTACTCCGCAGCGAAGATGAAATCATGGTCATCCGGATAGGCCGTCTCCGTCCGCCACTGTTCCAATGCGGAGACTACGGACTCCGGAAGGAAGACTTGCGTCAGGGTCCGGCTGCTGTCGGCGTCCGTTGTCTTGGTATAATCCCGCACCTTCCCATTCCAGACTGTTCGGACGACCTTCAGCTTCTGCTCACCCGGCTGAAAATCACGCCACTCAAGCGCGAGCAGTTCGCCGGGTCGCAACGCCGTACTGAAGGCAACCGCGAGCAGCACACGGTCAGTTCCTTGGGCTGCCTGGAGCAACGCCTGAATCTGCGGGACGGTTAGGAACGGCTTCAGGACCGGACGCAGGTCAACCGGTACCCGTAGTAGTCGGGCGGGAGACTTCCTGATGTAATCGGATTCGCACGCCTCACTGAAGATGGACCGTAGAAAAATGCGTACGTGATGGGTGAGTCCCTTACTGCGTGTCTTCGCCAGCTCGTCAACCCATATCTGGAGTTGAACAGCATCAAGGGCTTCAAGCGGCAGGGCCCCGAACTTCTCAGTTATCAGTTTTAGCAGGTACAAATTTGTTTTCTTCGTGGAATCCCGCCAGGAGCTCTGCCGTAGCGGTAGCCACCGGGATTCGATGAACCCCTGAACCGTCATCTTTCTGTCCGCTCTTAGGTGCAACTCCGTTTCGATACGGGCGGCCAGAATACGGCGGGCGTCGGCCTTCGTCATCTCGTTGACGCCGGAGATACGGAAGGCATGCTGGTGGCGAATCTTGACGCCGTCGGGGTTGAGACTCCACTGGCTGTACATCCCGTACCAACTGCCGGACTTCTTAATGACTGTCCCGTGCTGAATACGGCCCATCAGTTCACCCCCCACTGAAACCAGTATACACAGTTGACCCAAAGTTGACAATGAACTTCCGTAACCTATGAAACGCTGATGGATAGCGGATTTCAAGCTGTTGTAATCTTCAATCTTACATCTTGGCAAGCTGCGACGATCCCCAGTTCCTGCTCAATACAAACTGCCCGACATATTGCACACGGCAGGTGCAGGAGGTCTGCATGTCAGAAGGCGGAGTCGCGCGCGACCAAGATGCCTCGCCGGAACGCAAACGGTATCGCGGGCTACTCGAGATTACCGACTTGGTGGTGCGAGCCAAGAGCCTGCCCGACGCATTCAAGGAACTCGCCCGCCCGGTGCTGGCCCTGACGGCGGGCGAATTGCTGAATGTTTCCCTGCATGACCCGCGCCGGGATTGCATGCTGACTCACTACTGGAAAAGGAACCAGGAAAGCGGAGAGTTCGATGTATTGCCGGTGGACGAAGCCGCGACCGGGTGGGTGTGGAAACACCAGGAACTGATCGCCATTCCCGATACCGAGCGCGAGCAGCGCTTTCCCGGCTTCGTGCCGGTGCTGCTCAATCACGGCATCCGGTCATACATCGCCCTTCCCGTGAGCACGCCTGCGAACCGTTTTGGAGCGCTTGGCCTGGGCAAGAACGTTCCCGGGTCCCCGAACGACGATGACGTCGAATTACTCTCTCGCATCGCGATGATGGGAGCGCTGGTGCTGGAGAGGGATAGAGCGTACAGCGCCTTTGAGGAACAGCAGAGCCTGGTCGCAATCAGCCGTGAACTGAGTTCCAGTCTGGAGTTGGAAAAGCTGTTGCCGGTCATTCTTTCCAGTCTGCGGAACATCGCGCGCTACGACCGGACCGTTCTGGGCCTGCTGGACGACGACGGCAAGAACATGCACCTATTTGGGGATGCGAAGGAGTGGGAGCCTTTCGTGAACAGCGACGCTAAGGTTCCGATTGAGCAAACACTCTCGGGGCGGGCGATCCAGACGCGAAACGTTGCACTTTTGACGGCGGACGAATTGCGCGAGGTGAAAGCGCCCCTAGCGAAAGCCATGTACCAACTCGGGATTCGGTCCGTTTGCAGTGTGCCCTTGATCGCGGGCAACCGGATCTGGGGAGCGCTGAATCCGAGTAGCACAAAGGAGAATGCTTTCGGCCGGTCGGAGGTTGAATATCTGCAGCAAGTAGCCTACCAGATCGCCGCTGCACTCCAGAATGCGCATGCTTATCGCGAGATTGCGCAACTCAAGGACCGCCTGACCCAGGAGAAACGCTATTTGGAGTCCGAAATCCGGAGTGCGAATCAGCCCGACGATATCGTCGGCACCAGTCCGGCCCTGAAACGCGTGTTGGACTACGCTGCCATCGTCGCCGACACCGATTCCACCGTCCTCATCACCGGCGAAACTGGGACCGGCAAAGAGCGCGTAGCCCGCATGATCCACGGCATGAGCCGGCGCAAGGACCGCAACTTTATCAAAGTAAACTGCGCCGCCATCCCCACGGGTCTGCTGGAAAGCGAGTTGTTCGGCCACG
>PLHP01000177.1 GCA_003138955.1 Acidobacteriaceae bacterium | reverse complement strand
TTCACCGCCGAGCGCGACATGGGAACCGAGGGCGCGGGTTCGGCGGACTCCGCCGTGCGCAATGCCATCGACTCCGGACTGATTCCCGGCCCGCGCATGAGCGTCAGCGGCAACGCCATCAGCATTCTCGGAGGCCATGAAGACGCAATCCACTTCAATCCCGCCGAGCACATCTCCTCCAATGCCACCTACGCCAACAATGTTGTCGAGCTCGTCTCCGTGATACGGCAGCAGCTCAAGGAGGGCGCGGACTTCATCAAGATTTATCAAACCGGCGCCGACCGGCTCGCCGATGGCAAATTCACCACGCCCTACCAGTACAGCAAGGCCGAGCTTGAAGCCGCCGTCCAGGAAACGGCGCGCGTGGGCAAGCGTGTCGGCGTTCATTGCACCGGCGAACCCGGAGCTCTTTACGCGGTCCAGGCCGGTGTCGCCTCTATCGATCACGCCTACCAGCTCAGCCCCGAGACCATGCGCATCATGCGCGAAAAGCAGATCTACGCCGTGCCCACCTTCGCCGTCTCCGAGTACTTCGCCGACCATGCCGAGTCGCCCGCCTTTGCCGAGCGTGAGCGCAACCTGCTGGCCTTCCATGCCGAAGAGTTCCGCAAGCAACTGGCGGCCGGCGTTCCCATGGCGGTGGGCTCCGACGTCGGCCCATTTCCGCACGGTACCCAGGCGCGCGAGTTTCAGTTGATGGTGAAGTACGGAATGCCCGCCGCCGAAGTGCTCCGCGCCAGCCTGCTGAACGGAGCGCGCCTTCTCGGACTGCAGGACCTGATCGGCCAGCTCAAGCCCGGCTTCTACGCCGATGTGATCGCAGTTCCCGGCGATCCGCTGCAGGACATATCCGTGCTCAAGCGCGTCAGCTTCGTCATGAAGAATGGCATCGTGTACAAGGACGGCCACACGACTGTCCATCCGAAATAGCGCGGCGAAGGCTAAACGAGCCGACGCCGCCCGTTTCGCCTGAGTCAATCGTCAGGCCCGCGTTACCGCTCAGGAGCTTTATGAACTTGCTCACGCGCCAACTCTCACACGCTTCCGTTGCTCTAGTCTGCACCTTCTTCTTTTCCGCAGCCCTGGCCCAGAGTGCTCCCGCGCCCGCCTCGCAGCCCGCTTCCGCACAGCACAAGTGGGCTCTGGTGCTTCACGGCGGCGCCGGAGTCATCGCGCGCTCCTCGATGTCCCCCGAAGCCGAGGCTAACTATCGCGCCGGGATCAAGGAGGCGCTCACCGCCGCTGCCGACGTGCTCGATAAGGGTGGCTCTTCGCTCGATGCTGTCGAAACCGCCATCAAGCTCCTGGAAGACAATCCGCTCTTCAACGCCGGCCGTGGCGCGGTTTTTGCGGCGGATGGCACCAACCAGCTCGATGCCGCGATCATGGATGGCGAGACCATGCGGGCCGGCTCGGTTGCCGATGTGCAGCGCACGCGCCACCCCATCTCGCTCGCCCGCGCGGTGATGGAGCAGTCGCCCCACGTCATGCTGGTCGGCTCCGGCGCCGATGACTTTGCCGCGCGCGTGCACCTCGAACAGGTGCCGCCCGCCTTTTTTTTCACCGAGCGCCGCTGGCAAGACCTTGTCCGCCAGCTTGAAAAGGACGGCTCGCCCATTCCTCCGCGCCCCGAAGGTGCGCCCGCGCCTCCGGCCAAGCCCAGCGCCGCATTTGAACGGACGGACACGCACCAGTACGGCACAGTCGGCGTCGTTGCGCTCGACCGCCGTGGCAACATCGCGGCCGGTACTTCCACCGGCGGCATCACGGCCAAGCGCTGGAACCGGGTTGGCGACTCCCCCATCATCGGCGCGGGAACCTACGCCTCGAATCAATCGTGCGCTGTCTCGGCAACGGGTACAGGCGAGTATTTCATCCGGCTTACCGTGGCGCGCACCATCTGCGCCCTCGTGCAGTACAAGGGCATGAGCTTGCAGGAAGCCGCCGACGAGGTCGTGCAAAAGGATCTCTCCGCGATCCATGGTGACGGAGGCGTCATCGCGCTCACGCCCGACGGTCAGCTAGCCTGGAGCTTCAACACTCCCGGGATGTTCCGCGCAAAGCTCAAGGAAGGCGCGACGCTGCAAATCAGCCTCTATCGCGACGAGCCGTAAAACTCCCGCACTTGGTCTACACAGAGGCGTGTGGCTAGTCCGAGCTTGCGAGATCGCACTCAGCGGCGCCCCTTCCAGACGGGATGGCCCTGGTCGTCGCGGAGTAGGAGCTTGTCGGCGCCCTTCACCACTTCACGCGCGAGGATGAGATCTGCTCCGTCTTGCTTGACCTTCGAACCGGTCAGAGTGATTTCGTCCCCTTTGCTGAAGCTCATGCCCATGTCGCCGAGAAAGGACTGCGGGCACAGATAGACGTCCGCAGTTTCTGTCCCGTTCTTAATCAGCAAATGGACAACTTCCTTCGCGCTTCCTTTTGGAGGCAGTTTCACTTCCTCCACGGTCGCGTTCACCTTCGTCTCGGTCTCGAGGTTGTACTTGGGTGAGCCTGCATCCTGACTCCTTTGCGCAAGTAAAGTTGCACCGTAGAAAAACAGACACGCGAGAAAGAGTACATTGCGGAAGCCGCTCAACGCGCCGGATTCACTTGCATAACGCATGTCTCCTCCTTCCACAGAAGCGCCAGGAACCGGCGGAGAGGCGGGAGCAAAGCCCCGGTTCCCGGTTTCCTTACTCGCTACGCAGGACGAAGCCCCTTTCCCGGGCAGTAGGGTACTCCAATTGTAACGTGCGAGATCGGGCGGATCGCACAGGATTGAATTGCCTTTGAGAATCAGAGAGGAAGCCAAAACATTAAAAGGGCCGTGACACTGGTTATGCCCTAGCCGCCGACTCTTGCGAGGGAGTCAACAGCGTGGAAGCATGCACCGTCACAGCCCCTTATGCGATCCTGCTTTCGCAGTTCCAAACCCCAACTGATCCTCGCAGAGCAGTCGGATTTTTCGGGTCTGGCTGCCCAACAGGTTGCCCTGCCGGCTGATCACCCAATCTACTTCGGAGTGGCTAATTTTATTTGAACCAATCCTTTCGATCGTCGACGGGGGCAACCATAATCCCCAGGTGGGGAATTGTCAACGCCCGTTTTTGGTGCAGTGCACTCCTCTTGTCGCAGGCCTGCTGCCTGTCCCCCGGATTGCAAGATTCATCACCGCGCCGCAGTTACGGACGCCCAGCCGACTACAATGGCGGCCATGAGGGTGCCCCTCTGGCTCAAGATCGGCTGGACCGTCTGGGTGATCGCCTGGATTCCGTTCTACTGGAGCCAATACGGCCTGCAAAACTTCCTCTTCTTCTGCGATCTCGGAAACCTCTTCCTCATGCTCGCCCTGTGGTTGGAGAGCCCTCTGATTTTCTCCTGGCAGGCGAGCGGACTGCTGCTGTTCCAGACCCTCTACACCATCGACTTGGTCGGGGCTTTCAGCACTGGCGCGCACATCGTCGGCGGCACGGAATACATGTTCNNCCATCTGGCGCCTGGGTTACGACCGCCGAGGATGGCTCTACCAGACGCTGACCGCCTGGGTGGTGGTTCCCGTCAATTATTTCTGGCGTCCGCAGTTCGACGTGAACTGGGCCCGAGGCCCCTTCTTCCGCGAGCAACACGCTATGCCCGGCCTGCTGTACCTGCTCGGATACCTGGTCGTGGTCCCGCTGGTCGTATACTTTCCCACCCACCTGCTGCTGCAATGGTGGTCCCGGCGTGGAGGCTTCCTGCTGGAGGAAGGGAGAGGCGATGTCCATGACGTCAAACCCGTTTGGAGAGAATGAGAACACTTCCAATGGCGAGAATCACTACACTCAAAGATCATTACACGCATTGACCTCGGGACGGGGGGGTTTGCGTGTAAACGCTGTTAACGTCAGTTATGATTCGGACAGAGACCCTCCTCCCAGTGTCCCCGCTCAGTCAAGGGGCAGAGAGTGTCGGCTTTGAGTGTGGACCTTCGCGAGGTTGTCTCCTCTGCGCCGGATTTGCCCTGTATCGCCTTGTACAAAACCACCAACGACGCTTATAATCCCCTCGTCTCGCTGGCCCAGCACTCGGCCAATCGATCCCGAATCGAAAACCTGGAGGAAACCTTGAAAAGCACCTGCACCCTGTTGCTTGCTTTGCTCTTGTTCGTTTCTATTTCTGCGGCGCAGAACGCGCCTGCTGCGCGCACCGATGTTTACCATGTGCACTTTGCCAAGGCTGCTCTCGGTAAGGCCGTCGAGCAAGGCAACTATCTGAAGACTGCCGACCCCAATGTACCCATGTCCGCACATCACATCGTCCTGCGCCACCAGGAAGGGGAAGATTGGGACTATGTGGCCATCGAGCATATCGGAACCAAGGCCGTCGTGGAAGCCAAAGGTACCCCGACGCCTGCCGCCGTGGGTGAGTTGTACGCCTGGCACAACGATACTTTTGTCAACGGCCCTTCCTGGCCCGAGTTCAGCAAAGCCCTGGGCATTGACGAGGCCTCGACCGCGAAAACTGCAGGATCGGTCTATCTGGTCTCCGTCTATCGCGCCGCTCCCGGACACCGCGATCAACTGGAAAAGTCACTCAGCCAAAACCCCACCGGCGACACCTCCTCTGGAACGGTACTGATGCAACATCTGGAAGGCGGCGCATGGACTTACCTTACTGTCGTCCGCTACAACTCATGGCAGGACTTTGCCACTACCGAAAAAAATGGCATGGCGGATACGCTCAAGCCCGACAGTGGTTGGCGGCAACTGCGCGAGCATTCCACATATCACAACGACACGCTGACCGACCGCATCGCTCCGTAGCTGGACACGAAACGTTGTTGCGACAGATTTCTCGAACTGTTATTTCCAAAAAGCCCGGCTCCAGCCGGGCTTTCTTTTGAAACATGAAGAAAGAGAATAGACGCTTTTAGTTTCGCTGCAAGAAGTTGACGTGCCGCGAAGTCGTTGGCGAAACATCCCCCATTGCGCCCATTGACCTAGCTCCGGGTGTTGCCAGCGGGGGTTCCCATCGCAAAAACCGGGCATCCCAGACGATTGTGTCCAGCAGTTTTTGAGCTTTGCTGTCTTCGTGACAATGCAGGTCGTTCGGGCTGGGGTAAAAGTGGTGGAGGCGGCGGGAGTNNCCCGCGTCCGAAAATGTTACTGGTCAAGAGACTACATGCTTATTCCAGTTCATGCCCTGGGCATTACCCCAGGACGTTCGCGACAGCTGCTCAGAACGGACAAGAAACAGTTGGCGCTAGCCTGAGATCTTAGCCTCCCTGCCCAGACGTAGCAGAGAAGAGCAGCCCGCTGTGTGACGTTCGCTCGCAGCCCACGGGCAAAGCTGCGGAGAACGGCGGCCTAACGAATTAGGCTGCGTATGCCATCTGTTGATTGGCAATTATCATTTTGCACGCGATTACGGGTGTGTGCACCCCG
>PLHP01000167.1 GCA_003138955.1 Acidobacteriaceae bacterium | reverse complement strand
CTTCGCTCTTATCCAATCAGTCCAAGCTCCGCTTGGGCGGGCTCGTTGATGTTGCAATCTCTCGAACTACCCCAAAAATACCTCATCTCTTTTTCATCACAAACGCCCAGTGAGCACCATCACAGACATCGAACCGTCCGTCGGCGACAATGGAGATCGACCTGTGGCAGCACAGAAGTGTGCCCGAACCGAGACGGCCCGCGAAGCCGCCCCGGCTCACGAGCCAGCGCTCTTTGAAAACACCAATTTGGGAGAAATGAGCGGGCGAAAACCCGCCGCCGAACACCCGAGCGAGCGAAAAAGCGAGCTAAGTCATAGAGGAATATATATTTTAACCTCTAAGTCCTTTAAACCCAAAGATTTGAGTAGGAATTTCCTCTTAACCCCATGATTCCAAACGGGTGGGGGGGAGGGGGGGTGGGGGTATCCACGGGATAATACCTTGGGAGTAAACAGGCAAAAATTACGCGAGAAGCGACTGCGGAAAACCAGCGATCCACGATCTCTCACCACTCAAAAAGGTGGATGAGAAACAGGATCACCGTAGCCACCAGAGGCAGCAGGAGCCCAGCGCGCAGACTCCCGTGGCATGAGAGATCACGCCCACCATCCAGGGAATCACCGCCGGCCCCACCGCCGCCAGCGAAAACATGACCGAGCCAATGCTGCGAGCGGCAACTCCGAAGCGCTCGGAAAGCCGGGCCACAGTGATCGGATACAACGTGGAGAAACTCAGTCCCGTAATCAGCGCCCCGGCAATCACTCCCGCGAGTGCCGGAGCCCAGAGCATCAGAGCGATGCTGGCCGCTCCCGCGGCACAGCCTGCGCGCAAAACGCGGCGTTCCGAAAAGTGGCCTAGAAACGCGGTTCCCAACGCCCGGCCCACCGTCAGCGCCGACCAGAAGAACGCCGGCATAATGGAGGACAGCGCCGCCCCGCGCGATCCCAGCCGCGAAACAAAGGAGCCGATCCATCCTCCCACCGCCGTTTCCGCTCCCGGATAGAGAAAGAAGACGGCGGCGAAAAGCCAAATCGCCGGACTCTTCGCCATCTCTCGCCATGAAGAGGAAGCGGAATATTCCCTGGGTTTCGCCTCCGACGATTTCGCCTCCGCGGATTTCGCCTGCGACGATTTCGCCGCCGCCGGAAACGGCAGATTGCGCATGGCCAACGCCAGCAACATAAGGAACAGCGCCACCGCGCCGAGGAAAAATGGCAGCAAGCGGTGGATTGCCGTCCACGCCACCAGCAGCGAGCACAGCACCGCGCCGACGCCCCAGAAAAAATTCAGCAGGCTCACTGCGCTTGCTCTCGAACTTGCTCTGGAACTATCGCGCGAACTATCGTTCGAACTATCGTTCGAACTCGGGCCCGAACCTGAACTGGACCCTATCTCTGCAATCAGCAGATTGTCAGTCGGGATAATCAGCCCCAGTCCCAAACCGTAGGCGGCCACTGCGGCCAGCCCCAGCCAGAGCGATCCCATATAGAGAGTCGCCACACCGCAGGCCATCAACAGCAGCCCCAACAGAAACGCGGGACGGAATCCCCAGCGCGCCAGCAGAGCTCCCGAGAGTTGCACGCCCACGAGCGACGCCAGGAATTGCACCAGGAACAGATTGCCGGCCTGAGTGTCATTCATCGCCCAACGCGCGATCAGAATTGGCAGCATGGGACCGAGCAGGGTCGTGAGAATGCCGGTGGGCAAGAAGGCAATCTGGCCGGCCAGGACCAGTTTCCGGTGCGATGATGACGAGGAGAACTCGGCTTCAGGGCTGGCCATGCGAAAGAGGATGTCCCGGTGTCAGGAAATGTCCAGCATAACGCAACGACGGTCGCTTCATGATAACGGGAAGCGAATTTCGCGCGCGGGCGCAGCGACAGCGGCAACGTGCCCCAAACCGGAAGCCCCAGCAGTGGTAAAATGTAATTCCACACCGCCGGAGAGGTGGCCGAGAGGCTGAAGGCGGCGGTTTGCTAAACCGTTATACGGGCTAACACCTGTATCGAGGGTTCGAATCCCTCCCTCTCCGCCAGCTTCACAATCTACAGGGGTTACGAAGTATTTCGCTACGGTTTGTCCTACCGAGACATAATCGACTCGCTTTCCCAGTATTAACTGATGTAGGGGAACAGGGGAACCGAGAATGGCAAACCGAGTAGCGTGGCTCACCAAGCGAGTGAAGATCGGCGGACAGTGGTTCGTCCGCAAACCCATCGTCAAGCCAACTGGCTTCGTCACCGAAAAAGTCGAACACAACGGGCAGACTGTGCACGCTCCCGGCACCTTCGTCCTGGAGTGGTACGAGGCTGGCAAACGGCAGCGCAAGCCGCTCTCCGAATCGACCAGCGAGGCTCAGGGCGCACTCCGCAAGAAGCTCCAGACGCTGGAGGCTCGCGCACACGGCCTGACCGTCGTTGAGGACAAAGGTGCGAAGGGCAAGGTTTCTCTGGAAGCGGCAGTCCGCGAGTACCTCGAAGAGGTGAAACTCAACCGAGCGCACAAGACGCACCTGGCCTATAAACGTGCGCTGGGAATGCTGGTGTCTGCGAATCCCGGCTGCGAATTCGTGCAAGACTTGGAGCGCAGGAACCTGATGGTCAATTTCATCCGGGCGATGAAGGAAGCCGGACTGGGCGACCGGACGCAGAACAACCTGTTCGGAGCCATCGTGACCTTCCTCCACGCGCAGAACCATTCGGTCGTGACGCGGAAGGATGCGCCGGACTACACCGAGACGGAAATCGAAACCTATTCCACCGAGGAGTTGGGCGAACTGTTCGGAGCTTGCACTCCTGCCGAGCGTCTGGTGTTCCAGTTCTTCCTGGGTACTGGTTGCCGGGAGCGGGAAGTGATGTTTGCCACGTGGAAAGATGTCGACCTGACGGCTGGCACCTTCACGGTGAAGGCGAAACCGGCGATGGGCTTCAAGCCAAAGGATTCGGAGGAGCGCACCATCCCGGTCCCTTCGACACTCGTGCGTGACCTGAAAGCGCGGAAGGCCACCAGCAAATCACTCCTGATCTTCCCTAACGGCCAGGAGCGGCCAAACGGTCACCTGCTCCGTGATCTCAAGAACGTTGCGCTGCGTGGCGAATTGAACTGCGGACACTGCGATTCAACCGACGAAGGCAAGAAAGTCACCTGTAGGACGCACGCGGTTTGCGAGCAGTTCTACCTTCACAAATTCCGCCACACCTTCGCTTGTATGCACCTGCTGGCTGGCGTTGACGTGCGGACGGTGCAACTGTGGCTCGGGCACTCGGACTTGGAGACGACCAGCTGCTACCTGAAGGCCATCAGCGGGAAGCAGAAGGGCGTGCGCGAGAAAGTGGACGCGACGTTCGCTGAGATCACGGTGCAGCCGATGCGCCAGAGCGAAGTGGCGATGATCCAGTGATAAAGTCCGACTCGGATGCTGCGACAAAGGTGCAAATACTCAGAGCCGAGTGCGAACGGCTGAGCGCTAAGAACTAAGAGCTAGACTTTCGATCTTACAGGCGCAGGAAAAGTCGAGTCAAAGCGATGGGGGGGTAGTACACTTCGGGACAAATTCGGCTACACCCCCAACCGGGAACTTGGGCCCAGGGGGCCGGGGCCCGCGCGCGCGTGAGAGGGGCGAGCTGGGAGAGGCGAGGCCGGAGCGTATTTCGCGGACAATTCTCAATGAATGTAATCGCCTGTGTCCCGCCCGCGCGCTGCGAGGGGAGAGTTAGGCGTGCCTGCTTCGGATTTTGGAGATCGTACCGCTGCGAAAGAAGGGCGCGCCGACTTGCACACGCAGTAGTGATGTTTATCACTGACGCCGCCTTGCACAACACTTTATACTGGCTGCCGGTCATTGATCGCTAGCTAGCCATGGGAAGATAATTCCCCAATCCCGACTGCCGCGAAACTCTTGCCCCTAGAAAGAGATTCCGACACAAATAGCAACTGGTTCACTCTTGTCCAAATTAGG
>PLHP01000098.1:6978-7189 GCA_003138955.1 Acidobacteriaceae bacterium | reverse complement strand
CCCGACGGCCACCGAGTTCCAAACGCGCGCGAACATCGCGGGCATCCGACTAACAAAGTATGGATGCATGGATGCGCGCACCGTCGCCGAAGACGGTTATCGCGCAATGATGGCTGGAAAGCCCTTGGTGATTTCGGGATTCAGAAATTGGCTGCTGGCACAGTCGGTGCGCTTCTCCCCACGCCGACTGGTGACGGCGATTGCCAGGAAA
>PLHP01000098.1:0-6878 GCA_003138955.1 Acidobacteriaceae bacterium | reverse complement strand
TAGCCGTTGAACAGGATGCCCATGACTGGCACGAACGGCACCCAGGGCGTCCGGAAGGGTCTAGGCTGGCCGGGGTTGGTGTGGCGCAAGGCCATAACGGCGATGCAAACAATCACGAACGCCAGCAGCGTTCCGATGTTGACCATTTTCCCGATATCCTCGATCGGCGTCAGGCTGCCCACGATCGCCGCGAGCATGCCCACGAGCATGGTGTTCTTCCATGGCGTCCGGAAGCGCGGGTGAATATCGGCGAAGAATTTCTTGGGTAAAAGCCCGTCGTAGGCCATCGAATACAAGACGCGAGTCTGGCCTATCAGCATGACGAGCATCACGCTGGTGAGCCCGGCCAGCGCTCCAAGCGTAATAATGTGGGACGCGCCGCTAAGGCCACGGTCGAGGAAAGCGCGCGCAATGGGCGCTTCTATATTGATCTCTTTCCACGGAACCATCCCAGTCAGAACCGCCGCGACCGCGATATACAACACAGTGCAGACCAGCAGCGAAGCAATGATGCCGATGGGAAGATCGCGCTGCGGATTCTTGGCCTCCTGGGCGGTGGTGGAAACGGCGTCGAATCCGATGTAGGCGAAGAAAATGTAAGCTGCTCCGGCCCCGATTCCGGAGAATCCCATTGGCGCGAAAGTTGCCCAGTCCGATCCCCAGTTGCTGGCGCTTACGTAGCGGATGCCGAGGCCGATGACAAAAAGGACAACTCCAACTTTGATGGTAACGATGGTGGCGTTGAAGCGGGCGCTCTCCTTGATGCCAACCACCAGGATCGCCGTGATCACCAGCGCGATCATGAAGGCCGGCACGTTGACGCCAATCTCATACCCGAAAAGATGAGGCGCATTTAACAGATCGTGAGCCTTCCGCAATAACTCCGGCGACTGCGCTCCCATGATCGCCGTTACCTTATTAAGGAAAGCCTGCGTGCCGGGCACCAGCGTGGAATCGGACGACAGCGCCATCTGGCGAGCGATGGTCTTCTCCGCTTCGTTGAGCCCAGTCCAGTGATCGTACGCCAGCCACAGCGGCATCTTGATGTGGAAAATATCGAGCAGTTCGATGAAGTGGTTGGACCAACCGGAGGACACGGTGCTGGCGCCCATGGCGTATTCGAGCGTGAGGTCCCAGCCGATGATCCAGGCAATAATTTCGCCCAGCGTAGCGTAGGCATAGGTGTAGGCGCTGCCCGCCAACGGGATCATGGCCGCAAACTCCGCGTAGCACAGCGCCGCAAAGGTACAACCCAAGCCCGAAAGCACGAACGAGAGCATCAGCCCCGGTCCGGCATAGTGCGCACCGAGTCCGGACATCACGAAGATTCCGGCCCCAATCACAGCGCCGACACCCAGAGCCGTTAATTGGAATACGCCCAGCGTGCGTTTCAAACTATGCGTGCCAGTCGCTTGCGCTTCGTGAAGCAGAAGCTCAAGCGGCTTTTTCGCAAAGAGGTCTGTCATGAGTTGCGTCTCTCCTGTCAGCTAAACCGCAGTCAAACTTAAGAAAGTCACATTTAAATCGTCTGGGCTCGCGGCCGCCAAATGTAGTACACGGGGATGCCGAGCAGCACGATGAACAGTCCCGGCCAAGTGTATTGCGGTTTGTAGCGTAACAGCACAATGTCAATAAACAAAGCCATCACGATATAGATCGCAGGCAGAATGGGATATCCAACGGCCTTGTACGGACGCTCGGCCTCGGGATGGGTGCGGCGCAAAACAAACAGTCCGACGATGGTGAGCACGTAAAACACGAGCACCGCAAAAATAATGTAGTCCAGAAGCTGGCCGTAACTGCCGGAGATGCAGAGCACGCACGTCCAGACCATCTGGACCATCAGCGAAACCGCGGGCGTCTTGTAGCCGGGATGGAGGCGGGCAACGCTGCGAAAGAACAGGCCATCTTTTGCCATGGCGTAGTAAACGCGGGCTCCGGAGAGAATCAAGCCGTTGTTGCAGCCGAAGGTGGAAAGCATGATGGCGACAGCCATCAGCGATCCGCCGGCGGAACCGAACATCTGCGTCATGACCGCGGTGGCGACGCGGTCCTCGGTTGCATACTGGATACCGCGCCCGAGCAGCGTCGCTCCGCTGGGACTGCCCACCAGGGGCAGCGCGCTCAGATAAATAAAGTTGCACGCAATATAGAGCGCAATCACCACGCCGGTGCCGAGCGCCAGCGACAAGGGAAGATTCCGGCTGGGATTCTTCACCTCGCCGGCCGTAAACGTAACGTTGTTCCAGGCGTCAGCCGAGAATAGCGAGCCCACCTGCGCGATCGCCAGCACCGTCAGGGTTGGAACCAAAACGCCGCCCCCCACGTCATGAAGCGAGCCCAAGCCGGAATTGTTCCAAAAGTTGGCGCCGAAATTCCTGGCTATTGCCTGGGCGTTCCGGCCAAGAAAAACTCCCAAGAATACGAAGCCGAGGAGCGCCGAAATTTTCGCGGTGGTGAAGATGTTCTGGATGAAAGCGCCGGTCTTCACCCCGAAAATATTGATGATCGAGAGCGCGACCACGACCAGGATAGCGACGAGGTTCTGCGTGTTCAGTCCAACATCCATGCCGCCGAGCATCATTGGTCCGAGCGCAAACTTCGGCACTTTCCAGATGTGAACAATCCAACTGCTCGACGAGATTGCCGGCCAGAAGATCCCGAGGAATTTGCCGAAAGCAACGCCGACCGCGGCAATCGTGCCCGTCTGAATCACGAGAAACATGGTCCAGCCGTAGAGAAAACCCCAGAGCGGCCCGAGTGACTCGCGCAGATAGACGTACTGCCCGCCCGCCCGCGGCATCATGGCAGCAAGCTCGCCATAGGTGAGCGCGGCGGCAATCGTCAGAAAGCCGGTGATGAGCCACGCGCCAATCAGCAACGCCGGTGAGCTGACCTCGCGAGAAATCTCGGCGGAGACAATGTAGATGCCCGATCCGACCATGGAGCCCATCACCAGCATGGTCGCGCTGGTGAGGCCGAGACCTTTGACCAGCTCTTTGTCCTGATGGGTATGCTGCTGCCAATCGCTGGTGTTCGAAGCAACGCTCGCAGTGACTTTCGAAGCGACGCCCGAAGCGGGAACTGGGGGTGGAACTTTCGCGCTCACGAACCTCCTAAAAGGCTGCTGAAAAACAAAGGCTTCGTATCAGGGCATCGCTTCAGCGATGCCGTAAGACCTTCGAAATCGGACGCCCCTTTAGGGGCTGGATAATTGCGGCGCTGCAAGACCTTTTCAAACTTTACCCCAGAACCCTTAAAAATTCCTCTGCTGATTTGCGGGGATCAGGTAACAAGTCGGATATCACCGCCACGGCATCGGCGCCGGCTTCGATGACGGAACGGGCGTTGGCGCGGGTAATGCCGCCGATAGCAACCAGAGGCTTGCGCGTCAGTTCCCGTGCCCGGCGAATGCCTTCGAGTCCGACGACCGGGTCGGGATTGGCCTTGCTGGCGGTCACAAAAATGGGGCCGATAGCCAGGTAATCGGCGGACGTTTTATCGGCTTCGGCCAACTGCTCCGGATTGTGGGTTGATACTCCCAACCAGCGCACGAGGCCAATGATGCGCCGCGCCGATTCGGGGATTAGATCGTCCTGCCCAACATGGAGGCCGTCGAAGCCAGCCGCCAGGCACAGGTCGGCGCGGTCGTTCATGATGAGCTTGACGCGTGGTCCGAGCCGCGCCCTGAGTTCGCGAGCCTCGGCGAGCATTTGCCGGGCGTTGCCAGACTTGTTGCGGTATTGGAGCAGTGTGCAGCCGGCGGCCGCGAGTTCTTCGGCGGCGGTGAACATGGCATTGACGTCTGGGAAACAACCAGCGTCGAGAATGGCGTATAGGCTAGAAAGGCGCATTGCGTCTGTAGTGTATGCGTTTTCCGAAGTAAGCGTAGGCAGGGTATCCTTGTCACCTGTGCCGAGGCAACAATGGAAAAGATTGAATCTCTTATCTCTGGCAGCGAAAAGCTGACGAATGTTTTCGGATATTGGCCGTCGTTCCACGATGCCGAGGTTCTGGAGCTACATCTTGATCGCGGCACAATTCAAACGGATAAAGGCATATATAAGTTCCCTGTTCTAACTCTCACAATTCATGTTTGGGAGTTAACAAAGGAAGTTAACAGTGAGGGATATTTGGTTTGCCGACATCACACTGTTGTCACCCTTAATTTTTGCGATGTCTCGGACTTCCAGATGGAGGGTTTCAACCATCAGAACGCCATGCTGGAACTCTCCATAATTAGCAGGCAGCGAAGCGAAGGACCGTCGCCTTACTTTGTCGTCGAATTGGTGCCGGCATTTGGCATGGGCGCTTCATTCGAATGCCTTCAGGTAGAAGTCATTGATGCCGTGCCATGTGCGGAGAATGGAAAGGCACTCTCAGACAGCACACAGCATTAAATGTTCTAAAATAGTTATCATTTCGCTTTCGCCAGAAATCTCTCGATAAACCCCGTATCGAAATCCCCCGCGCGAAAATCCGGGTCAGCCAGAATGCGCCGGTGCAGCGGAATTGTCGTGTAGATTCCTTCCACGATAAACATTCCCAGGGCGCGGCTCATGCGCGAGATGGCTTCGCTTCGATCCTTACCGCGCACCACCAGCTTGGCAATGAGCGAATCGTAGTACGGAGGAATCGTGCCTTCGGCGTAGGCGGCCGTGTCGATGCGCACGCCCGTCCCTCCCGGAGGGTTGAAGGTTGTGATCTTGCCCGCCGACGGCGTGAATTTCTCCGGATGCTCGGCATTGATGCGGCACTCAATCGCGTGTCCGCGATGCACGATGGGGCCTTGCAACACGTCGGCCAGCTTTTCGCCCGCGGCGATCATGATCTGACTCTTCACCAGGTCCACGTCCGTGACCATCTCGGTGACGGGATGCTCCACCTGTATGCGCGTGTTCATCTCGATGAAGTAGAGCCGCCGGTCTTTGTCCATAAGAAACTCTATCGTGCCGGCATTGTGGTAGCCGACCTGGCTCAGCGTTTTGCCGATGATGTCTCCGATTTCCTGGCGCAGCTCGGGCGTCATCTTTACCGACGGCGACTCTTCGATCAGCTTCTGGTGGCGCCGCTGAATCGAGCACTCGCGTTCTCCCAGGCTGACNNGCCGTGCTCGTCGCCCAGCACCTGGAACTCGATGTGGCGCGGGTTCTCGATATAGCGTTCCAGGTAAAGGTCGCCATTGCCGAAGGCGGCTGAGGCCTCCGACTGCGCCTGACGGTAAAGGCCGGGCAATTCATCTTCATTGCGCACTATGCGCATGCCGCGCCCGCCGCCTCCCGCCGTGGCCTTGAGGATGACCGGAAAGCCGACTTGCCGCGCCCACTCGCGCGCTTCTTCATCGGAGGCGACCACGCCGTCCGAGCCGGGAAGGATGGGCACGCCGTACTTTTTCATGGCGGCGCGCGCTTTTTCTTTTTCGCCCATCAGCCGGATGACATCGGGGGTGGGTCCGATGAACTTGATGTGACAGCTTTCGCAGACTTCCGCGAAGTTGGCGTTTTCCGAAAGCAGGCCGTAACCGGGATGGATGGCGTCCACGTTGGCGATTTCGGCGGCGCTGATCACCGTGGGAATGTTGAGATAACTCTGCGCCAGTTGCGGCGGGCCAATGCAAATCGCCTCATCGGCAAAGCGCACATGCAACGAATTCCGGTCCGCCTCGCTGTAGATTGCGACCGAGCGGATGCCGAGCTCCTTGCATGCGCAAATGATGCGCAGCGCAATCTCGCCGCGATTCGCCACCAGAATTTTATTGAACATGATGTGAAAGCTCTCGGCTGTCAGCCGTCAGCCGTCAGGAACCTCAGGACTGCGCGCTCGTAGGATTTTCCTGAAGGCTGATGGCTGATGGCTGACGGCTTATTTCGCCGGCCGTACGGCGAAAAGTTCCTGGCCGTACTCGATGGGCTGGCCGTTGGCGACGAGCTTCTTGACCAACTCTCCGGCCACGTCGCATTCGATTTCGTTCATCAGTTTCATCGCTTCCACTATGCACAGAACCTGGCCGACTTCCAGCGCATCGCCGACTTTGACGAAGGGCGGCGAGCCGGGCGAGGGCGATTCGTAGAAAGTGCCCACGATCGGCGAGCGCACAATGTGCAAGCCTGCCTCAGATTCGGGCGCGGCGGCATCCGCTGCCGAATCAAACCGGCCGGGCGCGGAAGCAGGAGCCGGAACCGTGGACGGCATGTGCTGAACCGCGATGTAACGCGAGTCTGGCAACGCCACGTGCGATGGTTCGGCGGCGCGCTTGATCTTCACCTTGAAATCGCCGCGCTCCAATTCAAACTCGGCAATGTCCTTTTCGATCAAGAACTCGATCAGTTCTTTCAGCTCTTTTTGATTCATGGATAAGGGCGGGTTCCGTTTTGATTTCGTATCACGTGTGGCGGCGGGGTCTTGCCTCGCCCAGACGGGGCATAGCCCCGTCACCACACCAGCAATTCCTAGATAATAACCATTTCTTTATCTGTGGGCATCAGCACTTCGCAGCCCGAAGGCGTAACCACCACCACATCTTCGATCCGCACACCCCACTTCCCAGGCACGTACGCTCCCGGCTCAATCGTAATGACTGTTCCGGGTTCCAGTCTCTGGGTTTGCCCCTCGGCCAATCTGGGCGCCTCGTGTATCTCCAATCCTAAACCATGCCCGGTGGAATGGGTGAAGTACCGGGCTAGTTTTCGCTGGCGCAGCACACGCCGCGCGGCGCCATCTACTTCGCCGGCGGTCGCGCCCGGGCGAACCGCCGAGATGGCTGCCTGCTGCGCTTCCAGCACGGCCTCATACAGCCCTCGAGCTTCCGCCGACGGACGTCCGACATGCACAGTGCGGGTGCGGTCCGAGCAATAACCGGCGAGTATAACACCAAAATC
>PLHP01000121.1 GCA_003138955.1 Acidobacteriaceae bacterium | reverse complement strand
CCTCGAAGCCGACTTCTGGCCAGGATCGTTGAGAGTCTGTTCCGGCCATAACTTCCGATTTGCCCGTCAACCGGGGGCGATCACAATCACTTCCTATAAGCCGACTTGAACTCAGCCGCTAGTGCGGCGGACGCTTTCGCGTGTTGCTGAGCCGACGGTCGAGGTGATCTGAGCTAGTTTTTGTCGCAGAACTCTGACGAATCCGAATCAGGATTAGAATCTATTGAAAATCGAACCTGTCCCAAAACTGGCCGCTGTCCGACGATTCCGGAAGCGCTTCAGCCAATTTCATGATTAGCCTATAGGGCATGGCGAAGCATTGAATCGATTTTTGAACGATTTGCGCTTGGAAATCGCATGAATATGTCTGCCAGTGCCGATAGCGAACGCTTCCAGAGCGGCGCGAACAAGTATGCTGCCTACCTCGAAACGCCCGAGGGCCGGTTGCGCTCTGACTTGGCCTTTGCCAATCTGCACGATTTTCTTCCACTCCAGGCCAAAGAGCAGTTGTGTGCATTAGATCTCGGAGGTGGCACGGGAGCGGCGGCGGTTCGACTGGCGCGACTTGGCATGCATGTTACGGTGCTGGATTGTTCTCCCGCGATGCTGGATATCACGCAGCGCGCCGCCCACGAAGCAGGAGTCGCGGAGAAGATCGCGCTGAAACACGGTGAGGCAGCACAGCTTGCCAGCTTGTTTCCCGCTCGATCCTTCGATGTAATTCTCTGCCACAACATCCTGGAATACCTCAACGATCCGGGAGTTGTGTTGCGCGCTGCGGCTCATGGCTTGCGAGATTTATCCTCGATACTGTCGGTCCTGGTGCGCCGACAGGCGGGCGAGGTCTTAAAGGCCGCCATCCGAGCGGGCGATCTGGATGCGGCGGAAAATAGTCTTACGGCTGAGTGGGGAGAAGAGTCTCTTTACGGAGGAAGAGTGCGACTCTTCAGTACCGATAGCCTGCAACGCATGTTGAAAGCAGCGTCGCTGGCCATGATTGCGGAGCGGGGTGTGCGCGTCGTTGCAGATTACTTGCCGTCTGCGGTATCTCGCAGCGCCGAGTACGAGCGAATTCTGGAGCTGGAACGCAAGCTGGGTATGCGGCCAGAGTTTGCGGCAGTCGCGCGCTATGCGCATTACCTGCTTCGCCGACCAGACCCGGCGATTGAGGATCGCGGGTGAACGACCTCAAAGCGGAATCTTCATCCCCCACAACCGGCGCGAGCAATCCGGCCGCCGGCATTGCGCTCGGGCTCGGGCTCACCAACGAATGCAATCTTTCCTGCGCCTTCTGCTACCGGGACCCAGCCCGCACCGATCGCCTCTCTCTGGATCAGGTGAAGTCCGTCATGGAACGGCTGCCCGTTCGCTCGGTGAATCTGGGAACCGGCGAGAACGGGATGCATCCAGAGTTCAGGGCGATTCTGGCGTACCTGCGCACCAAACCTGTCAAACTAACGATCACTTCCAATGGCCACAGCGTCGCTGTTCTGGAAGACAACGAGTTGCTTGCTTTTCACGATATTGAGTTTTCTCTCGATTACCCGACACAAGCCGAACAAGACGCGCAGCGCGGAACTGGCAACTGGGAACTGATCCACCGTCAAGCAGAACGCTGTGTTCGGCTCGGCGTGCCCGTAACCATCATCGCGGTCATGATGAAGGCGAACTACTTGCGTCTGGCCGACGTGGCTCGAGTGGCCAAGCGTTTTGACGCGCCTTTACGGGTGAACGTGTATCAGGCGGTGCGATCCGACATCTATGCGTTGTCCTACGGAGAGTATTGGGAGGGGTTTCGGCGTCTCTTTGCGGAGACCGACGTGATCGCCATTGGCGAGCCCCTGGTGCGAGCGATGGCGGGCCTCCCGCCGCTCCGGGGAGGATGCGGAGTCAGTACCGTGCGGGTTACTCCGCGCGCCACGACACAGCCTTGCGTTTACTGGCCGGGATCGGGGGAGCCGCTGGTGAATTTGATTTCGGCCGGCGTCGAGATTCTAGAGTCCGCGCCGTTTGGCCAAGCCAGCACCCTTCCCAAGGCGTGCCAGCCTTGCGAGTTCCGAGACTCATGTCATGGCGGCTGTGCCGGACGTCGACGCCTCCAGGGCGCGATCTTAGAGCCTGACGATTACTGTCCGATCATTCGCGGGGAACGTCCCAAGCTGGAGGTTCGTATGGCCGCCACCCGAGACTTGCCCAAGGTAAGCAGTTCTTGCACAACCGTAGTGATTGCCAGGGAGGCTGATCCGTGAAGCTCCAAATCTATTCGCGAACCAGCCCGTCCGCTGTTTATCGAGCTTCGCTTATGGCGCTTTCATCCAGGTGTCCGAGCCTGCCAATTTAACTGACACGTCAGAAATGAAGATGTGCAGGGGCTTGCCATCGGCGGTGCCGCGGTGCTCGGTTGAGAACAGTAGCGGACCGGCCTTCTTGTAGCCCGCCCAAGTTGCGTTGACCAGGCTTGGCTTCTTTGTCCCGCCGTGGTGGAAGACAAGGTACTCGACGCGGTCGTCTTTGCCGACGTAGAGTTCCCAGGTGTCGCCGGGTGTGTAACCGCCGAGTTCCGCGGGATATTTCACTACAACATGTTCGGCCGATCCGTTGCCCGTCGGAAGTTTTTTCATACCCTCATCGGTGACGTTGGCGCTGGTGTCCCAGTAAGCATGTAAGGGGAACAGAAGCCAATAGTTATCGTTGACGAAAGCCGGCTCAACTTCGTTTTTCACATTGTCAGGCTGGCTGCTGAGCTCGGAGCGCATATAGCTGACCTTGACCGGCTTGCCGTCTTTATCCTTTCCCTCGTAGGAGACCTTGCCGGCCTTGGGCTCCCACTCCCACTTGTGAGCGGCTTTAAAGAGTCCGGTAATTTCCCCGTTCCAGGTGTAGCGGATGGCCTGAATTTGATCCCAGGAATCGACTCCGTATGTTTTGGCAATCTTTTCGAGAATTGGAGCGCGCTCTTGCGCCCAGGAGATCGGAACAAGGACCAGCACTCCGCAAAGCAAAAGACCCATCTTGGTTAAACGGCGGGCATTTCTCATAGAGTTCACTCCTCGGTGAATTTGGAACGATGTTGCTTGGATGACGGGCAAAGGCTTCCGGATACAAGCGTCGGACCGTGCACACCGCCGCCGAAAGCACGCTAATGATGGAATCAGTACTGCGCGCTGATTCCCGAGATTTCGAGAGAAGAGGTCTCCTCGACGCCTTCATTTGTGGTCTGTCAGTCCTACGGTCTGACCTTCGCCGTGAAAGCTTGCATTCGAATGTTTCCGTTCTGAATAACAAAGGCTTCGCCCTCCGCGCAGCACTCAGGACTTGCAACATATGAGGAATACAATCATTTGCTTCTGCAACCGTCTTCAAGCGTTCCCATACTTTGCCTCCCTCGGAAATGAAGTCGTCGTACGGATCGATGACGAGAAGCGCAGCGACTTCATTGTCGAACTTCAGATTTGCCATGGTCCTTCCTCCTCGGAGTTCACCTAAATTCGGAAGTCAACAATGGATATGCGCAGGACCTTCAAGATGCCGGGAGGTGTTTTTACAAAACTCCAGTTGCGTACCCAGACGCAACGCAGCTAGTCGGGTGAGCACTGTGGCGCGCCCGATCGGCTGATCCGGCGCAATGCAATTATGGCACCGGCAATTGTCACGGATCCGTATTCGAGCAGCATGATCCAGCCAGGAACCAACCACGGGCGACCAAGCGTGCGCAAATACCACACGTAGTAAGTTGGGATGATGCTGACTGTCCAGACGATGATCGGCCCCGTCGAGGCCGACCGCAGGAACGGCAGCAGCCAGAGCAGATACCATGGATATACGACCGGCGCGCATAAAAGCGATGCTGCCATCGGCCAGGCAAATGCGTCCGATGACTGTGTCGGGGCCTTGCTTCTTTGCCAGATTGCGGTTAGGAAGCCGACGAGCACTGCCAAGCCAGCTACGAGTTGCGGTGCCGCTACTCGCTCGAGCGTTGCAAACACCGGATCATTAAAGCGGAAACTCCGGACAAAAGTGCCGAGCGCACCGATCGGAATCCGGCCGTGGCTGAAAAACGGCACGTATAGAAGTCCGACCACGACTGCCGCCAGTGCGCCGTCGCGCACGCGCACGCGCCTCCAGTAGAGTGGCAGCAGTACGATCGGGAGAAACTTCACTGCAACAGCCAGTCCAAATGCCACGGCTGCAACCGCACGCCAGCGCCGTCCTAGCGCGGCGACGGATACCAACAGCAGCAGCACGCCGACAATGTCGATGTGACCGCTGCCCGCCACTTCGATCGCCAGCAGTGGGTTCCAGGCATACGCCAGAACCCAGTGCGCTCCTTGCCCACTGCGACGCAAGATATCGAGCAAAACGAGAACTATCGCCAAGTCACAAACAACAAATGCGACTTTCAGCGCATAGACAGATTCATGAATCGCTGTTACGGAGCGGAAAAAAAGCTGGGCTGCCGCTGGATATGGGCTCGGCAAATCCGGGTTGTTCAGCGTGCGAGTCTCGGGTGTGTGCAGCCCGGCGAGGGCAGGGTCGCTGGGAACGACAATATAAGGGTTATAGCCGAGCCGCTGCATACGGCCATCCCAAACATATCGGTGAATGTCATCATCTGAGCCCGGCGCCATGAAGAGAAATGGAAGGTGCCACAGTGCAGCCATCACGAGCCCGACGACAAAGACACGCCGCGGGAATCTTGGAGTTGAGAAGAATTCACGAATGGCGAAGAGGTACGCAATGCCGGCGATCCCAAGCGAAATAAGGAATGACGGTTCGCCCACACTGCCAAGCTTGCGTGAGCAGATCGTCAGCGCCACTAGCAAGACGACGCCGAGCCCGTAAAGCCTGCGGGATGGCGTGACCTTCACAAGTCCCCCGTGCCCGTTCGCAATTTTGCCACCGTTTGTCCCCACTGTTTCAGCCAGACTGCCGTTCGTGGCGCTCTGGCTGGCGCGAGCCGCAGTTCCGTGGCAAGCCGAGTTAAGTCACCCTCCACGTCGATGTCGTAGAAGGGATCTGTGAAGCCAACGGAAAGCTGCAATTCGCGGGCACGCGTCAGCAGCGTCTCAAGCGCGGTCTTCGTGCCCATGCCGTCGCCATCGAACAGCGTTGGATGCGCAACCTTGGCCCCTACGAGATAGTAGCCACCGTCATCTGTCGGTCCGACAACCAAGTCGCGCCCCGTGAGTGTCTCGAACGCACGCCGCAGAACCGAAGCCGGCAGATGTGGGCTATCGCTGTTGAAGGCAACCACACCTTCGCGGCCAGGTGTTGCGAAGTGTGCAAACACCGAGGTCAGGCCGGCCGCAAGGCCTTCACCTTTCTGCCCCACGACATCGACCACACCTCGCGCCATCCGCGCCAGCTCTTCTACATCCGAAGCAGGGCACATAATGGCAACCTCCACAGTGCCCACCGAGCGTGCTAGCGCCATTGTGTCATCCAAAAGGCAGCGATAAAGCTCGGTGACCGCGTCCACTGGAAGGCTCTGCGCTAAGCGGGTCTTGACGCCGCCCAGCCTGGGTGCTTTTGCCATGACCACCAGCGTGCGGCCCACATTAGATAAATACGCTGGATTTTCCCTAAAGGATTCCATAGAAGATTGACGTGCGAAGACTCACGCGGGCCGCGGCATCCCGGTCCTTCGATTCCGAAAATAATAACGCACTATCAGGGAGAGGATGAACCAAGCCGCACCGAGTGTGCCCCTCAGCGTACCGCTAATCTTCGATTTTCCAATGCGTGGATAATAGCTCACCGGCAGCTCAATGATGCGGAATCCCCCCAGCGTACCTTTTAGAATTATTTCAACCGCCCATCCGTACGTCGTCTCTTGGAGATCAAGCCGGCGAAGGACATCGGCTCGCCCGGCGCGGAACGGTCCGAGGTCGCTTATCTTCAAACCATACAAAAGTCTGATCAGGAAAGCCGCTAGGCGGTTTCCAAACGCGGCGTGCCAAGGCAACGCCCCACGAATGCTTTGCTTGCCCAGGCGCGAGCCCAGTGTGATATCGGCACGACCGTCAATGATGGGAGCCAAAAGAAGCGGCAACTCCGCTGGTCGATCGCTATAGTCGCCATCGAGGAAAACAACCACATCAGGGGTGCTCGCACTCGCGAGCCCGGTCAAACAGGCTTGACCGTATCCGCGGCGAGGTTCGTGGAGAACGCGGGCTCCCATCTTTGAGGCGATCTCGGGAGTCCCATCGGTTGAATTGCTATCTACAACCAAGACCTCAGTCACAATGTCGGCCGGGAGATCAGCTAAGACGCGGCCGATGGATTGCGCTTCGTTGTGCGTAGGAATGACGACTGACACTCGCACTTGATCTCGGCTCAATAAAGTCACCACCACGAGGAGCCCGGCCAGCGCCGCGCCAGCAAAGCGTCGACGCCCCACGCTCGACCGGCTCGCCCTACCGCGAGCCCTAGCGATGCGAGCACCGGAACGAGCAGTTCCCAAATCCACGCCGTGCCCCACTCAGACACCCAAAGGCTGGCCAGATACAGAAACGCTACAAAGGCCGCCGGGCGCGTCAGCAGACCGACGACCAGCAGGATCCCGAGAGAGATCTCGGTCACCGCCTGCATAGGAGCGGCCATCGCGGCGTGACTCGCCGCCAACCCCATCACTGCCTTCCACGCGGCCGGCGAGTGACTCGCCTTTATGTAATAGTTGATCAGGCCTGCGTAGCCCGCTGGCGTGTAGAGCCCCTTCCCCAGATTTTCGAAGAAGACCCACACAAGCATGGCGCCGACCGTGACACGAACTATTGCCAGCCCATTTGCCGCGGGCAGCTGGTTGGCAATATTTTGCGTTGGGTTTGCGTTCGTCATCATCGTGAACCTCGTACCCACTCGTACACATGGATGCCGCCAGTTTGCGGCGGGAATAGAAAGGAGTTATTTTAAAACGGTTCCACCTGTTCCTGCTACTGAAAGCACCAAATCTATGGGGCCGGTACCGATAAATGCACTCGTTGTCATTGCCAGGTATCGGACTCCGGATTCTCGGCCACGCGGAAACTACGCGCTAGATGGTCAAAAATCGCGTTTCTGCTCATTGACCAGGATGGTCTGGGCAAACAATGCGCTTGGCGCCCGGCTCTCAATAGGGTGGAGGATTTGACACGACGCTGCCGCAGCAGGCAGACTGCGAAACTATGTTTCGAATTATGCGGTGCACACCCCGACTCTCCGGCCGCGGCTTCACTTGACGATAGTCCCGCACAAAACGTCCGCCGGATGTTTCCTGTCACCTAACGCTTAGACAAAAGCGATCCTCGTCGAAAGGATGCGTCATGCTGCGTCGACCTCTGCTCTCCCTGCTCCTCGTATTCTCGTCTCTGCCGACTCTCGCTCAGAACGAGCGCCATTTCACTTTTCACTACGCATTCACGGTGAAGAACGTCAGCCCCGGCGAGCGCATGCGTGTCTGGATTCCACTGGCCCACTCCGATGCCTTCCAGGAGGTGAAAGTTACTTCCAAGGGTGGAGACTTGCCCCTGAAGCAGGTTCAGCAGCCGGAATACCGGAACGAGGTGCTATACGCCGAAACTTCGAAAGCCGATAAGGACGAATACAAGTTCTCGGTGGAATATGAGGTCGTTCGAAAGGAGCATGTCGTGCTGGTCAACGGGAAGCCTGCTGGTGCCGCACCAGCCGCGAAGGCGCCTCACGTCGAGTTGGCCCGGTTTCTGGAGCCGGACCGCCTCGTGCCCGTCACCGGCGTTCCTGCGCTACTAGCCGAACAGGAAACAAAAGGCGCGACCACGCCCCTCGAAAAAGCGAAGGACATCTACGAATACGTTTTTCGCACAATGAAGTATGACAAGAGCGGCACCGGTTGGGGACATGGGGACACGCTCTGGGCCTGCGATGCGAAGCACGGCAACTGCACGGATTTCCACTCCGTGTTTATCTCGATGGCGCGTGCGGAGAAGATTCCAGCGCGCTTTCAGATCGGCTTCCCGCTCCCGACCGACAAGCACTCCGCCGAGATTCCCGGATATCACTGCTGGGCCGAGTTCTATCTTGATTCAGTGGGATGGGTGCCGATCGATATTTCGGAGGCGTGGAAGCACCAGGAGAAACACGATTACTTTTTTGGCGCCCACGACGTGAACCGGGTGCAGTTCACCGAAGGGCGTGATCTGAGACTCGCTCCCGCGCAGGAGGGCCCACCGCTGAACTATCTTGTCTATCCATACGTGGAGATTGGTGGAAAGGAATATCCCAATGTCGCGATCGCTTTTTCATTTGAGGACGCCGGGTCGACGCCCACAAAGGTGAGGGCCTTACGTTAGAGATTTGTACCTCATCGTTCGAGAATTTCGCTCCCATGAACGCGATCCCGAATGCGGTCAGCCTGACCACGTATGGCAGAGAATTGGAAGTTCTTCATGCGGACGCCCCTTCAGGAACTGGTCGGTCAAACCCCAACTGGCACATTCCGCAACAACCTGCTCTCACTCATCATTTCCATTGGGGACCAGGTGACGTGGCACCGGAATGTTCAGCCTACCCAGCAGATTTCCCCGAGACTATACAAAAGAGATCACTTTGCTCTGTTTGAGAACATTTAAGATGGGCGTTGAACGCTCAGAGAGAACCGATGGCCGCTCGTGAACTGATACTTGGATCTCCCGAACAGATCAAGGCAAGGTTTCCCAAGCTTGACGCCCGTCAAATTGCTGGGCTGGCAGGATTCGGCCGGCAACGGAATGCGCAGGCCCGCGAAGTTATTCTGGAGCGGGGAGATCTGCATCACGGCATCTTCGTCGTACTGAGTGGCAGGGTCGAAGTGCTTCGTGTTTCCGCCGAGGGCGAGACTGTCCTTCACGTTCTGGATCGCGGAGAATTCACCGGCGACGTGAATCTGCTCTCGGGTCGTGGAACGCTGGTCCGCGCCAAGGCACTAGAAGCCAGCACCCTCCTCGAAATCGACCGCGCCAATCTGCGTCAGATCATGCAGACCGATACTGCGCTGGGGCAGATATTCCTGAATGCCTTTCTGCTGCGGCGCGTGTTCCTCATCTCTAATTCCGTAGGCGATGCGGTACTGATTGGATCCAACCATTCGAGCGACACGCTGCGTCTCAGAGAATTCCTCTCTCGCAACGGGCAGCCTCACACCTATCTTGATGTCGAGACCGATCCCGAAGTCCAGACCGTTCTTGACCAATTCGGGGTGCCGCTAGCGGACACTCCTGTCCTGATTTGTCGCGGCACAGTCGCCCTGCGCAATCCAAGCAATTCCGAAGTGGCTGCCTGCCTGGGATTGAACGCCGGAATCGACCAGTCGGATGTGAGCGACGTGGTTGTAGTCGGCGCCGGACCAAGTGGGCTGGCGGCAGCTGTTTATGGAGCCTCCGAGGGATTGAGGGTCCTCGTTCTAGAGAGGAACGCACCAGGTGGACAAGCCGGGTCGAGTTCCAGGATTGAGAACTATCTCGGTTTCCCAATGGGAATTTCTGGACAGGAACTCTCCAACCGCGCGTTCGTACAGGCGGAGAAATTTGGAGCCCACATCGCTATCGCTCAATCGGCTAAAGGGCTGAAAACCACCCACCCGCCCTATACAGTCGAACTCGATGATGGTGGGTCAGCGCGGGGGCGAACGGTCATCATAGCCGCTGGTAGCCGATATCGCAGGCTGGATTTGCCGAATCTTTCCCAGTTTGAAGGAGTTGGAGTCTACTATGGCGCCACCCACGTCGAGGCGACAGTCTGCCGCGATGAAGAGGTCGCGGTAGTGGGCGGTGGAAATTCAGCAGGACAGGCGGCGGTTTTCCTTGCCGACACTGCCAAGCATGTTTATCTCGTGGTACGAGGACCCTGCCTCGCCAAGACCATGTCGCGATACTTGATTTCCCGAATCGAAGCGAGCCCGCGAATTACTCTCATGGCTTGGACCAGGATCGAAGCGCTCGAAGGCGACACGCGCCTTAAGAGGGTTCGATTGCACAACACCAAAACCGGAGTGAGCGAAACCCGGGACATCCAGCATGTGTTCATGATGACCGGCGCCGATCCCAACACCGAATGGCTCCGAGGGAGTCTTGCGCTAGACGCAAAGGGTTTCATCAAGACCGGTGCCGAGGTCCAAGACGGTTGGCCTCTACGTCGGCCCCCTTACTTATTGGAGACGAGCCTTCCAGGAGTGTTCGCAGTTGGAGATATCCGGGCTGAGAGCGTGAAACGTGTCGCCTCGGCCGTTGGTGAAGGATCCATGGTTGTTCAATTTGTGCACAAGGTCCTAGCCGAGTAGCTGGAAACTCCGACGAGAAGGAAGTTTCCACGCGTGAGGTAAATCCCTCCGGCGGAGGCAGGGACTGCTCATGCATCCTCTGGAGTCAGCGCGTGAATGCGATCTGGAGGCGTTGTGAATGATCTTTTGTTGAACGGAAAATACTAATGACAGCCGAAGAAGTGGTCCGGGTGCATCGCAACATATTTTACCGCTCGCTCATCAATCAGGATTACGAGGCACTTGCTGACCTTTACGCGAACGAATACATGCTGGTGAGGCCTGACGGCTCTGTCCTTAATAAGGGAGCCGTCCTGCACGATCTGAAGCTCGGAGGTCTGACCTTCAAATCCATAGAACTTGTTGGCGAGGATGTTCGGATCTACGGAGAAACCGCGATCATAACGGGAGAGAGACGAACCCTAGCCTGTAGGAACGGCGCGGAACTCTCCTCGCGCATCCGCCTCATTGCGGTTTACACGCGTCACGCTGAAAAGCTTAAATTAATACACTTTCAAGGTACCCCACTCCCAGCGTAGCGAAGTGTTGCATCGTAGGCGCCCTCCGGCGCATGTGTTCACGGACCGTCGACTCGGATCGTTGGCCATTCCCAAGTTGTCCAGAAACGGCCGAGTTTGAACCATTCCTGGACGCGCACTTCCCCCGCGAGAAGTTCCCAGAGTTCAGGCAAGCAGTGGACAGTCCGGACTTGATGCGGATGGCCGCTCCCAAGCAGGGCGTGGAAATCAGCCCCGCCTCGAAGCTTGCCAACTACCGGTTCATCATCGAGACCCGCCGATACTGGCTAGTGGCGGCTAGGATCGACGCCATGATTGCCGCCATGGGGGGTGGGAAGAAAAGACGACCGCCGCTACTGCGTATCTGCGAGTGGTGTGATTCGCTCTTCATTGCGTGGCGGAACAACACGAGGACCTGCCAGGAGAAGTGCGGCGCCGCCGTCCGGCAGGCGCGGAAGCGGGCCAGGGCGAAAGGAGAACTCGCGAAACTCGCTCTTGTCAAACTGCAGTCGAAAATTCTTGAAGAAGAGCGGACGGGCGTCATCGAAGCCAGCGCGAAAACCAAGATCGGCGACCTGCTTCCGTTGATGGAACTGGATTTCCTGAGAGAAGGGAAAAAGACCTGGGACGACGTTTTGTGCCGATGGAATCTTCACCTGAAGGCGCATTACGCCGATCTCCGCGCAGGCGAGCTCACCAGCGCCGACAACGACCGCTACATCATTCTCCGCCAGCGGGAGAAGGCTTCGAATGGCACCATCAATCGCGAACTGGCTGTCGTGGAACGCATGCTCCACCTAGACGAGCGCACGACGACGCCGCTTGTGCGGGGCGTGCCCTACTTCAAAAAGTTGAAGAAAGCCGACCCGCGCAGCGACTTTCTCGAACAGATAGACTACGAGAGGCTGCGCCAGCATGCTAGCGAGTTATGGCTCCGCGCGTTGTTGGCCACCTACTACACGCATGGTTTCCGCAGGAGCGAACTTCTGCGGCTGCGCGTTCGGCAAGTGAACCTGATCGATGGAACCATCAACTTGCCGGCGGGCGCGACGAAGAACGGTCGGCCGCGCATGGTGGTGATGACGTCGGAAGTCCGGGCGCTGATGACGGCGTCGATTCAGGGCAAAGGGAACGACGACCATGTTTTCACTCGGGACGATGGCGCTCCGGTGCGCGCCTTCCGTGATGCGTGGAAGAAGATGTTTGCGGCGGCCGGCGTCGAAGAGCGCAAGCTCCATGACATGCGGCGGAGCGCGGTTCGCAATGCCATCCGGCGCGGGGTGGATCGCGACACGGTGAAGAAAATGTCCGGACATCTTACCGACGATGTCTTCAGTCGCTATAATTTTCAGTCGACCGACGATCTGCGGGACGCTGCCCGGAAAATCGAAGACGGGGCAGCATCCGTAAAAACACAAACCGACACTAAAACCGACATTTTGGAAAAGGCACCTTCGGAATCCGGGCAGATGTTGCAATGAAAAGCGGAGTTATCTGTTTAAGGTAGAATGGTTTGAAAGTTTCAGGCCGGGATGGCGGAACTGG
>PLHP01000059.1:1391-5048 GCA_003138955.1 Acidobacteriaceae bacterium | reverse complement strand
CGCGACGTGGTGGACGCGATTGACCGCGGAGCGAGCGACGATCGCGTCGCCGGCATGATTGCCAGGATCGGCGCGGCTCGCATGGGAATGGCGCAGACGCAGGAAATTCGCGATGCCGTGCTGAGATTTCGCGCGCACAAGAAATTTGCGGTCGCGTACTCGGAAACTTTTGGTGAGTTTGGTCCGGGCAACGGCGCTTACTACCTGGCGACGGCATTCGACCACATCTATCTTCAGCCCTCGGGCGACGTCGGACTGACGGGCATCATCATGGAGTCGCCGTTCATCAAGGGGACGCTCTCCAAGCTGGGCATGACTTTTCATGGTGATCACCGCTACGAATACAAGAACGCGCTCGACTTCTACACCGAGACCAAGTACACGGGACCCTACAAGGAAGCGATGACTGCGATCATGACTTCATGGTTCAACCAGATGAAGGACGGCATCTGCCAGGCGCGGCAGATCGCGCCGGAGAAATTCCAGGCTCTGGTGGATGCGGGGTCTTATCTGGGCAAAGAAGCAGTTACGGCGAAACTGGTGGACGCGGTTGCGTATCGCGACGAGGTCTACGGCGACGTAAAGAGCAAGGCGGGCGACGGAGCGGAACTGCTCTATCTGGATAAATATTTGGACCGCGCCGGGCGTCCGCACGATCATGGGAAGACGGTGGCGCTGGTGTTCGGCGTGGGCGACGTCACCCGCGGCAAGAGCGATTACGACCCCGTCGACGGCAGCCAGAATATGGGCTCGGATACGGTGGCGGGCGCGATTCGAGCGGCGGCGGAAGACAGCAGCGTGAAGGCGATCTTATTTCGGGTGGATAGTCCGGGCGGTTCGTATGTCGCCTCTGACGCGATCTGGCGGGAAGTGGTGCGGGCGCGACAGGCGGGCAAACCGGTGATCGTTTCGATGGGAAATCTGGCGGGGTCGGGCGGATACTTTGTGGCCATGGCGGCCGACAAAATCGTCGCCGAGCCGGGAACCATCACGGCCTCGATCGGGGTGTTGGGCGGAAAGATGCTGACCAGCGGGCTGTGGGATAAAGTTGGGCTTTCGTGGGACGAGGTACATCAGGGCGAGAACGCTACCATGTTCACCGGAACGCACGATTACACGCCCGCCGAATGGGGACGATTCCAGGCTTGGCTCGACCGGGTGTATGTGGATTTCACGGGTAAGGTTGCCGATGGGCGCAAGCTGCCGAAGGAAAAGGTGCTGGAGATTGCGAAGGGGCGGATCTGGTCGGGCCAGGATGCGAAGAACCTGGGCTTAGTGGATGAGCTCGGCGGCTACGATACGGCGCTGAAACTGGCAAAGAAGGCGGCGGGAGTTCCTGAAGGCGACGACGTCAAGATCGTGGTGTATCCGCGGCCAAAGACTTTTATCGAGAGCGTGGTTGAGCGCCGCGGTCCAGATAACAGCGATAAGGAAGCCGTGGGGCAAACGCTGGCGCGGATTCTACAGGTGGTGCAACCGGTGGCGCGTCAACTGGATGCGGTGGGGATCAAGGGGAAGGATGCGGATCAGGACGATGTGCTGCGGATGAAGGCAGTAGCCGGTAGCCAGTAGCAGTTCCCGGTTCGCAGTTCTCAGTTCTCAGAAAAATCCTTCGGCGCCCGCTGAGAACCGGGAACTGAGAACTAGATTCCCAGCTTCTTTACTTCATCGTTGTAATACTTGCGGTAGAGAATCGACCATTCCTCCGAGCCCTCGATGATGGTACGACGCTGGCTTTCGATTTTCTGGCGGGCGGCCTGGTCGATGCGGGCTTCCTGCATGAGGAGCTCTTCGAGAATCTTGCGGACTTCGAGGCGAATGGTGTTGCGGTCCTCGATGAAGTCAACCTCGTCCATCTCGGCTAAGGCGTCGGTCACAACGTGGGCGAGTTTGTTGACTTTGTCGCGGCTCAATCGCACGGCGGGGGCTCCAGCGCGTCCTCCAGTTCCAACACTAAAGAACAGCCTTGTATTTTTTCACCAGCTCGGTCTTCACCTTGCGGAACATTTCCTGGTAATTGGCGCCGCTCTTCTGCATTTCTTCGGAATACGCTTCGAGGATGACGCGCACCTCGTCGTTAATGCGGTCCTCAAGCGCCAGTTCTTCGAGCAGAGCGGCGTGCACCTTCTCGGTAAGAGCCGGCACCGCCTTGGTCTCGATGAGACCGCCTGCCACCAGTTTCCTGGAAACTCCGCGGGCCAGATAGCCCACATATTCTTTGGAAAAGAGCATGATGAAAGCGCTGTTTTGTAAGCGGAAAGTTTAACACAAGCGAGGCTGTCGTTGGTCGCTGGTCGTTAGTCGTTCGCCAGCCGCCTCAACTCGCATCGACAGGCCGAAAGCAACATTCCGCAGAACGGGTTTGCCAACGACCAACGACTAGCGACCAACGACCGTCCTCGGCCGGTCAGTGGCAGTGAGTGGGGCCAAGCCTTACAATGATGACACTCCATGTTTCCTAACCCAATGTCTCCACACCCAGACGACCTGACGGGCATGAAAGAAGATATGACGGCCTTCATTGAAGGTCTGGGCATGCGGCGCTTCTTTGGCTATGTCGAGTGCGAAGAGATTCCCAGCGTGCTGTGGGACTCGGGACAGAATCCGGATGGCTGGAAGGATTTCGTGGAGCTGGCCAAGTCGACGGGGGCGCCCTTCCTGACCATGCATTCCTGGGCGCTCAACCGCGAAGAGTTGGAGCGCTTGTCGCAGCAGCTCTCCGACAGCGATTACAAGAGCGAAGAAGATATGGAAGAAAGCCGCTGGCTGAAGGGCTATGTCGGGAAGACCGGGTTCGTGCAGCTGGGATGGGCGTACCAGGGATGCGTCTTCGTCTATGAAGCGGGCACGGAATGGTACGAGCGTTATCAGCAGCTGCGCGAACTGGCGGATGATGCCGGCGGATTCATGATCGACGAACCGGACCAGGACGAGGAGCGGTAGGACAGGTCTCAGGTATCAGGTCTCAGCAAACTTTGCACGGTCCAATCCGCAGTTTTCCTTAGACCTTAGACCTGAGACCCGAACAATGCGATGGATCGCCAATCCGCTGAATTCTCCGAAAGCCAGGGTTCTCGAAGCTGCGCTGCATGATTCAAAACTAAGAATCTCTCCTTCTGCTTTGCCTGTGCTTGCCGATCTGCTTGCTGGCCGTGGGATCGATGAACCGGAGGCGGCTTTCCGTTTTCTTTCGCCTGAACTTGGCGACCTGTACGACCCGCTGCGGATGAGCGGAATGAGAGCGGCGCTTGATCGGCTGGAAGCGGCGTTGGAGCACAAAGAGAAAGTTCTGATTTACGGCGACTACGACGTCGACGGCACAACGGCGATCGTCATTCTCAAGACGGCGATCGAGCTTTGCGGCGGCGCGGCTGACTTTCACGTTCCGCACCGCATCCGCGAAGGCTATGGCATGCGCGACGAGGTGATCGAGCGCGCCGCCGCCGACGGCGTGCGGCTGATCATCAGCGTGGATACTGGCATCCGCGCGTTCGACGCGGCCGAAACTGCGCGGCGCACCGGAGTGGACCTGATCGTTACCGATCATCACCTGCCGGGGATGGACGGGGTTCCGCAGGCGCTTGCCGTGGTTAATCCAAATCAAGAGGGTTGCGATTATCCCTGCAAGCATTTGTGCGGCGCGGGCGTGGCGTTCAA
>PLHP01000059.1:0-1349 GCA_003138955.1 Acidobacteriaceae bacterium | reverse complement strand
GAAGTTGCGAAGCTCGGCGACGGGCGGGCGCTGACCGCGACCGAAGTGGCCTTCCGCATTGCGCCTCGCCTGAACGCTGCCGGACGCATGGACGTAGCTCGCGACGTGGTGGATCTTTTCAACGAGAAAGACATGGAGAGCGCGCGGAAGATTGCCGCCCGACTTGATCAGTTGAACGCCGAGCGGCAGGAAGAAGAACGGCGCATCATGGACAACATCGAGCGCCGCCTGGAAGAAGAGCCCGCGCTGCGCGAAGCGTACTGCGTGGTGCTGGATGGCGACGGCTGGCATCGCGGCGTGATTGGCATCACGGCGTCACGGGTGGTGGAACGGCACGGGCGCCCAACGCTCGTCATCTCGTGTGAGGGCGACGAAGCGCACGGCTCGGGACGATCGATCCCGGCGTTTCATCTGCTACATGCGATTGAATCGTGCCACGAGCTATTTTCGCGTTATGGGGGACACGCGCATGCGGTGGGATTTGCGCTGCCCAGCGCCAACGTGGAGAAAGTGCGCGCGCATCTGGATGGCTACGCGCGCGCCCGGCTCACTGCCGCCGATTTCGAACCGCAACTGGAGTTTGATCGAGAGCTGCCACTGGGAGAAGTTACTCCTGAACTTCACCAGGCGCTGCTTTTGCTGGAACCTTTTGGGATGGAGAATCGGGAGCCCATTTTCGCGGCGCGAGCAGTGCGGCTGATGGCGCCTCCGCAGGCGGTGAAAGACAAGCATGTTCGGCTGCGAGTGGCGCCCGCCGTCAATGGCGCGCTTGCGGGCACGACGGCAACGGCGGTGCGAGACTTCACTCCCCGTTGCCATCCCGATGCGGCGGCGATTCCGAAACGAGATGGGGTGGGGGCGGGGCTGCGCCCCGCCGCTACACAATCCTCATCTTCATCTTCCTGGCGCGACAACATTGCGTTCAAAGCGATGGGATGGGGGCTGAAGGAATCCTGCGACCGGTTGCAGTTGTTGGCCGGGGACCGCCTGGACATCGCCTACTCGCTCGGCATGAACGACCATCCTGAATTCGGCGGGCTGGAACTGACTTTGCGCGACGTGGTGCGCGCCCGGTGAGTGCGCTTGTTTCGATGACGAGGGTAGCGAGGTACTTTGATTATGAAAGTGGCCCACTACCCAACACTGAGATCTCAGGGGCGGTGTCCTAATTCAATTTTTCCACCACGGAGACACAGAGAAACCCAACTGTTTGGCAAAACCATCCCCTTGCGGCTTTTTGAGGGTTCGAGGCTTTCTCCGTGACTCTGTGACTCCGTGGTTAGGGAAGGCAAGTTAGTACGCCACCATTTCACGGGTCTCAAGTCTCAAGTCTTTTCCAATCGAAGGAT
>PLHP01000071.1 GCA_003138955.1 Acidobacteriaceae bacterium | reverse complement strand
CAACCTCATCGTTTGCTTCTCCTAAAGCCGCCCGTTCGCTCCGTATCCACCGGAGAACCTGTCAGCAGCTTACTGTCGGTCGTTAGTCGTTGGTCGCTAGTCGTTAGTCGTTAGCGAACAATCTCTGGCGAACCGATATTCCTTCTACTTCATTGCGGCTAACCCACGCCGTCTTCGGCACTCGTGATCGCGAACGACCAACGACCAACGACCGCCTTACCAGGACGACTTCGAAACTCCCGGGATCTCGCCCCGCAGCGCCAGTTGCCGGAAACACAGACGGCACAGGCCAAACTTACGTAAATAGGCCCGCGGACGTCCGCAGATCTTGCAGCGGTTATGCTTGCGCGTCGAGAACTTCGGCGTTTTCCTGTTTTGCGGCTTAGTCTTGCTCTCCGCGCCGTCCTTCACTCGTTTTGCTGTAGTGGCCACTTAGCTTCTAGCTCCTGGCTGCTAGCTTCTAGCAACCCATTTGTTGCGAATTTCCGTCCTACTTCTGCAATCTGACTTCTTACTTCTGACTTACGCCCTAAACGGCATTCCCAGATGCTTCAACAGCGTCCGCGCCTGGTCGTCGGAACGCGCCGTGGTCACAATGGTCACGTTCATGCCCTTCAGCTTGTCCACCTTCGCGTAATCGATCTCCGGGAAAATCAGCTGATCGTGCAAACCCAGCGTGTAATTGCCGCGCCCATCGAACGACTTCGTCGAGACTCCGCGAAAGTCGCGCACTCGCGGAAGCACAATGCTCACCAGCCGGTCGAAGAATTCGTACATGCGGTCGCCGCGCAGCGTCACCATCGCGCCAATCGGCATGCCCTCGCGCACCTTGAACGCCGCAATCGATTTCTTCGCCCGCGTGACCACCGGCTTCTGCCCCGCAATCTGTCCCAGTTCATTGACGGCTGGGTCGATAAGTTTTGCGTTCTGGGTCGCTTCGCCCACACCCATGTTCACGACGATCTTGTTCAGTCGCGGCACAGCCATCGGGTTCTTGAGCTCCAGTTCCTTCATCAGGGCCGCTGAAACTTCCTTCTCAAACCGCGCCCGCAGCCGCGGCCGCTCTTTCGCCGCGTGCCGTGGAGCCTCCGGACCAGCCTTGGCCTCAACCGGGGCCTGCCCCTTGTCGCCCTTGGGTGCTTTGGGTTTCTTCGGCTGCGCGTCCTTCTTCTGCCCGTCTTTTTTCTGTTCGTCTGCCATTGTCGTTGCTGCCTTCTCCATCACGGTTTCGGAGTGGTTACCGGTTCGTGAGGAATTTTGCAATTTCGTAATCGGGTAATTTTGCGATTTGAAACCTTGAGCTTCTAAATTACAAAATTACCCGATTACTCAATTACCAAATTACTTATCCAGCGTCGTCCCGCACTTCTTACACACTCTCACCTTGCGCTCGCCGCGCACTTCATGCCCGATCCGCACCGGACCGCACGTCGCACACACCAAGGCCACATTCGACAGAGGAATCGCCCGCTCCTGCTCGGCAATTCCACCCTTGATGTTGCGCTGCGCATTCGGCCGCACGTGCTTCTTCACCGTCATCACGTGCTCCACCAGCACCTTGCCCTCGTCGGGAAACACGCGCAACACGCGCCCCTCTTTCCCCGTATCCTTCCCGGTCATCACCTTCACGGTGTCATTCCGGCGGATATCCACTCGCTTATGCTCGGCAGTAGTTGCAGTTCCCATCTCGAATCCTCAATCCTCGCTGCGATCCGGCTCGCTCTTCCTGAGACCTAAGACCTGACACCTGAGACCTAAAGCACTTCCGGCGCCAGCGACACAATCTTCAAAAACTTTTTCTCGCGCAGTTCACGCGCCACCGGACCGAATACGCGCGTGCCCACCGGTTCGCCGGTCTCGTTGATCAGCACGGCCGCATTCTGATCGAAGCGGATATAAGTCCCGTCCCGCCGCCGATGCTCTTTTCGCGTCCGTACGATGACCGCCTTCACCACTTTGCCCTTCTGCACCTGACCGTCGGGCGCCGCTTCCTTCACGCTCGCCGTGATCACGTCGCCCAAGCCCGCGTGCAGACCGGTCGAGCCGCCGAGCGGCATGATCATCTGCAGCTTGCGCGCGCCGGAATTATCGGCGACCTCGAGCATGGATCTCATCATTACGGCCATGTTCGTCTCCTCTTCCGCTTCTTAATTCTTAGCGGGGTCTAGCGGGCGTTTTTATCGCCCAAGGCCCGTGCCGGCGTCGATGTCAACTTCCGGCACCAGCGCCGTCTTCCGCACAATCTCTTTGAGCGTCCAGCGCTTCAGCTTCGATAACGGCCGCGACTCTTCAATGCGCACCGTGTCGCCGGGATGCGCTTCGTTCTTCTCGTCGTGCGCGTAGAATTTCTTCCGGATCGAGATCACCCGCTTGTACATGGGATGCGCTTTCTTCCGCGTCACCTCGACCACGATCGTCTTCTGCATCTTGTTCGAGACGACCGTGCCGATCAGTATCTTGCGGCCCGAGTGTTTTTCGGCTTGCACTTTTTCCGGTTGGCTCGTGATTTCCGCCATTATCTTTTCTCCGTCTTGGTCTGCGTCTTCTGCCCGGCCAGTTCCTGCTCGCGCAGCACCGTCTGGACGCGCGCAATATCCCGGCGCAGCCCGCGAATCTTTTTCAGGCTCTCGGTCTGTCCCATATTCATCTGGAACTTCAGCTTGAAGAGCTGGTCCGCCAAGTCCCGCTCCTGGTGCTTGAGCTCGACTTCGGTTAAGTTGCGAATCTTTTCTGCTTTCATAAAATCAGCTCTCAGCGATCAGCTCTCAGTGCGTTCTGGTTCCCTTCGCTCATGGAGCCTTACCTTTTAATTAACTTCTGCAATCTGACTTCTTACTTCTGACTTTCCTACAGCACTTCGCGCTTCACGAACGTCGTCCGCAGCGGAAGCTTGTGCGACGCCAGCCGCATGGCCTCTTTCGCGTCCGTAATCGTAACGCCTTCCATCTCGAACAGAATCTTCCCCGGCCGCACCACTGCGACCCAATGGTCCGGAGCACCTTTGCCTTTGCCCATGCGGGTTTCGGCCGGCTTCTTCGTCACCGGCTTATCCGGAAACAGCCGGATCCAGATCTTGCCGCCGCGCTTCACAAAACGCGTCATCGCGACCCGGCTCGCTTCGATCTGCCGGTCGGTGATCCATCCCGGCTCGAGCACCTTCAACCCGTACTGACCGAAAGCCAGCGTGCCACCGCGCCAGGCCTTCCCCGTCATGCGCCCGCGCTGCTGCTTGCGGTACTTAACTTTTTTCGGCATCAACATAAAATCAGTTCTCAGTTCTCAGTTGTCAGGAAAAGCCTTGCATCCTCCGCTTTTCACTTCCGCAATCTGACCTCTGACCTCTTACCTCCTAGAACGCTCCCGTGGTGCTCGCTTCCCGCGCGGGTGTTGCTTCGCGCTTCTTGGCCGGCAGAATCTCGCCTTTATAAACCCAGCACTTCACGCCAATCACGCCGTAAGTCGTGCGCGCCTCGGTAAAGCCGTAGTCGATATCGGCGCGCAGCGTGTGCAGCGGCAACCGCCCCTGCAGATACCACTCCGAACGCGCGATTTCGTTGCCGTTCAGCCGTCCGCTCACCCGCACCTTGATGCCCTTGCAACCGAAGCGCAGCGCTGAATCCACCGACTTGCGCATCGCCCGCCGGAAGCCCACGCGTTTTTCAAGTTGCAGCGCAATCGATTCCGACACCAGCTGCGCATCGAGCTCCGGCTTGTGCACTTCCTGGATATCGACATGCACTTCGCGCGTCGTCTTCTTCTGCAGATCCTGTTTCAGCTTGTCGATTTCCGCGCCCTTGCGCCCGATGATGATGCCCGGACGCGCCGTCTTGATGATGATGCGCAGCTTGTTCCCCGGACGCTCGATCTCGACCGA
>PLHP01000251.1:14698-15894 GCA_003138955.1 Acidobacteriaceae bacterium | reverse complement strand
TTCATCAGGCTGCGACATTGGCGCGCCATTTCAATTCTGAGATCGTGATGCTGCACGTCGTCACAGCGCGGAGCCATGCCGCCGGTGTGCCCGAGGACGGCCCCGAGCTCGCTCGGTGGGATTTGCTCGCTGAGCTGGTTCGAGGAGCGCAGAAAAACCAGGACCAGTCTCTCGGGCCCGAGCTTGAGGGCCTTGCCATCCGGCCGATGTTGCTCAAAGGCAACCCGGCCCAGGCAATCGTGGAGACGGCTCAGGAGGAAAACGCCGACCTGATCATGATGCCGTCCCATGGCTTCACGTTCAACCAGTTTCTACTGGGCTCCGTGACCGCGAAAGTACTGCACGGGACCGAGTGCCCGGTTTGGACCGGCGCCCACGTGGAAGAATCGCCAGCGCAGGAGTTTGCGATCCGCAACGTCTTGTGCGCGGTCGATTTCGGCCCACGCAGTCACAAAACTGTGTCGTGGGCCGCCCAAATGGCCGCTGAATTCGGCGCCCATCTTACGCTCGCCCACGTCACTCCCTCAGTGGAGCTTTGGGGACCTGGCGGCAGCTACGTAGTTCCGGGTTGGAAAGAGTCGCTTGTCGGCGATGCTTCTCGGCATCTCGCAGAGCTTCAGCAAGACATGGGCATCACGGCGGACGTATTCATCGGCAGTGGTGAAGTGCCTAAGGTGCTGAGTCAAGCTGCGCAGCAGACAAAGGCGGATTTGTTGGTGACCGTGTGCTACCCCTATGGCGGTAACCTGCGGATCCACGGCTACGCAATCATTTGCGCGGTGCCGATTCCAGTTCTGAGCGTCTGAGGGCTCTGGTTTGTGCTCGCATCAACCCGGTTTATCTGCTACACGGAAGTTGAGATTGCACCCGTGATGCGGCGACCTCCTTGGGGCTGGGGTTGTGCCAGCAGCCGTCTGAAGCGATGAGCGCGTCAGCCTCTTTCGGCCCCCAACTGCCGCGCCTATAAGGGCGAGATCGGTGGTGGTTCTTAAGAACTGGATCGACCACCGCCCAGGCGGCCTCAACTGCGTCCTCACGGGTAAATAGCGCTCCATCGCCGCACATGGCGTCGCCCAAGAGACGCTCGTATGGCGATTCTTGTCCCTGCTGTTCTTCGAACAGGTAGAGTTCTCGCTGGTCCCCGATGAACTCCTTCCCGGCGAGTTTGACGCGAGCGGCGAGGGCGATGGCCGAAC
>PLHP01000251.1:14400-14640 GCA_003138955.1 Acidobacteriaceae bacterium | reverse complement strand
CTGGCCGCGCACCAAGTCGTCGGTCTCCAGAGGGCGCATGGCTTGAAAGATCTTAGCCTTCTCGTTTTGCACGGCTCCAAAATCCCTGCCGGCCGGGGGCTCCATTGCAAGTAGCGCGACGATTTGGAAGAGGTGGTTCTCGACCACATCGCGCAGACAGCCGGCAGTTTCGTAAAACGCGCCACGCTTCCCGACGCCGAAATCCTCGGACATGGTTATCTGGACGCTGGCCACGTAGTT
>PLHP01000251.1:204-14375 GCA_003138955.1 Acidobacteriaceae bacterium | reverse complement strand
TCACGTCCAAACGGCTTTTCGACAATGACGCGCGCATGCTCGGCTAAGTTCGCGGCACCGAGTCCTTTGATCACTGTCTCGAAGAATGAGGGCGGAATAGCGAGGTAGTGCGCGGGGCGCCGAGCGCTGCCCAGCGCCCGTTTTATCGCCGCGAACGTCCCCTGATCCCTATAGTCCCCACTCACGTACGTGAGCAGGGACAAAAGATGGCGCAGGGCACGCGGGTTATCGATCCCGCCTGATCGCTTTATGCTGTCGGTCACGCGTTTGCGCAGACGCTCCAGACTCCACTTCGGGAAGGCGACACCGATCAGGGGGACCTTGAGGGTGCCTCGTTTCGCCATCGCATAGAGTGCCGGGAAGATCATCTTGTGGGCGAGATCTCCCGTCACACCGAAGAGCACCAGCGCGTCTGAACGGGATTGTGTCATCAGGAGCCTTCCATAATAAGGGATTTCCCTACGGACATCACTCTGCCGAGCGCGCCTGCCGCACCATCTCTACCAGAACCTCTCTGGTTTCCGCCGGGTTGCTCACTTCTCGCAAGAATGCAATGCGAGCGCCCTTTATGCCATCCTGGGTTTTCAAGCGCGCATGAAACCCGAGGCGGTCGACCGCGGTCATCGTTGCTTCCTGCGACTCAATGCCTGCAAATATCCGGGCGAGCAGAATGAGTGCATCCTTGTGGTCGGCATTCATGTGCCGAATGATTTCGGCCATTGAGTCGGCGAGAGGGTCGGGCTGTGCACGGTCATATTCAGCGGCAGATACCCAGCCCATCACTCCGAAGCCGCCTACGTAGTAAACGTCGACCGCGTCCAGGCGATAAAAAGAAAAGTCTTCATAATCTACCCAATACTTGCTGTTGGCGTAGCGCGCCAAGTAGAGCTTGCGAGCCTCGGCCACTTCCGGCTCCGGTAGCGGCAGAACATTTCCTACCAGCGTTACCCTGGATGATCCCAGCGGATCACCGCCGGCGTCATTCTGGGTCACCAGCAAGCTGGCGCGAGGGTCCGCCTGCAAGTTCTGGGTATGCATGGCCATGGTGCTGATAAGGAAGATAGGACGCCCGTGATCGTCCAAGCCGTAGGGCATCACTGATCCGAAAGGAAACCCCGGCTGTTTGCGCGAAAGGGTCGAGAGGCTTCCGATACGAGCCAAGTACATCAAAGTGCGCGCTCGCTCGGCGAACGAAGGCTCGGGAACCGCGGGCTGATCACTCGCCGAGCCAGCGCCCGCGTGTTTTCTGCTGGACGAGGAAGTCATCGAATCAGTTTTACTTTCCAATCGAGAGAGAATTCTTGATTGTAAACGATGGCTGGCGCTACGCCTCACGTCGGAACAGCTGGTAATTCTTTCCTATTAACTCTGAAGGCAATAACTTGGTATGGGTACCCCTACCCACCCGGCTATTGGAATCATGGGGTTAGGAGGAAATTCCCGCCAGATCTTTTATTCTAAAGGACTTATTCGTAAAATATTCCCGAATAAGGACTTACGAGATCCGTTCGCTTCGCNNCAGGATTTCGGCAGCGGGCTCACGCCCGCTAAACGCCTCAACTTAGGTTGTCAAAGAGCGCTGAAAATGGGTTTGGGGCAGCTTCGAGGGCCGTCTTGGGAGACGGGCACACTTCTGGCTGCCCCAATCAGACTTCCATTGTTGTGCATGGCGGTTTGAATGTCTGTGATGGTGCTCACAGATGATTTGTGATGAAAAAAGTTAGGCGGCGGATTGCATAGCTTTCTTTGCGCGGTATGCTCTTATTCAGAGGGAACAAATCTCGACGGGGCACGATGGCTTGAGCCACGACGTGCACCTCAGGAGAAGCGATGAGCAAAACTATGAACGGGACTATGAACTACGTCAATCTGGGCAAGACCGGCCTCAAGGTTTCCCGCATCTGTCTCGGCTGCATGAGCTACGGAGCGCCTGCTACCGGTGAACTTAAGCCCGGCAGCCATGCCTGGGCTCTGAACGAACGAGAGAGCGAACCCTTCTTTCGTCAGGCGCTTGATTTCGGGATCAACTTTTTTGACACGGCTAATGTTTATTCCGGCGGGGCCAGCGAGGAGGTGCTGGGGCGGTTCTTGAAGGCCAATATCCGCCGCGAAGCCGTTGTCATCGCCACCAAGGCGCACGGCGTCATGCGCGACGAACCCAACGGCCGCGGTCTCTCCCGCAAGGCCATCTTTTACGAACTCGACCAGAGCCTCCGCCGTCTGCAGACCGACTATGTCGACCTCTACCAGATTCACCGCTGGGATTACGAAACACCGATCGAAGAAACTCTGGAAGCGCTGCACGACGCGGTGAAATCCGGCAAGGTACGTTACATCGGCGCCTCGTCCATGTACGCATGGCAATTCACCAAAGCTCTCTATCTCGCCGGCCTTCACGGCAGGACCCGCTTCGTTTCCATGCAGAATCATTACAACCTGCTTTATCGCGAAGAGGAACGCGAGATGATTCCCCTTTGCCAGTCCGAAGGTATCGGCGTTATTCCCTGGAGCCCTCTGGCGCGTGGCCGCCTGACTCGTCCGTGGCAAAGCGAACCCACCAAACGCTACGAAACGGACCAGTTCGGGAAGAAGATGTACTCGCAGAGCGAGGAAGCCGACCGCAAGGTTGTGGACCGCCTGGGTCAGATCGCAGAACAACGTGGCGTTGCCCGCGCGCAGCTTGCTCTCGCCTGGCTGCTCAGCAAACCGGCCATCACCTCGCCCATTGTTGGCGCAACCAAGGCGCATCATCTTCAGGACGCCGTGGCAGCGTTGTCGCTCCGCCTGACATCGGAAGAAGTTGCGTCTCTCGAAGAGTCGTACGCGCCGCATCCTGTCCTCGGTTTCAGTTGAAGTCTCTGCGATTCGTCCGCCGCGTTGTACACACCATGCTGCCGCCTTCGCCCGGAGTTACCCCATTGCGGTCGTCTTGATGACCGGCTTTGGCCGACACAGCGACTTGGCACGCCTGCAAGCGCTTGGGTTCTCCGGCCACGTTATCAAGCCGATTTGGGAACGCACTCTGAGAGAAGCTTTGCTTGCCTTGCGCGCGAAGGGAAACAGCGCCGTGACCCGTGGCGAGCATGCGGCTGAGCCCGCCAGCACAGTCCGGGCAAACCGCCAAGCGCGGATCCTGCTGGCCGAAGATAACTTGACTAACCAGGAAGTGGCGGTTGCGATGTTGAGAAAACTCGGCTATAGCACCGATCTGGTCGCCAATGGTGCGGCGGCCCTCGAAGCGCTCCGCGAGGCCGACTACGACGTGGTCCTGATGGACTGCGAGATGCCCGAGATGGACGGCTACGAGGCGACGAAACGCATCCGGGACCTTCGTGCAGGGACGCGCCAGCCTCGCATTCCTATCATCGCCGTTACCGCCGACGCGATGACCGGAGACCGAGACAAATGCCTGCAGGCGGGAATGAGCGACTACATAGCCAAGCCGGTTGAGCTGCGGAAATTGGCTGACGTCTTAGAAAAATGGCTGAACCCGCCCGCCAGCGAGGTAAGTCCTCCCGCCGGCCCGCCGCCCGCAAACACGGAAGCTGTTTTCAACCAGGCTGTTTTCAACCAGGAAGATCTGCTCACTCGCCTCATGGGCGACAAAGACCTTGCCAGCAAGGTCATTGCCGGGTTCCTGGACGATACCCCGCGACAGTTGCGCACCCTGAAGAAAATGCTGGAGGAGGGCGATGCCGACGGCGCGCGGCGCCAGACGCATAGCCTCAAAGGAGCGGCGGCCACGATGTCGGCCGAGGCCCTGCGAGCGCTCTGCTCCGAAGCGCAGGACGCGGCAACATCGATGGATTTGAGCCGCGCTTTGGCTCTGCTGCCACGGCTGCAAGAACAATTCGAACTGCTCAAGACCGCCCTGCAGCAGTCAGGGTGGTGCAGTCAAACCTCCGGAGGGGATCACTAAAATGCGCACACTTATCGTCGAAGATGACTTCACTAGCCGGTTTCTGCTGCAGTCCTTCCTCTCAAAATATGGCGAATGCCGCATCGCGGTTAACGGCAAAGAGGCGCTGACAGCGTTTCGCGCCGCCCAAGAGAGCGGGCAAAAGTACGACCTGATCTGCATGGATATCATGATGCCGGAAATGGATGGACAGACCGCGGTCAAGGAAATCCGGGCTCTCGAAGAAGCCGGAGGAACGCCCTGCACGCAAGGCGTAAAGATCATCATGACCACGGCGCTGGACGATGTAAAGAATGTCGTCGAGTCGTTCAAGTCGTTGTGCGATGCCTACGTGTTCAAACCAATCGATACCGGGAAGTTGGTTGCCCACCTTAGAGAACTTGACCTCGTGTAGGGGCTTCTTGCCGCTTACTTTGCCACGCTGAAAGTCGTCCAGGCATGCGCGTTCATGTCCCGCTGCAGATCTTTCTGCCAGGCGAACTCCGGGTGCGCGCGCACATGTTCAGCCGCCTTGAAGTCCTTGCCACAGGCATGACCCGCGGCGGCGCTAAAACTCATTTCTGCCGCCAGGCTGGCGTCGGCAACCTTGTTCTGGACCGCCCCAGCCATTCCGAAGGGTGGCTGCCAAGGCTCATCGCCTCGCGGCGAAAGATCGATGTGCCCGTCCAGGGTGCGTTCGTCCGCATCTTCTTTGTTCTCGAACGTGTCGTAATGGTCGGCGAGAAAGCGCTGCGCCGCCGACAAGTCGATCTTGCCCTTGTTCTCCGCCATTAGCTGCTCCCAGCGCACGTGGCGGGCGTTGGCGCTCTCGCTCATATCATGGGGGTTGAAGTCAGTCTCCTCGCGGATGAGTTTCTCGTTAATCGGGAAGTTCGAGCCCACAAAATAGCCGTCCTTTTTCCGCTCCAGCGTCACGTTCTTTAACCCTAATTCGAGCTGGCCGATTTCGTTCTTTCCGATGTCGGCGATCAGCCAGGTATTGGCATAGCCGCCATTATTGCCTTCCTTCATGATGCGCGCAAAATCATCAATGGAAGCGGAATACTGCGCCGCCTTGCGCGCCCGAACGAATTCCGGAATCCCAGCCGGGTCGTATCCGGAGAAGTGGCCAATCGTCGTTTCCGTAATGATGATCCCCGCCGAGTTCAACACGAAATCGTCGGCACTGTGGATGACGCCAGGCAGTCCGTCCATGAGCATGCGGCTGCCCTTGGCCGGAACAATATCGAAAATGATTGTCCAGCGCTCGCCGTCCAGGTAATTCGTCCAATTATTGTGAGCAATCACAACCTTGCCGTCTTTCGTATAGCTGCCCGTAGCAACAAACGCACTGCAATGCTCGGGAACCCCCAGCGAAGCCGTGGCCTTGATTCCGTGTGCCCGGTCGTATTCCTTGACGTAGTACTCCCACTCCTCGGCGGCATTCAAAGCCACCACATCCCACAGATCGATCTTCATTCCGACGCCGTGGGCATTGACGCCATCGGTGATTCCTTGCAACTCCTCCCGGTACTCCGCCTCAATGTGCGGCCACATCATGTTTTGCGCGGCATCCCGGAAAAACTGCCAGTCTTTCTTACTTTCGTGTGTCTGTTCGAGAATCGTGACTTTTAGCGTGTCTGCAATCTCCGGCGCCAGCAGATAGCCGTTCTGAAAGCCGATTTCGTGCGGTGTGCCTTGCAGATGCACGAATGTCCACCCGTTATTCTCGGATCGCCGGAAAGCACCCTTCAACTCGGTCTCCGGTGTGCCTGCGCGAGGTGAAGACGCAGATGAGATCGAAAAAGCAGTTCCAACCAAAAAAAGTCCAGCTAAAATTACGAACCATCGGCTCATGCGCGACCCCTCGGACTTCGAATTTAGAAAATTCTAGCAGAGTTCGGCGGAAACGCCGCCCGTTATGCACGGTGGCATCGCCCTCCTGCCGATATCGCCGCAATAGATAATGGTGTGTCGATGGGTGTAAACTTAGTGCCGTTTTCGCGGCAAAGAGGAGATTCGTGCCCATGGATACGCGGAATTCATACGAAATCGCACTGGACAAGAACGACGCGAATTACACGCCGCTGTCGCCGCTGTCTTTCATCCGGCGTACGGCCGCAGTGTTTCCTGGGCGCACAGCGGTGATTCATGGCGCCATCCGGCGCAGTTGGCGCGAAACCTTCGAGCGGTGCATTCGGCTGGCGGCAGCCTTGAAGGGGCGCGGCATCGGCGTGGGCGACACGGTTTGCGTAATGGCGCCTAACATACCCGAGCTGCTGGAGGCACATTTCGGCGTGCCCATGGCGGGCGCGGTGCTCAATGCGCTCAACATCCGGCTGGACGCCGAGACGATCGCTTTCATCCTCCAGCATAGCGATTGCAAGGCGCTCATCACAGACCGCGAGTATTCGGGCGTGATTGCGAAGGCGCTCGATCGAGTTGGCGACAAGCCGCTGGTTATTGACATCGACGACCAATATGCGCAAGGCGGCGAACTGCTGGGCGAGTTGACGTACGAGCAGTTTCTGGCGGAGGGCAACTCTGGTTTCGCCTGGGAACTGCCGCGCGACGAATGGCAGGCGATCTCGCTCAATTACACCTCGGGCACCACGGGCAATCCCAAAGGAGTGGTGTATCACCACCGCGGCGCTTACCTGAACGCCCTTGGCAACGCCGTGACTTGGGCGATGCCACACCACCCCGTCTATTTGTGGACACTGCCCATGTTTCACTGCAATGGCTGGTGCTTCCCNNTTCGCCGATCTCGGCGTCACGCATCTGTGCGGCGCACCGATTGTCCTCGGAACTATAGTCAACGCGCCAGCCGGGCAGAAGCGGGATATCCGGCGAGGCATCCGGGTGATGACCGCGGGCGCAGCCCCACCGCCGGCGATCCTGGAGAAGATGCAGGGTCTCGGGTTCGATGTCACGCATGTTTATGGATTGACGGAAGTGTACGGTCCGGTGACGGTTTGCGCCTGGCACGAGGAGTGGGACGCCTTGCCGATCTCCGAGCAGGCGACTTACAAGGCGCGACAAGGCGTCTGCTACGAAACCCTGGAAGGGCTGATGGTCGCCGACGCAGCGACCCTGAAGCCGGTGCCTAGCGACGGCGCTACCATGGGCGAGATCTTCCTGCGCGGCAACACCGTTATGCGCGGCTATCTGAAGAATGCCAAGGCCACCGAGGATGCCTTCGCGGGCGGCTGGTTCCACACCGGAGACCTCGGAGTCATGCACCCGAACGGCTATATCGAATTGAAGGATCGTTCCAAGGACATCATCATTTCCGGGGGCGAAAACATTTCCACCATTGAGGTTGAGGCGGTGCTCTATCGCCATCCNNTGCGCCTTCGTTACGCTGAAGGAGGGAGCCTCGGCCACCGAGCAGGAGATCATCGATTTCTGCCGCGAACGCCTGGCGCACTTCAAAGCGCCGAAGACGGTCGTCTTCGGCCCGTTGCCGAAGACCTCTACGGGAAAATTACAGAAATTCCGGCTGCGCGAGAGTGCTCGCGAACTAGCCCGCCCGGCCCCCGCGGAAAAACCCTGATCGCCTTCGATTTCCACGTCAGAGCCGGCTGTCGCGCCCGCCTAGCGACAGCTCGCACTGTCAAGCTTCCAGTTTTCCTGGTAGTTGCTGCCCTACCGCTTTGCTCTCAAACTTCAAGCGCCAGTCTCACCGTGTTGCGGCAAATTTCCTTCCAGCAAGTCGTGCAGCCGGTTCGCCGGACACCGCAATCCGATATAGAAGCTTCCGAACAGCGCATAAACGGCGCTGACGTGGTCGAAGCGCATCTCGTAGATCAGCTTCTTGAAAACGAGGGGATCGTCGGCGAACAGGTCGACGCCCCACTCCCAGTCATCAAACCCGATGGAGCCGGTGATGATCTGTTTCACCTCCCCGGCATAGCGGCGTCCGACCAGCCCGTGTTCATTCATCTGGCGCTGGCGTTCTTCCATGGGAAGCGTGTACCAGTTCTTGTCTTCGCCGCGCCGCCGGTCCATCGGATAAAAGCAGATGTAGCGGTTCGGCGGCATCGCCGGAAACAGCCGCGGCCTCATCGCCTCTTTCTGGCGCGCGATGGTTTCCTGGATCGATTTTTTCCATTCGTCCGAGTGCGGTTCCACGCCGCGCTCGGCGAGCGCCTTGTAGGTCTTCAGCGTCGACTCATACAGCCCCAGCTCAATCACCGACAAATAGGAAGTCGCAGGCTCCAGGAAGTCATTGAGTCGAAGGCGCGCCAAGTCGAGTTCCGCCTGATTGAGCTGGTCGAAGCTCTGGCGGAAGTGGACCAGCATCAGATCCCCTTTGTGTCCCAGCAGAGAGAACAGCGCAGACTGCCCATCGACCTTGGCTTCCATCTCACCCAGCAGTTTCACGGCTTCGGCAGCGATCTCGCGACGGGCGTTGTCGGGAATGGCGCGCCATGCCGTCCAGCGAAAGCGCATCATCTGGTGAAGCGTGGCGTAGCCTTCAAGCGTCAGCGGCACGGCGGGGAGTTGCCCGGCGGCAACCGGGAGAGTTGGGGGATGCGTTGGATTCATGGACTTATTGTAAACATGATTTGAATCATTGAGGCATTGAGACATTGAATCATTGCTCCGATGCCCAATGATTCAATACCTCAATGATTCAATGACTCAATGCCTCACCGGAGGTACCCTGGCCGCCACGGGACGCGGATTGCTCCAGTGTGCGCCGGTGTGCTAAAAGCAGCTATATGCGCAAATGGATGAGCGAGCGCTTGAAGCGCCGCAAGAAGGCCGGAGACGGCCCCACCAAGGAAGCAACCAAAGCACCCGAACCCTTGCAGCCCAGGTTCTACGATAACGAGCCGGCTGCGCCTCCCGAAGTTCCCGTCGAGGCTCCGGTAGTCGAGTCGCGGCGCCCGTCTAGACGCGCGCCCGCACCGGAGCCCGTTTCGGCGCCAGCCGAAGCATCGGCGGCAGGTGAGCCGCAACCACGAACGTCTCGCCGTCGTCGCAGCCGCGGAGGTCGTGGCGGATCTCGTCAACGGCCGGTAGCCGCTGCGCCGGCAGTGGTGGCAGAACTGCCCGCCATAGAAACATCCGGCGCGGAACCAACGGTTGCCGGGACGTTGCCGGCGGAGTCGTCGTCGGTTCAAGCTGTGCCGGTTCAAGCTGCGCCAGTTCAAGCTGCGCCCGCTCCTGCCCGCGCCAGCAAAGGAACGGTAGTCCTGGCCATCGGGTTGCCGGGTTCGGGCAAGAGTTCGTGGTTCAAGCGGCACAATATTCATCCGCTTTCGAGCGATCTGCTGCGCGAACTTCTTTTCGATGACGCGCAGGAGCAGCGCTTTCAGGATCTGGTGTTTTCCAACCTGCGATCGATGCTGAAGGCGAGGCTGATTGCCCGCCGCCCGATGAACTATGTGGATGCGACGAACCTCACGCCCCACGATCGCCATAGCTGGATCAAGCTGGCCAAGGATTACGGCTACGATGTGCAGGGCGTGTTCTTCGATGTCCCGCTGGAGGTTTGCCTGGAACGCCACCAGCGCCGTGGCCGCGCGGTGCCGGAAGATATCATGCGCAAGATGGCGGGCAAGTTGAAGCCTCCGACATTTGAGGAGGGGTTCTCGAAAATCACCGTCGTCCGGGTGAAACAGAAAGAGGCAGAGGCCGGGTAGAGGCGGCGGAGCCAGTCGTTGGTCGTCAGTCGTCAGTCGNNGGCAGCAGTTCTCGAAACGCGGGCGCGCCCGACGACCGCAGCAGTTCGTAGATCATCATTTCGGTCGAGGACAGAATGGCTCCGGCCGCGCGCATGCGGTCCAGCCCGATTTTCCAGTTTAATTCTGTCCGCGAGCTGACTGCATCCGAAGCCACGTGCACGAGATAGCCCTCGCGCAGCGCCCCGATCGCAGTCTGCATCACGCAGATGTGGGTTTCCATACCGCACAGCAGTACGGTCGTCCGCTGGCCCGGCAAGCGCTTCAGCAATGAGCAGAACGCCTCGCTGGCGAAGCAGGAGAACATCAGCTTGTCGATGGGCGGACTGTCCGGCAACAAGGACGCAATCTCCGGCACGGTGTTACCCAAGCCCTTCGCGTATTGTGTCGTCACCAGCGCCGGCATCTTCAGGATTCCAGCCAGGCGAATCAGCAGCTGGATATTTCGCACCAGCCGTTCTTTTTCCCAGATCGGCGGCAGCAATTTCTCCTGCATGTCAACGACGATGAGAGCGCACTGATCGACCTCAAGTGGACGACGCGCCATCTCGTCGTAATCGGTTTCAACAGAAAGGATGCTGGGCATAGCGACTCCTCGCAAGGCTGCCAAAGATTCTAACGCGGGTCTCTTATCCGGCCCGTCCACCGGCAAGAGTACACCGTTTTGCGGTGGCGGCAAAATGGTTTAGAATCGCAGCGTAGCCTCGTCGTTCAACGGTAGGACATCTGCCTCTGGAGCAGAGTATCGGGGTTCGAATCCCTGCGAGGCTGCCAACCTTTTCAGCCGGTTCCGTCCTTCCCGTTACCCGCAGTCGGAATCAACAATCAGGGGGAGTCGGCCTCAAGCGCGGGCACTATGGTGACCGTTTATGGTGACCGTTTGACGCTGTGGCCCACGGCCACCAGGAAAATAGCGCTCTTGCCTTCGGCGTGTGGGGAGAAGAAACGGGTCACGTCATCGTCGTAAAAGGTGAGGCCGGTGGCGCCCAGGCGCTGGGCGTAGGCCGCAAGATAGAGTTTGCCGCCGAGGATGCCGGCTTCAAGCTGCACCGCCCGATACCCCCTATTTCCCAAGCGATCGAATATCGGCCGTAAGTCTGCCAGAAGAAAAATGTCCACGGCGGCGTCGGCAGGCAACTGCTGCTCTAATCCGAGATACCCAGCCTGGTCGCGAAAATTTCCTTGCTTCAGACACTCGAGCACTCCACGGTCGCGATGGAAGACGTACGCTCCGGAGTCGAGACCCTCGACGGCATGCACAATCAGGTAGAGGTGGTTGAGTTGAGATCCCATCGGAACCTCGAAGTCCGGAACAACGAAATCAGCCGATACGCCGCGCGTAGCTCGGTCCAGCATGGTGGAAAGCTGCGCCAGGCTGATCGGAGTGCGCGCGAACCGGCGGCTGGAGCCGCGGCGCAGAATGACCTGCTCGATCGGATCACGAGGCATTTCCGCGTCGGATAGCGGTTGGAGCCGAACGACGGGTCCCGCGGGCGGCGACAAATTAGGCATTTCCGTACTCCCCAGCCGAGTACGCCCGCGCCATGCCGCAACTTCTTCCGCCGAATCGAGCGCAGAGGCAGCGTGCATTTCGCGCATGAGCGGATAGTCAACCTCGTCCCGAGAGAGCGGGACGGTTTCGAATGCGAGCGGGGAGATGTCTGCAAGCGTTCGGGGAGCGGTTTGCGCAGAAAGCCCGGAGTCATCATGGCCAACGGCGACCAGCGAGAAGGCCACCTCGCGCTGGGAATCGACATCCAGCAGGCGGTTCACCGTCGCGTCCACAAAGCCGCATACTACCTTGGCCGGCAGGCCCAGGGCAGTGGCGACGGCCAGCAGGTTGGCGAGCATCGTGCCGTTGTCCCAGCCGAAATGGCGGTAGGTGCGCGCCTGATATTTCCATGCATTGCGCCAGTACGTGCAAGTGCATACGATGGTCAACGGCGCGTTAGCGATGGCGGGTTCGCCGCCGGTGGCCTCGACCAGGACACTGCGATAGTCTCCGGCGCGCAGCCGGCGCAGGCCGAACTCGGCAGGGGCGAAGTGATAGACGCCGGCCTCAAGGTTGGCGAGTTCGCGGCAAACCAGATAGAGCTCGACTTCNNTTTCTCTGCCGGGTAATGCCTGCGGAAAGGTACAGGAGTTGGGCAACGGCCTCTAAGTCCGGCGCCGCGATTGTCTGGGCGGGGACGCTGCCGGCGATCGCAGAAAGGGCTGCCACTCCAGTCTGGCGCACCTCGGTCGGCATGCGCGATGGCTCCAGCGTGGGGTAGATTTTGAAGGGCAAGGGCTGGTTGCCAAAGTCCAGGAAATGCGGGTTGGTGCGAACGCTGGTGTAGGAATGCTTGGTAACTTCGTGGTAGTTCCAGGCAGCTTCGGCATTGGCGTTGGTGGGCATGGCTGGTGCGGCAAGCTTGACAATGATAGCGCACAAGCCTAACATTGAAATTGACTAGGCATCTTGTCTTATTCGTACTCTTTTCAGATCCTCTAACCAAGTTAGCCTAACTGAAAACGATCTCCTCTTCGATTGCTCTGAGGAGAAAACTGAGTACGACATTACGGTCCCGCTGGCGATGCGTGTTGCCAGCGAGAGAACCGAGGGCCCATTGAGAACCAACGGCTGGTTTTCGATTGCGAATGGCAAGTGGGATAACGGGGAGCCGGCTTACCTATCGCCTCCCTTCTGTTTGCAGTCTCTTGTTGTCAGATCGACGGAAAACAGAAAGGAACCATGAAAAACATCAAGTTTGTTGTGAAAGTGAACCGTAGCGGCGCTCATGCCCCTCAATACGTGTTACGCATTGATCGGCTTCCCATCCAGACGACAACCGACCGCAAGCTGGCCCTGGTGATGGGGAGATTTACGGCCGAAGACGCGGTCAAGTCCATGCAAACTTCCCACTGTAACCCAGAGTTAGTATCCGTACGGGTCAGCGCCTAGCATTTTCTGTATCCAGGCCTCGCCAAAGCAGCAGCATCGAATAGGAAGCACGACAATCCCCGCAATAAGCCGGGCTGGCCGAAGGTTACGCGCCGCTCGACGGGTGGACTATGCAAAAGCGTGAATGTTCGGAGTGCGGTGGGGAGTTGGTTCTGGCTGTGCGCGCGAACCAACCCCCTCCGAGTAACGGTGGGCCAAGCCTCGTGACCAGCGCATTCACAAGCTGGAGATGTGGCACCTGCGGCTGCGCCTTTACCGCAGCGCAACTTCGCGAAGACAAGCGAACGCTCAAAGCGACCGAACACGCGTAAGTACTTAGCCGGAAAATCCCGTACTAATCCCCCGAAGGCTAATCCCCCGAAGGCATCAGTTCGTCAGATGCTTCCCAGCAACGAGCCATCAGCGACGGATCGGTGAGCAACGGATCAGTGAACGACTGATTGGCGAACGACTGATGGGCGAACAATGGATCGCCCATCGCCGTCGGATTCGTGATGCCATGGCCATTTCCCGGCACCGCAAGCAGATCGATGACGTCGCTGAACTGGGCCTGCTCAGTTGAGCCCTCAAGCGCCATGGTGGACGTGATGCCGCCGGTGATGACCTGCTGTACGGCATCGAAGTATCCCGTTCCAACGAAGCGCTGGTGCTTGACCGCTTCATAACCGACCTGCTGCTCGCGGAGGAATTCCTTTTCCTGTAGTCGAGAGTAAGCGGTCATGCCGGCCTGCTTATAGCCGCGGGCAAGTTCGAACATGGCGAGGTTGAGAGCGTGGAACCCTGCCAGCGTGACGAACTGAAACTTGTAGCCCATGCTGGCGAGCTCGTGTTGGAAGCTGGCGATGGTCGCGTCGTCCAGATTCTTCTTCCAGTTGAACGAGGGCGAGCAGTTATAGGCCAGCAACTTGCCGGGATAGATCTCGTGCACGCATGCGGCGAATTCGCGTGCTTCCTCAAGATCGGGCTTGGAGGTTTCGCACCAGAGAATATCCGCATACGGCGCATAAGCAATGGCGCGGGCGATGGCGACCTCTAAGCCGCCCTCAATGTAGAAGAAGCCTTCGGGGGTGCGCTCGCCGGTGATGAATTCGCGGTCGCGCGGGTCGATGTCGCTGGTCAGAAGATTGGCGCTGTCGGCGTCGGTGCGGGCCATGATCAGCGTGGGCACGCCCATCACATCGGCGGCGAGCCGGGCAGCGACCAGTTTCTGGATCGCCTCGCTGGTTGGCACCAGCACTTTGCCACCCATGTGGCCGCACTTCTTGGCCGATGAAAGCTGGTCCTCAAAGTGAACGCAGGCAGCGCCCGCCTCAATCATGGCCTTCATGAGTTCGAAGGCGTTGAGGTTGCCGCCGAATCCCGCTTCGGCGTCGGCAATGAGCGGAGCAAACCAGTTCGTGCCGTTGTGACCTTCGGCGTGGTGGATCTGGTCGGCCCGCATCAGGGCCTGATTGATGCGGCGCACCAGATTAGGCACGCTGTCGGCGGGATAGAGGCTTTGGTCGGGGTACATCTGGCCGGCATTGTTGGCGTCGGCGGCGACCTGCCAGCCGCTTACATAAATGGCCTTCAATCCAGCCTTAACTTGCTGGACGGCCTGGTTGCCGGTCATGGCGCCGAGCGCCGGGACGAAGGA
>PLHP01000251.1:0-180 GCA_003138955.1 Acidobacteriaceae bacterium | reverse complement strand
TGGTCTGCCAGTTGCTGGTTTGCTGGTTGCTGGTTTGCCCGTTGCTGGTTTGCCCGTTGAAATTCGTCATGTATTTCTCCCCACGCAAGAGTTTTGCGTCCTTTATGCAGTAGAACCCGGGCTTGCCCTTTCGGACAAACCGCGCTGTCCGTCCGGTCCCACTGGTCCGAAATGACCTAG
>PLHP01000157.1:603-7855 GCA_003138955.1 Acidobacteriaceae bacterium | reverse complement strand
GCGCGCGCCTGGTGCAGCGTGGAGCCCTCGCTGCCCGCCACGCGGCGGCTGCCGTCGCGGTGCACCAGCGGCGGAAGGTGCTTGCGCTCAAAGCGTGAGGTGGTGGGATTCATGATCACGATGCGCTCGATCACATTGCGCAGCTCGCGGACGTTCCCCGGCCAGGAATAGCGCATCAGGGCGTCGATGGCATCATCGGTGATCTCTCTTGGGCGTCGGCCGTACGCGGAGGCAAATTCTTTCAGAAAGTACCGCGCAAACAACGGGATGTCTTCCTTGCGTTCCCGCAGCGGCGGCACCACAAACGGAACCACGTTCAGACGGTAAAAAAGATCCTCGCGGAAGTTTCCCTTGGCGATCTCTTCATCGAGGTCTTTGTTGGTGGAAGCAATCACGCGCACGTCCACGGTGACGGGATCGTCGCTTCCTACCGGGATGAAGCGCTGTTGTTCCAGGGTGCGCAACACTTTGGACTGCGTCTTCAGACTCATGTCGCCGACTTCATCCAGAAACAAAGTTCCGCGATCGGCCTTCTGAAACTTGCCTTCCTTGTCGGCGGTAGCTCCCGGAAACGACGATTTGCGGTGCCCGAACAGTTCGCTGTCGATCAGGTCTTCGGGAATCGCGGCGCAGTTCACCTCGACAAACATTTCATTCTTGCGGAGGCTCTGCATGTGGATGGCATGCGCAACCAGCTCTTTGCCGGTGCCCGATTCGCCGTAGATCAGCACGCGTCCGTTGGTCGGCGCCATCAGCGCAATCTGCTGGCGCAGCGCCTTCATGGGAACGCTGTCGCCCACGATCACGCTCTTCGCTTGCAGTTGCTTGCGCAGGTCGAGATTCTCGTGGCGCAGCCGCCGGGCTTCGATCGCATTTTTTACCAAGATGAGAGTCTTTTCCAGCGAGAGCGGCTTTTCGGCAAAATCGTAGGCGCCCAGCTTGGTGGCGCGCACGGCGGTCTCGATGGTTCCGTGGCCCGAGATCATGATGACCTCGGGCGGATCATCCATCTCGCGGATTTTCTCCAGCACGTCCAGCCCGTCGATCCCGGTTAGCCACACATCCAGCAGGATCAGGTCGAAGCTGCTCTTGCGCAGCAATTCGAGGCAGTCCTCGCCGCTCGGGCTGACGCTGGTTTTGTATCCTTCGTCCTCGAGGATGCCGCGCAAGGATTCGCGGATACCGGATTCGTCATCGACAATGAGGATGTGTGCCATGGTTCAGCTTAACGGTAGTCGTCGGTCGTTAGTCGTTGGTCGTTGGTCGTTGGTCGTTGGTCGTTAGTCGTTGGCACGCTTTCCGCGTGATGCAGAGAACCGCGAACGACTGACGACGAACGACCAACGACCAACGACTCTCTCCTCATGCCGGAGTTCCAACCGTTTCAACCGCTACCGGCAGCTCGACAACGAAACGGCTGCCGACCGGCTTGTTTTCCTCCACCCGGATCGAACCGCGATGGTCTTCCACGATTCTGCTCACAATCGCCAGCCCCAGCCCCGTGCCGCGTTGCTTGGTCGAAAAGTACGGCAAGAACAGCCGTTCCTTCAGGTCGCGCGAAACTCCCAGTCCGGTATCGGAGACGGCCAATTCGACGGCATCGCGGCTGGCCACCAGCGAGGTTGAAATCGTGATCTCTTTCAGGATCGCATCCTGCATGGCCTCCGCGGCGTTATCCACCAGGTTGGCGACCGCGCGCTTGATCGCTTCCGGGTCGGCCATCACCGACGGCAGATCTTGCGCCAATTCCGTGCGCACGCGGATGCCTTCCAGCCGCCCATTGAACATTACGAGCGCGCCTTCCACCAGGTTGTTCAAACTAGCCGGTTGCGGCCGGGAGGCGGGAAAACGCGCCAGAACAGAGAATTCGTCCACCAGGGTGCGCACGGTTTCTACGGCATTCCCGATGGTTTCCGCGCAACTGCGAATCACCTCGAGTGAGGCTGCATCAGGCGCCGTGCCCCGCGTCAAATGGCGATGAATGCGCTCGGCGGAAAGCGCGATCGGGGTCAGTGGGTTCTTGATCTCATGCGCCACGCGCCGCGCCACCTCGCGCCAGGCCGCCTGTTTCTGCGCTCGCAGCAGGTCCGACAGGTCTTCGAACACCAGCACGTATCCCAACCCCTCAGCAGCGTGGCTCAGCGCGGACACGGTTACGGCGACATTCAGTTGAGCTCGGGGCAAGGCAAGCTCCACGTTGGCTGCCGTGATGCCCATGCGATCGGCACGCCGGAGCAGCGGTTCCAGGTCGGCGAGCACATCGGCGGGGAGCACATCCCGCAGCGGCAGATTCACCAGCGACGCCGGGCTCACGTACTCACTCCGCTCCAGGTAAAACATGCGGGAGAAAGCGGCGTTCGCCAGCGTCACACGGCGCGCCGCGTCAATCGAAATTACTCCGGTCGGAATGCTCTCGAGAACCGTTTCGATGTACTGGCGTCTCCTTTCGAGCGCCTCGTTCGCGGCGCCGACATCGCGACTGGAAGCTTCGATCTGGTGCCGGCTGGATTCGAGCTGTTCCGCCATGCTGTTGAAAGACTGCACCAGTTCGGCCAGTTCGTCGGTGGCGCGGATATCGACGCGGTAGTCCAGTTGCCCTTTGGAGATAGCCTCCGTACCCGCGGCCAGCGCCGCCACGGGACGGTTGACCAACTTCGATAGCAGGAGCGCGAGCCAGGTCGAAGCGAACAGCACCACGACCGTCAGCAGCAGCAGAAATCCGATGTAAGTCCGCCGAAACAGCTTCCTTTTTGCGGCCAGTTCGATGTAGCGATGCTGGCTCTCCTGAATCTGCCTGGCAGTTTCGGCGAATTTTGGCGGAAGAGGCATGGCGACGAGCACAGCGCCGCCTGGGAACGGGGCGGCGGCGACAATGTAGTCCGTCTGGCCCCACTGGAAATGGGGGTGCTCTCCGCGCAGGGTGGACTGCACCGGGAAGCGATCCTGCATGTCGGCCCAGGGCGCCGGGGTGTTCACACTGGCGGCCGCGTTGCCGGTGCCATCCTTCAGGGCCAGAACAAATCCGCCCTGCAGCGCCGGGAGGTGTTCCCGAAGTTCTTCCGTGGTGGCAGAAAAATTCTTGCTGGCAAAGGCGGTTAGAAAGTCGCCCGTCTGCGCGATGGATTGCGCTTCCGAGGACGCACGCTGGCCCGCGTAATCATAGAGGAGCGCCGACATGGCTGCGGTATCCGCGCGCACTTCCTCGACCGGTTGGGAAAACCATTTGTCGATGGAGCGGTTCATCAGCCCGTAGGAGAACCAGAACATGGCAAGCACAGGCAAAAACGACAGCAGCAGGCTGACTACCACCAGGCGCGTGCGAAACTTTGACCCGGCCACGCCCTGCCGCCGTTCGGCGTAGAGTTTCATCAGGTTGCGCCCGAGAACGAGGGTCAGCGCCACGAAGGCAAAGAAAATCAGGCCGCTTAATCCGGCGAAAAAGAGCAGCTCCTCATTGCTGTCAGGGCTGATGAACTTGAGATTGAACGAGGCCTGCCCCACCAGGATCGCGAGCAGCAAGAAAGCGCCGATCGCCAGCGCGATCACCGCCTTCCGGCGGCCGGAGGTCTTGGGTTCGTCGCGAATTGGATTCGGTGCGGCCAAGGATTGATGACATTATAGGGCGTCGTTGGTCGTTAGTCGTTCGCGGTTCGTCGCATTCCGCGAAGGGGACGGCACTTGTCCGCCAACGACCGACGACTAACGACTAACGACTAACGACTCCTTACCTGCTCCAGCGCACCCCGCAGCGCGTCGTACGCAGGCTTAGCCCGATAGTTGCGATCAAACGGCAGCGCCGCGCCTTCGGTCTGCTTCGAATGCGACCCGATCCAGGAATACTTGTCCGTGAAACCCCAGGTCTGGGTCGCCGTGCATCCGGGATGAGACACGCAAGCGCTGGCAATCTGGCGATAGATGTCCGCCTGCCTTTGCAGATCCCCGGCGCGAGCATTGCCTTCGGCATCGACCGGCAGGGCGACGTCCATCTCGGTGATGTGGACCTGCACTCCCAGAGCGGTGAAGCGGTTGATATTGGCGGCAATGGACGCGACATCGGCGTGCAGGTGCGCGATGTGCATCTCGAAGCCCACGCCATCGATGGGGACGCCGCGCTGCCGGAAATCGCGAACCATGGCATAGATCGCGTCCGACTTGGGATTCATCGTCTCCGCCTCGGCCTCGTTGTAAAACAGCAGAGCTTGCGGATCGGCTTCATGCGTCCAGCGGAAGCAACGCTCAATATAGGAGCTGCCATTCTCCGCCAGGCCGATTCCCGGCTGGTCTCGCCAGATCGTGCTGCGCAATTCTCCCGGGTGCAGTTCGTCGAAGGCCTCATTGACCACGTCCCACGCAAATACCTTGCCCCGGTAATGTCCGACCACGGTCTTAATGTGCTTCTCAAGAATTTCAGCGAGCTCGCCGGAAGTGTATTTTCCTTCCGTCAGCCATGGTGGATTCTGCCGGTGCCAGACGAGCGTGTGGCCGCGGACCTTCATGCCGTGCCGGGTGGCAAAATCCACAATCTGGTCCGCTTGAGAAAAATCGAACGACTGGGGCTCCGGATGCACCACTTCCCACTTGAGGGCGTCTTCCGGTTCCAACATATTGAATTCGCGGGCGAGCGTGGACGCATATGCCGCCTCGGAAAGTGCCCATGGCCTCACCGCCGTGCCGATCAGGAACCCGGAAGCCCTCGCCGCCTCACGCAGGGACTGCTCTGGAACCGCCGCGCCAAATCCCATGCAAAAGGCCGCCGACGCCAAAACCAAAACCAACGCTCGCCACTCCATTTTGTCCCTCCCGCCCATCACTTTGCCTGAGGAAGGAACTTCCGCAAAGGACATTGCTCACACCGCGGTTGTGACTTTAGGCAGTAAGTTTTTCCTACTCCGACGATCAGCCCGTGCATTTCATTGAACACCTGGACCCGCGCAGAGCGCTCGGCTGTGCTCATGCGCGAAGGACGATGACACGAGCCCTGCGGCCCCACCGCAGCCTTCGCCGAACCAGACTCGGTTGACCCAGACTCGGCTTCAATTTCCTGGGTTCCCTCCGAGGCCAGTGCCTGCTCGAACAGTTGTCGAATTTCGTGATAGCCGGCTGCGCCATAGCCGGCCGCGCCGGAGACAATCTGGTGTCGTTCGAGAATGCGCCTTGTGTAAGCGTCCACGACAAAGGCCGGGTGATTGCCGGCATACAAAAGAATCGAGTCCGCGGTCTCCGGCCCCACGCCATTGAGCGCGAGCAGTTCGTCGCGGAGATCGGCCGTTGGCCGCGCGAACATCCGCGCGAGCGACCCGCCGTAACGCTGGTCGAGAAAGCTCACAAACGTTTTCAGCCGCTGCGCTTTCTGCCGGAAGTAACCCGAGGGGCGAATCAACCGCTCAAGTTCAGGCTGAGGCGTGCGGCGGATGCCGCGGAGGGTCAGAAGCCGCGCTTTCCGAAGGTTGGCGAGCGCCTTCCCCACGTTCGCCCACGCGGTGTTCTGGGTTAAGTATGCCCCAACAATTACCTCAAATCGCGACTGTGCCGGCCACCAGTGCTGACGTCCCCAGGCGGAAGACAACGTGTGGTAGTAAGCGCGGATCGCGTCGTGTTTGGTTTCGCTCATGGCGCGCGCAGGTTGGAGTGTCGTGCGTCACCATTCTAACGGCGAGCCTGAAACCTTCACCACAGGGAGCACAGGGGTGCACAGGGAAATTTCATTCCACCCAACTATCAAGCAAATAGATCCCCCCTGTGTGCCCCTCTGCTCCTGGGGTGAAAGGTAGTTACCCCAGCACCAAAGAACATGGTCCGCCGCGTGGTGGTCGGCCTCATAGCGCCAGTTTCTGGCAAAATGCGGCCAATTGCGGGCACAAACGGCACGTACCGCGAAGTACAGGTACCGAAGTTACTTTTGCGGAATTCCCATTGGGTTGACAATTTGTGTCAGTGCGAAAGTATCCGCGCTGATCCCCCCGAAATCAGCGGCTTCGCACGGACTCGGACTCGGTGGGAATACAGGAGAGATATGTCTCAGCGGCTGGGTGACCTGCTCGTCAAAGAAAAGGTCATAACCCCAGAGCAGTTGGAAGAGGCGACCAAGCTCCAGAAGGAGTCGCACTCCCGGCTCGCCTCGGCGCTGGTGAAGTTGGGTTTCCTCTCGGATGAGGATGTCACCAACTTTCTCTCGCGCCAGTACGGCGTGCCCGCCATCAATCTTTCGTATTTTGAAATCGATCCCGCGGTGGTCAAGCTGATTCCCTTCGAAACCGCGAAACGCTATCAGATTTTGCCGCTCAGCCGGGTCGGCGCTTCGCTCACCATCGCCATGGTGGACCCCACCAACGTCTTTGCCATGGANNAGCTCCATCATCGAGGGCATCGAGAAGGCCTACGGTACGTCCAAAGAAGCCGAGCTCGAGCAGGTCATGCAGTCGATGAACGATGCCGGCGAAGGCACCGACATCGAACTCCAGAACGTAGAGCAAGAACTCGAACTCCGGGAACTGGAAAAAGCGGCCGATGAAGCTCCCATCGTCAAGCTCGTGAACCTGGTGCTCACCGATGCCGTGAAGAAGGGCGCCAGCGATATTCACATGGAGCCGTACGAAAAGGAATTCCGGGTCCGCTTCCGCATTGACGGAGTTCTGCAGGCGATCATGAATCCGCCGCTGAAACTGAAGGACGCCATCACTTCGCGCCTCAAGATCATGGCCAAGCTCGACATCAGCGAAAAGCGGCTGCCGCAAGACGGCCGCATCATGCTGAAGATGCAGATCGGCGGCAAGAAAAAGCAGCTCGATTTCCGCGTCTCCACTCTGCCCACGCTCTGGGGCGAGAAGATCGTGCTCCGGTTGCTGGACAAGGAAAACCTGCGCCTGGATATGACCAAGCTCGGTTTCGAGCAGGAGTCGCTGGTCAAATTCGAGAAGGCCATCCTGAAGCCCTACGGCATGGTGCTGGTTACGGGGCCGACGGGATCGGGCAAGACCAACACGCTCTACTCTGCCATCTCGCGGCTGAACCAGCCCGATACCAACATCATGACCGCCGAAGACCCGGTTGAGTTCCAACTGGGAGGCGTGAACCAGGTGCAGATGAAGGAGCAGATCGGCCTGAATTTTGCGGCGGCCCTGCGCGCCTTCCTGCGCCAGGACCCCAACATTATCCTGGTCGGCGAAATTCGCGACTTTGAAACCGCGGAAATCGCCATCAAGGCCGCACTTACCGGACACCTCGTCTTGTCCACGCTGCACACCAATGGCGC
>PLHP01000157.1:0-523 GCA_003138955.1 Acidobacteriaceae bacterium | reverse complement strand
AAGACCGGCTACAAGGGCCGCACCGGTTTGTACGAAGTGATGGAAGTGGACGACGAGATCCGGGAACTGGTTCTGGTCGGCGCGTCGGCGGTTGAACTTAAGAAGAAAGCGATTGAACGCGGCATGATTACCCTGCGTCGCAGCGGGCTGATCAAGGTCGCGGCAGGCTGGACCACACTCGAAGAAGTGGCTCGGGAAACGATCCACTAAGAACGTCGTTCGATCGCGGTTCGCCGTTTCGCGAACACGCTTAGCGGTGCGAAAGGCGAAAAGCGAACGACGAGCAGCAGAAAATTGCAACAGGAAAGACGGAAAAAAACTATGGCACTCTCATTAAGCGATCTGCTCCGCCGCATGCTGGAGATGAATGGAAGCGACCTCCACATCACCACCAACTCTCCGCCCCAAATCCGCGTGCATGGACATCTGGTGCCGCTCGACCTGCCCCAGTTGACGCCCGCCGAGACCAAGCAACTGGCCTACAGCGTGATGACCGATTCGCAGAAGCACCGCTTCGAAGAAA
>PLHP01000026.1 GCA_003138955.1 Acidobacteriaceae bacterium | reverse complement strand
CGGCTTAGCGCGTTATACGATGGGCAGTCCAAGTAACTCTCTTAATCGATTCTGCGAACCTTCCAGTCTGTCAGAATTTCCATGAGATGCTCCAACCCCCGATGCTTTTCCTTTTCGCGGAGCATCTGCTGGCGACACGAAATAACTAGCGAACGCAAGGCGTCAAGGCGCTCAATGACGCCCTCCTCTCCGGGTTTATCTAGATCGCAAAGCTCAAGAAACATCCCAGTGACTGACTGGTGGAGTGCGGCAAAAACATCTTCGATGTGCGACGTTCCATATCCCCCGATGCTGCTAAATAGCCCTTCTTTTGTGAGGACAATGAATTCGCTCCCCTTCCCGCACCCATCCACGTTTTCCTTAACTTCGCTCAAGACATGTGCTGAGATCGTGCTTATGTCTGTCAGTGAGTACCCCGAATGCCCCATCATTGGCCCTCCGAGATAGCGGCCCAATGTCTCACCGACGCCTGTAATCGCGAATTTGTCACTGTCGCTAACTTCGGTGATGACCGCATCCGTGGTTTCATACAGGCCCAACCCATCCTTCGGAGACCAAAGTCCAACTACGAAATTAAAATCCGGGCCCCCCATCGTTCGGTAGTAAGGATGTTTGTAGATCAGCTTTTGAAAATAATCATTCAAGGAATCGGAGATGGCATTTTCCAATTCCTCACGAGAAACGGAAGAGAGATCAAGTTTCGCTATCGTGCGGACGCATTTTGTGATTCCGCCTCGGGCATATTTTACGTCTCCGCTAAAGGTGAACACCGCCCTAGAGCCATTACGCTTAAACTCAAACGGGAAGATTTTGGTACCGGATACCTTCGCAACCCCCTGATACGTGAGCTGGGTATCGGCACACAAAAGAACTCCGTCTGCGAATCTAAACCCAGCAGCTATCGTCATGGCTTCCCTCCGACCCAAAACCCGCTTCGGTAAAGTGGGCAATCTTCGATGCAGCTCAACCGCTTGCACTGTGGGCATAATTCACCTTATGATTTGAATTAGCCCATCCAAACCGTAAGCGCAAAACCCGCTCGCCAGCGGGCTTTTTTTGCTTTCCGAGCCGATTTTCCAGATATTATACTCGACACCACAAACCCCTGATTTTATGCGCCTTTTCGCATTATTTTCCTGACATGCTAAAGCGGCTGTGGTATAAGGGTAAGTATGAACTGCTTAGACAACGCGACCCGCGCCAAGGTTATCGGCTGCTTAATCGAGGGCTGCTCGGTTCGTGCCACGGTTCGCATGACCGGAGTTTCCAAGAGCACGATTACGAAGTTGCTCGCCGATCTGGGAGCCGCGTGCGCCATCTACCATGACCGCTACGTCCGCAACCTTCGCGTGCGCCGTCTACAGGCCGATGAAATCTGGCAGTTCGTTGGAGCGAAGGCGAAGAACGTCAGTGCGGAAAAGAAACAAGAGGGCTGGGGCGATGTTTGGACGTGGGTTGGAATCGACGCGGATACGAAGTTAGTGGTTTCATATCTCGTAGGTGGACGGGATGCGGGATGGGCAACGGATTTTATGAACGATTGCGCCAGCCGCATCAAAGGGCGCGTACAGGTCACTACAGACGGTCACCGCTCCTACCTCGAAGCGGTCGAAGGCGCATTCGGAATGGATTGCGACTATGCCCAGTTGCAGAAGATTTATGGCGCTCCGGCAGAGAATCACACGCGTTACTCTCCGGCGAAGTGCATTGGCTGCGACATGAAAGTCATCAGCGGGAATCCCGATCCGAAGCACGTCAGCACTTCCTTCGTGGAGCGCCAGAATCTTACGATGCGGATGCACATTCGCCGCTTCACGCGCCTGACCAACGCTTTCAGCAAGAAGAAGGTAGAAAACCACGCGCACTCCGTGGCTTTACATTACATGTTCTATAACTTCTGCCGGATTCATCAGACGGTGAAAGTCACCCCGGCGATGGAAGCGGGATTGACCGATCATGTTTGGAGTTTGGAAGAGCTTTGCGTCTTGATGCCGAAACCGACCGTCAGGGCTTCCATGATTGAGAGCGAACTGGTTCGGAAGGCGCTAGGCTAAATGGCCGCACTCTGCATCTTTTGTTCGAGAAGAGTCAACACGGAAGAGCATCTGTGGCCCAAATGGCTCGTCAACTACGTGGTGCAAGAGCGGTCATCAAAAATCGACATGGAGTTCGCGACTCGTCCTCGCAAACTGTTCTCCGGGAAATATGTGACCTGCAGATGTGTCTGCAAAAAGTGTAACGGAGGATGGATGAGTACCTTGGAAACTGGCACCAGACCCATTCTAGAACCGCTGATCTTCGACTCATCTTTGCCGCTTGATTATATTCAACAACTGGCCCTTTGCCTGTGGACAACAAAAACTGCAATGGTCTTCGATTGTGTCGGGGGAAAGGCCCACTTCTACTCCACGGCAGATAGGCAGCATCTACTTACGTGGGGCACGCCGCCGCCGGACAGTCTGATTTGGATTGGACGATATGAAAATAGTTATTCCCTCTTCGTTGAGAATCACTATCTCTCCAATCCTGGAACCGAGAACGTCCTCAGTGAAGGTTGCGTTACGACATTCGCCATGGGACGCCTCGTTATTCAAATCTTCAGTGCGCGGCGCGGCATCTACGGTGAGGGGCGAGGCGGTATCAATGTGGCTCGCAAGAAAGGCGAATGGGATCGCCTTCTTATCCAAATCTGGCCCGTTCAACAGCAAGTTGTCCGTTGGCCCCCTCCCCTTAGTTTTGGCCCGTCTGAGGAGCAACTTAAGGAGTTCGCCCAGCGGATTGGCGGGGAGCGGTGAGCGTTTTTCCTTTGAGGTTTTTGCGCGAACCACTGCTATCATCCCCGGAGGGGGATTTCAAAGCGCCGCGCAGCGCGGTTGACATCAAAGCATAAGGCCCGGACTGGCATCCGGGCTTTTTCTCATTGTAGCCTGTGGAAATTGAAACTGGTCCACTACCCGTTTCCATATCATCCGCTATTCTCGCAGCGTCTCTCCGCGCCGTCTTCGTCACCACTGTGCCTCTTTCCGTTTCCCCACTCATGGACGGGTTCGGAGTCAACCTAACAGCCGCAGGCTAGCGTCAAGGCACTTTCGCGACATAAACGATGATTCCCTACGGGCTACCCCTCATTTATTTCACGGTTGCCTGTGACGCCGCGCCTTCCGTGCGGCTGTTTCTGTTGCCTCTCTCGCCCCCGCCACGGGGGTCACTCAAATCGAAAGAGGCACAACATGACGACGAAGACTCTCAGCAAAAGCGACCTCGCGCAGTTCACCGGCAGCGAAAACTGGTATCGGCACGGAATCAACCGCAACGTTCTCTACACCGACGGCGCACAGCACGTTGCCGAGCACGGTGGAGCGTATTGGCTTCTGGACGAAATCGCGATCATTCAGCCCTACAACAAGGCTGTTGCCGCCGAGGAATTTCAGGTCTGGAAACTCGCCGTACGTCACGACCGAACCGCTACGCTTACCTGCGACGATGGCAACGGCAACATCGCCTTCACGAAGGAGATCGAGCACACCGATTTCCCGCTGGATGAGATCACCCTGTACTTCACCAACAACGTGATCCACTTGCCGAGCGAGTACTGACCAGCGCACGCCCGCGTTGGCATTCTCGCTGGCGCGGGTTTTTCTAGCTGTGCCCGAGAAATTCCCACGTGGGCTGGCGACTCACCCTTGGCGGGGCCGCTCCTGTCCCGCAACGTCGCGCTCGCACGGACTCATCGACCTAGAGACTCTCGGCTATCCGTGCCAGAACGCCCGCCCAGAGCTGGTTCCATGAACAAGTGAGTAAAAGTATTTTTGCGATCCAGGAAACTCTTCCAAACTGGCCGGGTTCTAATCGCATAACCACTCGTCGTTTTAGAACCCGACTTTCAGGACCGAACTTCTGATGTCCTGGAATAGGTTGACTCCAGTTCTCTGAGAAATATTCAGAAGAAGAGAATCTCCCGTGAGGATTCGTGTCCCAAGGCGGGGGGCATTTGCCATCGCCCTTACTCTGGTAGTCCTCGCTGCTTGCTCGTACTACGTCTTCAACGCGCGGCGCCGACTAAGTCCTTCAACTCGTGCCGCGGCCTTTCGGGTTGATTCTGCGGATGCCCAGCAATCGACAGACGCCGATGCGCTGCTTGCCGTCGCCGATCACTTCTACTGGTTGAGCAACGGACCCGCGGCTGGGCCGCTCTATGTCAGAGCCGAGAAGCTGTTCTCGGAGCGGGGCGATGCGCGGAACGAACTTCACGCCAAGGTGGGCCGTCTCAGATCAGAAGCCGAAACGATGTCGTTNNTGGTGCCTGATCGCGAAGGGCTACACCGATATTGAGATTGACTACCGAGCCGCAAAGCGTGACTGGCTGGAAGTGCAGGATATCGCAAAGAGCCTGGGCGAGAACCAATGGGTGACTAGGGCTTCCGGGGAATTGGGCCTCATTGGGTTTCTGGAAGGAAACCCCGGACGAGCGGCTAGGCTTCTCGGGGGTGCTCTCCTGTCAACCATGGCGAGCGGCGACACGGCAGGTCAAGTACGGTTCCTAGAATTACTCGGGAGGGGATTCGAGGAAGTCAATCGCCACGCGGAAGCGTTGAAGTTCTTCGAGAGAGCCATCAAGCTGGCGGAGGCTGATCCTGACTGCGGACTTCCATTCATGGGGTATGAAGGAAAAGCGCAAGCCTTGGTCTCGCTCGGCAGAACCGATGAGGCGAAGTCAGTGCTTGAGAGCGCTCTGACCAAAGCGCGATCGCAAGAGAAACGAGGCCATGAGGCGCAGTTGCTCATTCTTCTTGGAAAGCTGGAAGCGCAGACCGGGAACCGACAGCGGGCGCTGACATATTTGGAAGATGCCGGTCAATTTACAACCCGAGTGCAATACTACCGAATAGAAGCCGACGCCATGTTCGAACTAGCGACACTCTATCGTGATGGCGGAGATCTGGTCACAGCGGAAGCGCGTGCCATCCAAGGTCTGGCTGCCAGCCAGCAAGTTGGTGATCGTTATTATGTGCCTCGCAATTTGACGATGCTCGCCGATTTGAAGGCGCGTCGCGGTCGCTTTGCCGAGGCAAACGCTCTCTACGAGCAAGCTGAAGACGTGATTGAGGGAATGCTCATCGGTGTGGATGAGCCATATTGGAACAGCTCCGTTGCTGCAGCGATGAGCGATACCTACCTGCGACACTTTGAACTCATCACCAAGAATGGTGACGCGCCCGGTGCATTCGCAGTTCTGGAACGCGTTCGAGGCCGAACTCTCGCCTGGGCTCTTAAAGACAGGAAGGCACAGCCCGCAGCGGAATCAGATCAGACAGCCGCGCTTGAAGGCGACATTTCGGGTCTCCAAGCTAAACTCATGCAGACCAACAACGCACCTGAACGCGAACAATTGCTGGACAACCTCGTTGAGTACGAGCGACGCCTTGGTCTGGCATGGACCAAAGAAGATGCTCCCAACCAACGACTTCCTGTGCGGCCAGCGGTGTTGACGAATGTGGAGAACGACCTGCATCCAGATGAATTGTTTTTAGAATACGTGCTGGATGAGCCGACGTCTTTCTGTATCGCGGTAACGCGGCGCGGCGCCCGCGTCCAAACTCTGCCGGTTGGCCGCAGGGAAGTCGACAAACTTGTACAGCAATTTGTCGACGACGTGCGCACAAAGGGTGCCGCCATCGAAGTCTCAAAGCAGCTGTATCGGGCGCTCGTGGAGCCGATCCCCGAAGTGAAGACGGCGACCAAACTCATCATTGCGCCGGACGGGATGTTGAACCTGCTTCCATT
>PLHP01000239.1 GCA_003138955.1 Acidobacteriaceae bacterium | reverse complement strand
CTCTCTCATAATGCATTGACCCTGTGAGGGGTCTTGAGCGCTATCGCGATGTTGCGACAACAACAAACTCGTGTGCATGCCGGGTGCCCCACACGTTCGCGTTTTTTTTTGCGTATGTGCGGGTGTGCGATCATCCATCAGGGTCGCTAACCGCGCATTGCGGCAACCTGTCGAGGTTGAGGGCCGGCGAGTGGTGTTGCAAAAAAGACACACTTTGATTCCAATCGGTCGATTGACCGGAAGTGTCAATTTGTGTATAAGTTCATTAATCGGGGCTGGCTCAACGCGGTAGCTTTGGAATACGTACCAAAATCCTGGGGCGTGAGACCGAGGTGACGTCATGAAGTCCAGCTCGTATGCCGTTCTAGTTGTGTCCCTTCTGGGTTTAACCGTTCTGAGCCTGACCGTTCTAGGCCTAACAACGAGTGCCAGTGCGCGGGAGACTGTCCTGCCCGCCGGTACCCTTCTGAAGTGCACCATGAATGAACCGAATTTTTCTTCCGCTACGGTTGCGGTCGGCGATCCCGTGCTCTGTCATCTGCACTCGGTGACGGAATTCGGCCAGCAGACGTTTCCGCGCGGCGCTTATCTTGTCGGGCATCTGGAAGCGTCCAAGGACCCAGGACATTTCTGGGGCAAAGGGTATATGAAGCTGGTGTTCGATCGCATCGGATTGCCCGCCGGCGACATGCCTTTGGACGCGAAGGTGATCGCGACTCGCGGCTACAAGGTCGATAAAGACGGCGACATCCGGGGCAAAGGGCACGCCAAGCGCGATATCGTCGAATGGATGATTCCGCCGCTCTGGCCGTGGAAGATTATCATGCTGCCGGCGCGCGGGCCGCGGCCAACGCTGAAAGGCGAGAGCATGCTCACGTTGCGGCTGATGGATGACGTGCAGATCCCGCAGGTCTCGGCTACCAACGGACCGGACTGGCATTTCTTTGGGCGTCCGCGGATGGAAAACGACTCGTATTATCGCGGTTCGGCCTACGTGCCGGCGGATAGTAATGTCGTGCCTCAGCGGGCGGTGCGCCAGGTCAGAACTGCGGCCAGCCAACCGCCTGCGGCTGAGGAAATTCCGCAGGTCATCTACGCCAGCTACAATGCCAGCTACGTTGCCAAGGATGCACGCTTCGACGGGACGGCGCCGGGAGTGCCGGTGTTTGTGCTGAAGACGGGTATGGTTCTGGAGGTGGGCAATTACACCTATCAGGAAGGCCGCATCAGCTACGAACTCGCCAGTGGCGGCAGCGGCGTGATCAGCACCGATGAAGTAGACTGGACCACGACCACCCGCGTGAATAGCGAGCGCGGCGTGCGGATGATGCTGCGGGGTGGACATCCGAGCGCGGGCGTGACGGGATTCTAGACAGCCGTCGGCGGTCAGCCGTCGGCGTTCAGCGGTCAGCCATCAGCCGTCAGCGCAAGCTGGCGGCTTTTGTTTTTGACTGTGCGGAGCGAGCGAAACTCGGCAGCCTTTTCAGCCGCCGCCCACTTTTTTCATGCGACCCGCTTGCTTGAAACGTCATCCAATGGAACGGTAGGAACCGCCCAACTTTCGAGGAGTCCATGTCAAAAGTCAACATCGTCGAGAAGTTTGCCAAGATCACCGAATACTGGAAGCCTTACATCGCCGCCGAACTTAATGGCCAATATGTGAAGCTGGACAAGCTCAAAGGCGAATTCGTATTTCACCATCATGAGAACGAGGACGAGATGTTCCTGGTGGTGAAGGGACGATTCCGCATGGAGTTTCGCGAACGCTATGAATGGATCGAAGAGGGCGAGTTTATCGTGGTGCCGCGGGGAGTGGAGCACCGTCCAGTGGCGGAGGAAGAATGCTGGATCTTGCTGTTTGAACCTGCGACTACGCTGAACACCGGCAATGTCGAGAACCACAGGACTTTGCACGCGCTGGAGCGGGTTTGACACGAAACTCTTAATCGCCGCTAGGGAAACTCTGATTAAGTGTCGGCAAGAGGCATTAACCACAGGGTACACAGGGGTGCACGGAGGACACCGGGGACTTAATCAGAACTTCCCTGGGCACTGGGTACCAGGCTGCATCGACATATAGCTGAAGGAGCAGGCTCGCGATTCACTTGACGGCCGGCTCATAGCGCAGGATGACAGTGCCGGAATTGAGGGAGCGTGCTTCCAGAAGTTTGAGTCGAAGGCGGGACAGATCGCGTCCGAACAAGGTGACGCCGCGGCCGAGGATTATGGGCGCCACTCCCAGGCGGACCTCACCGAACAGACCCGCCTCCAGCAGCGTGGCGCACAACTGCCCGCTGCCAAAGACGAAAAGGTCGCCATCCATTTCGCGCTTGATCTTCGCCGCCTCTTCGGCGGCGTTGCCGTGGATGAGCCGGGTGTTGTTCCATTCTGCGCGTTCGAGGGTGCGGGAGAAGACGAACTTGGGCAGGCAGTTCACGTAGTCGGCGACCACACCGGTTGCGGTCTGCCAATATGCGGCCATGCCTTCGTAGGTAACGCGGCCGAAGAGCAGGGCTCCGGCGTGGCGCAACTGTTCGATTGAGAACTCTTCCTGGTCCTTGTCGTAGAAGGAATGAAACCACTCCACGTCCCAACTTTTTGCGCCCTCAAAGTATCCGTCAAGGGAGAGCACATTCCACAGAATCAGTTTGCTCACGGCCATCCTCCGTGCGAGATGCGTGAGTTTCGAGGGCCCAGTATACAGCCAGGAGCAGTTACCTTCGGCCCGCTGCCATCCGACTTCTGTACCCTACAACGCCGGGCCCAAATACGTCAGGATAGTGGTTGTTACCCGGGGTCTCCCTCCTTGCCGGGCCTGACGGCTCATGTTCAATTCCGATAGTGGGGAAAACGAAGTGGTCGAAACCTGGCAGCGGTTTGTGCAGGGGTTGCTGGGCGTGGTGGCGCTGGCCGGCGCCTTGGCGATGGCGCACTACTATGCTCCCCGGGAGACTAACGGGCTGGAGCAGCAAGTGCACCAGCTCTCGCGCGAAGTCGCGGAGATGGAAAAACAGCAATCGTTTTCGGCGGCCGCGGTGGACGACGCGCGGGAGTCGGTGGCTTATATCTACGGGATCTATCATGTGTCCGGCCAGCCGCAAAGTTTCCGTGCTCGCGTGGCGGGATCGGGGTTTGTAGTGGCGCCAGGACTTGTGGCCACCAATCGGCATGTGGCCGAGCCCTGGTACGGCGACCGCGAAGTCGCTGTGGCATTGCGGCGGGGCGGATCGCCAGTGTTGGAAAAGCTGGAGGCATATTTCCCGGGCTCGCCGCTTCCGGTAAAACTGGAGACGGCAGTAGTGGCCGCGCATGGTGATCTCGCCGTGTTGCGCCTCGAAGACACAGCCTTCACCAAGAAGCTGCGCCCGTTGACTCTTGCCCAGGCGCTGCCGCGTGTGGGCGAACCGGTGAGCGTGCTGGCGTATCCGATGGGAGTGACGGGCATGGTGGCAAAGTCTCCCGCAGTTGTGTACGAACGGCTTTCGTCGCATCCCGATAATGCCGACACGGCGGGCGAACTGGCGGCCTTATCGCTGATCCGGCCTTCGGCGACGTTCGGGCACATCGGCGATGTAACCGGCGACAAGATGATCTATGATGCGCCCACTGCGCGCGGAGGCAGCGGCGGACCAGTGCTGAACCTGCGTGGCGAAGTGGTGGGCATTAACTCCGCTTACATCGACGGATTTTCCGGGGGTACGCTGGGGATCACTGCCAATGAGCTGCGTCCGCTGTTGGAGAGTGCAAAGCGTGCGCTTTTGGAGACGGCTGGGACAGAACCAGGTGTCAGGGGTCAGGTGTCAGGTGTCAGGCAGAATGTATCGGCTCTCCACTGAGAACGCCGCAGAAGACGTCTCATCCCGGAAGTTGCAATTGCTTGCACAGGCGACTGTACTGGCCGTCGTTTGAAGCCTTTTCTGCACAGACAAAGTGCCTTGAATTCAAGTACATTGTAACTTGCTGATTTGAATAATAACTTGGCCTTAGGGCTGCTGTTAGATTTGGATAAATCCTGGTAGAAGGCGTTTTTTGGACCAATGTTTTCGGGCAACGGATTCCCGGTCGGCAGGTTTATCGGGGAATCGATTCGAAGAGATCCCATCATGTTAAGAAATTATTTGTTGGCGGTGGCATTGCTTAGTCTGGCGCTGGCTAGCGGTTGCGCGACGGGTGGCAGCGGCGTGTCTCCCGTTCCAGTCACGGTTACGGTTACCTCCAACGGCGCTAACGCTGACGCGATCTACCCGACGCAGTCTGTGACGCTTACGGCCACGGTCGCGAACTCGACCGCTACCGCCGTTACCTGGAGCCTCGGCTCGGGCTGCACACCAAGCACGTGCGGAACGATCACGCCAGTGACGCCGCCGACCACTCCGGCAACCGCGACCTTCGTGGCCCCGGCAACGCCAACTTCGGTGACCGTCACAGCGACGTTGGTGGCCGTCCCCTCAGTAACGGGACCTCTGACGATAACCGTGGTTGACATCACCACCGACGTCGCGCCAGCGCCAGCGACGCTGAACGTGGGCAGCGGTCTGATCCAGCAATTTACCGCCGTAGCCGTCCCTGACAATGCGCCCCAAGGTTTTACGTGGACTTGCAACACCACGGTGAATGGCACGGTGACAGGCGCGTGCGCGAAGTTTAGTCCAGTTCCGAACCCGCCCCCGCTTGTGGGTGATTCCGGCTTGGCGGTCTACACGGCGCAGGACAGTTGCAGCGGCGTGGGCTGTATTCAGATATCGGCGGCTTCGACACTCGATCCGACAGGGTGCACGCCCAACCCCAAGTACTGCACAATCGCCAAAGCCTCGCTGGTCGCATCTCGTGTAAGCGGCACGTATGCATTCCGGTTTTCCGGATATGACAAGACTGGCAGCCCCGTATGGGTCGCAGGCACCTTCACAACGGGCGCCAGTGGCACCTCAGGCTGGGAAGAGTTACTGACCGCGAGCGGCCCTTCCGCGCAAAACCCGATCCAAATAACGAATGGTTCCTACACCACCACCATCTTGTCCGACCCGAACAACTCGAATAACGCGGGCACGCTAACGCTGACTTTGCCCGCGGGAGTCTATCCGAATCAATACCAGGTCGTTCTCGACGGTGCCGGCGACCTCAGGATGATCGAATCCGACGGCCAAGGCACCGGCTCCGGCGTCGCGCAAATTTCGTCCTACAAACTTTTCACCGGCGCCAAAGCCCAGACTTACGCGCTCGGCTTCAGCGGCGTGGATTCCAATAGCGAGCGTGTAGGGTATGTCGGAGTCTTGCCGATGAATGGCACTTTGGTGAACGGCGTCGGCTCGATAGTCGCGCCCGCCCAGGTGGATGTGAACGACAACGGCACGGCGAATAGTTACAGCAGCGTTACGGGCAGCTACCAGCAGGACTCTAAGATCAGCGGGTTGTGGCATGTAACGGGCCTGACGCTGGCGTCGGGCACGACGCTTGATTTCGATTTCTTTGTTGCTTCCGGCACGATCAGTAAGTCGACTCCGCTCACTTTCTATGCCATTTCTACCGACACCGTCGGACCAACCCATCCGGCAGTAGTTTCCGGAACGATGGTGCTCCAGGATTCGTCGCAGACCTACGACAACAAAGCCTTCAATGGCGTTTCTGTTTCCGCTCTGACGGGGACGGCGGCGGGTGGGGCAAACACCAATGTCTCGCTGACGCTGGGCTCGACTGATGGCAACGGGAACTTCTCGGGTCTGTTTGATCAGAATAACGGCGGGGTGATCCTCTCCGGCGCGCAATTCCCGCCCACCACAGGCGCCAACAATTACACCTACGCGGCCAGTGGCACCAGTGGACGCTATACCTTCAATATGCTGGGCAATCCGGCCACGACCCCGGCCGGGGCGCCGCTTCCGTTCGTTCTCTATGCCAGTGGAGCAAACCGCGGATTCCTGCTCGATCAAAAAAGCTCATCCGTGATGACCGGAACCATGAATCCGCAGGGGAAGGGGAGTGGGCTTTTCGGCGGTTCGTCGTTACCGGGTACTTATGCCGCGGCGACCACCCGCAGCGGCAGTTCCGGGGTCGACCCGATTGCGGCCAACCTGCTGCTCACATGGGGGAACACTGGCACGTGCGCCTCCGAGTGCCTCAACGGAACCCAGTACAATACCGCCAACTACAACCTAACCAGCGTGCCGCTGGCCGGGACGTACACGATACAGGATAGCGGCAACGGTACGATCGTGCTGACTGCTCCGTCGGCCCAGAATTATGCGATCTACGTTCTGGACACCTCGGGTTGCACTTCCAGCGAGAATCCTGTCTGCGGGATACAAAATTTTCTGATGATCGATGAGGACACGGCGAATCCGAATGCGTCCGTCATTTTCGCGCAGCAATAAAAGACAGCGGCGCGGCCCCTAAAGGGGCGTCTGATTTCCGAAGGCTTACGGCATCGCTAAAGCGATGCCCTGACACGAAACCCGCCGCGGCATGAACTCTATTTCCCCCGAATCACAGCCTTTGCCGTAGCTAGATTGTCGAAACGGTCATAGGCCCGGACCACAACTACGTGGTCATTCGCGGTGTTGTTGTCCATCAAGGGCGGCGCAGCTTCGGGTTGGGGCGCGGTCACGAGAAAGTCGTAGTCCTCGGTTTTCGAATCCGACAACTGGCCGACCGGTTCGACGAACTGCCAGTCGCCGCCATCGAGCGAATACTCGGCGCGCTTGATCGGCGAAAAGGAATCGCGGGCGCGGAAGCGGACATTTATCTGCTTGCCGATCTGCTTGCCGATCTGCCTGACAACTTGCCTGTCGTTTTGCCTGTCAACGACCGTGGCAGTCAGGTTCTCGATCACCGGAGCGGTGGTATCGACCTCGAAGCGGGAGCTGACACGCTCGGCGTAGAGCGCTTCTCCGGGCGAATGCGAGGGCGCATCGGAGGCGATGACCTTCACGGTATAGCCGCCGTCCGGCAGAAGACTGGCGTCGAAAGAATAGTAGCGATCGGAGAGGTTGCTCTTCAGCAGCAGCCAGCGCGATTCGCCGTCGCCGCGGTAGTAGACGGTGTAGATGAGCTGGTCGTCGTTGTCGTCATGGGCCGCCCAGCGGACGGCGACCGAGTCGCGGTCGCGCAAGGCCGGAGGTGGAGGATCGAAGCGCGGCTGCCCCTGCCCGGGCGGCTCGCTGCCGGTCACATGGGGAATCGCCTGATAGCGGTATCCGGGCTGCACCGTGATTTCGTCAATCTCAGGGGCAACGTTTTTGGGCAGGTAGTTCAACAAGACGTCGTCGACGCGAGGCGCGGGATTGCCCGCATGGAGCACGGCCTTCCACTGCACGAAGCGGGCTGGCGGAATCTTGAGTTCGGCGCCGCCAGCGAGAGCGAGGGCGAAATTAATGCGCGTCCACGGACTCCAGTTGCGGTCGGGATTGTCGACGTTGCCGCTGCGCGCATAACACTCGACGTTGGAATTGGAATTGGCAGTGGCGCGGATGCTGGCGCGTCCCCAGAGGGAAAAGATGCGGGCGTCGAAGACATCGCTTTCGTACGTGCCTTCAGCCTCGGGGCCGGGACCGAGGACAAAGATTTTTCCGAGGTTACTGCTGGAGACGTAGAGTCCTCCGCCGGGCGCGGCGGCAAAGGCGGTGACTTGTGTGGCGCTCGCTTTGACCAGATCGGTGTAATCGTCAGCCTCATTGCCGTTGATGGCGAAAATGTGGCCGCGATTGCCGGTGCCGGCAATGAGG
>PLHP01000117.1:8199-26120 GCA_003138955.1 Acidobacteriaceae bacterium | reverse complement strand
AACACATCGATGTAAGCCTGCGCCAAAACCGGCTGGTAAGCGTATAGGGAAGGGAAGGCCTGTAGCTCGACAAGTTTCGGCTGTAACTTGCCCGCCGAATCCCGCACCAGCCCGAAGTCCACCTGGATAAACANNGGATTCTCCACCAACTGCCGGATCAGCGCTTTCCCATCCTCTCCCAGGCGCTCGACGAGCGCATTCGGAAAGAAGCAAGGTGTCTCGCAAAGGGCGAATGGAACTTCCATCCCGCATCGCGAAGTCATCTCGCGCCGTAGGCGCTCGTACTTTTCAGGAGTGAATCGCGAATTGAAGTCTTGGCGGTAGGAGGGAATCATAGAGGTCAGTGGAGAGACGGGCGTCGTTTTCCAAACTTGACGGCAGCCCCTAAAGGGGCGGCTATCACCGAACCATTTCGGCATCGCTGAAGCGATGCCCTGATACGAAGCGCGAGGTTTCGCGCAGTCGCCACGCGCCAAGAGCTAAAGCCAAAAGCTAGGAGCTAAGAGCTAGAAGCTGCTCCTACGCCTCAATCAGAAACAGCCCGCGCCGCATGATCTGCTCGCCGTCGACCCAGATGTCAAAGTTCCGCCCTACCACATCAATGTGCGTCGACGAATACCACTCCGCTCCTGTGTGCGCCCCATACGGATTTCCAAACGCAATGTGGATGCCCGGGTATTTCTCATCCTGCAGGATCTCCCCGATCACATCTTTCAGTTCGATGTTCGTCCCAATCGCAAACTCGCCCACCCGGTTGCTGTTTTCATCGGTATGCGTGTAAGCCCAGAAATCGTCTTGCAACTCCTTGTTCGCCGAGTGCGCTTCGACCACGCGATTCCCCTTCACCTGGATGGTCAGCGGATGCGCCTTCAAATCGCCAAATTTCGCGCATAAATAATCGCCCACTACTCCATCAACTACAAACGTACCGTTCACCTCGCCCGGCGTCGTAAACACTTCACCGCCCGGCAGGTTGCCCCACTTTTCCGTACTGATAATTCCGCTCGTCTTCACCCAGCGGTAATGCGGATTCAAATCCACCACCAGGTCCGTCCCTGAAGGCGTCTTCGCCCGGATCTGTTTCGCCTTGCGCACCGTTTCCATCACCTTCACGCTTAACCGATCGACCTTCAGAAAGTCCGCGCGCATGCCTTCCAGCATGATTCGCTTGTTGATGTTGACCATGTGCGCGTGCCGGATTTTTCGCCGATTCACTACATCCGTCATCTGCATCCGCGACTTCAGTTCATTGGTCTGCGCCTGCACCGCAAAAATGCTGACCTGGCTCGACTCCAGATCTTGCGCGATCGCCAGCGGCAAATCGGTCAGGGGACGCGTCGCCACGTCTTCCAGCACCCACGTCTGGTAGCGGCAGCCCATTTCTTCCAGTTCGCGCACCAGCGCCGCCGCGATCTCCAGGCTCACTTCATCGGTGATGACGGTGACTTTTTCCGAAGCGAGTACGCGCAGGCAGACGCGCACCGCATTCCGCGCCCCCGGCGTTAGTTCGGGATCGAAAGCCAACTTGTTCAGTTGTCGGTTGGATTGTTCAGCGGTATTCTTCAAGCTCATCAGACGGCCTTGGCGGCGGGCAAACTATCCACCTCGTCCACGCCCACCTCAGTCTCCTCAATGATGTAGTCCACCACGGCTTTCATGTCGCCGGATTTGCGATACACATCCAACTGCCGGTCTGCGCCCGTGCCCATCTGCATAATTTCGCGGATGTATTCCACTTCTTCGCGGCAATCCAGTTCATCCAGCACGTCATCCACGAATTGCAGATACTCTTCGATCAGTTCGCGCTCCGGAACTTCCATCGACTTACCGAAGTCGATCAGTTTCCCATTGATCCCATAGCGCGCCGCCCGCCACTTGTTCTCCATCAGCAGCGACTTGCGGTACAGCCGGAATCCCTGGTTCTGCGAGTACAGCTTGTACAGTTTTGCGACCGTCGCCTGGATCAGCGCCGCCAACGCAATCGTCTCGTCCACCCGCATCGGAAGATCGCACACCCGGAACTCGAGCGTATCGAAGAATGGATGCGGCCGGATGTCCCACCAGATTTTCTTGGCGTTATCGATCGAGTTCGTTTTCACCAGCAGCTTGACATAATTTTCGTACTCGCCCCAGCTCGGAAAATAATCCGGCAGGTTCGTCCGCGGAAACTTGTCGAACACCTTGCAGCGGTACGATTTCAGCCCCGTATCCATCCCCAGCCAGAAAGGCGAATTCGAGGACAGCGCCAGCAGGTGCGGCACAAAATACCGCGCATGATTCATCAGGTGGATCAGGGTCTCGCGATCCTCGATGCCCACATGCACGTGCAGTCCAAAAATCAGGTTGGCGCGGGCCACCAACTGCATATCCTGCACAATATTCATGTAGCGCTCGTCCGGCGTAACTTCCTGCACCCGCCAGTCGGCAAACGGATGCGTGGCCGCCGCAGCCAGTCGCAACCCATTCTCCCGCGACAGCCGGATCATCTGCCGCCGCAGATTCTTCAGTTCTTCCCGGGCTTCTTTAACATTGGCGCAAACCGATGTTCCTACCTCCACCACCGATTGGTGCATCTCCGACTTGACCCGCTCCTGCAGGATCAATCTGCCCTTCTCGATGAGCTCGACTTGAATGTGCGATCGAAGATCCCGAGTCTCAGGATCGACGGTCTGATACTCCTCTTCGATTCCCAGCGTGAATGTAGGCTTCATCTTGGTACCCAGAGTGCCAGGCAGGGGAAGGCTCTGGCAGAAGTTCAACTAGTATACCAATGAGTAGGTCGTGTGGGGACGGGGCCCTGCCCCGTCCGTAGCGGGGCAAAGCCCCGCCACCACATATGTCTATGCCTTCTTGCGCGCAGCCGCCGGTCTGTCCACCAACTCCGGGCCATTCAACAGCGCCGCCCAGCGCAATTCCTTCACCGGATTTTCCCCGCTGAGCGCTTTCTTTACCGCCATCTCCGCCACCGCGTCCACCACCCACTCGAAATTCTGCGGCCCCACCGACGTAACCTCCGCATCCGGCGCCGGATTCATGAAGTCAATCGCATAAGGCACTCCATCCTCCACCGCAAACTCCACCGTGTTCAAGTCGTAGCCCAGCGCGCGGCACAAAGCCAAAGCGTCTTTCTCCATCCGCTCCTTTAACTTCGTTCCCGGCTGCGGGTTGCCCTTCACATAGCGCTCATGATGCAGAGCTTTCGGATCATACTTCATGATGTGCACCTTCTCCTGCCCCACTACATAACAGCGGTAGTAATCCTCAAACTCCACGCCATGCTGCAGCGTCATGCACAGGTCGCCGGTTTGGTTGTAGTTGTGGAAGAACTCCTCCGGAGAATGCACCTTATACACGTGCTTCCAGCCACCGCCTGCGTAAGGCTTCAAAAACGCCGGAAACCCAACATAGGCAAACACCTCTTCCCAATTCAGCGGATACATCAAATTCCGCATGGATTTGCCGGTCGTATCCGGCGGATGCGTGTGATGCGGCAAGATCACGGTGGGCGGAATTGCCACGCCCATCTTATGCGCCAGCGCGTAATTGAAAAACTTGTCGTCCGCCGTCCACCAGAACGGATTGTTAATCACCGTCGTCCCCTGCAGCATCGCGTTCTTCAAATATGCCCGGTAGAAAGGAATGTCCTGCGAAATGCGGTCAATGATCACGTCGTACTTCTTCGGCTCATCCATCCGGATGCCGCCAATCTTCACAAACTCGGCGGTAACGCCCGCGACCTTCATCGAGTTAATCTTCTCGACCAGCGCTGGCGGGAAAGTGTTCTCCATTCCAAAAAGAATTGCGATTTTCTTGTTAGCCATAATTGAAATCCTCTTCAACCAGCGATCCCAGATTGCCGGTGGAGCGCCGGGCGTCCCCGCCCGGGCTGGACGGGCGAGACGCCCGTCGCTCCCCTAGAAATACTTCCCCGCCATGCGCTGCCACAGCGGCCAATCATGCTTGCTGTTGTCCCCGTAGATATCCAGCCAATGCGGAATCCCCTTGCCATGCAGGATTGTCGCCATCTTCACGTTCGCGTCCAGGCACATATCCCAGTCCGCCGATCCCAGCACAATTTTCATCTGCCGGTACCGGCTCAGGAACCACTCATCGCTCATGTTCGATAGATAATCCGGCGGATTATTGAAGTAGACATTGTCATCGTAGTAGCCGTCGAGGAAGCTCTTGATATCGAACGATCCGCTCATGGTCACGCAAGCCGAAACCACATCCGGATGCCGCATGGAAAAATTCAGCGCGTGATAGCCGCCAAAACTGCATCCCGTCACCGCGATCTGCGGAGCCCAGTTCTTCCACTTCAAATGTGGCAGAAACTCGTTGATCACGTAGCGCTCGTACTGTACATGCCGCCAGATCCGCGCTCCTGGATGCACACCCTTGTTGTACCAGCTCTCGCCGTCGACGCTGTCCACGCAAAAGACCTGGATCGCCCCCGCCTCCAGCTTCCCACCCAGCGCGTGGATCATCCCCGCATCTTCATACTCAAAAAAACGTCCCATCGATGTCGGAAATACGAGGATCGGCTGCCCGGCGTGCCCGTACACCAGCGACTCCATGTCACGCCCTAATTCGTGGCTGTATTGTTTGTGATATTCGCGGTTCATCTGCGCGAGGATTGTAACCGAACCGCCCGACCCTTCGGTATCGCTGGCCGCGATGGGCTGCTGGTGGGGGGCCGGACGTGGTGCCTGCGGCGTCTTTCTGAGTCCATCCGCGGTGAACTATTGTCCCGGCGATCCTGACCGCGGATTGATTCCAAAATGCTTCAGTTTCGATTGTAACGTTGTCCGCTTCAATCCCAACCGCGTGGCTGCCCCTTTCAGACCGCCAATCTGCCCGTAGCTCCCCCGCAAAGCTCGCAGAATGTGCTCGCGTTTCGTTGCCTCCAGAGTTTCATCCACGCATTCCCCCTCCGCGCTGCCCGGCTGCAGTTCAATTAACGGCGACACCAACACCGAACCTTGCGTCATCCGTGGCTAAGCGATCTTGGGTTCGCTGGACGGCGGGTATATCGTTTTCTATTCCGGGTGACACCGAACAGAGCGGGCATTACACTGTAAACGATGGCAAAACCAGTCCCCATCGGGGAGCGGAGAAGCGGGTCAAGTTCCAGCACACCCTAACGGCATGGCGAGAGGAAACCTCCGGTGTGGTCCAGGTCGCCGTCACACCTCGGCGTGACATTGCTCACTGACTCAGGGAAACAATTGGGGCCAACTTGGGTATTGAACGTGCAATNNAGCAGGCGTTTCAGGCGGGCGCGGACGCGGTGTACGTGGGATTAAAGGGTTGGAGCCGCGGCGGCGCTCGGGGCGAATTTGACCGTAAGCAGTTGCGAACGTGCATTGAGCTAGCTCACGCCCTCGGGAAAAAGGTGCAGCTGGCGGCAAACATCATCCCCAAGCCGCAGGAGCGCCCAAAGCTGCTGCGCCAACTGGCCGAACTGGCGGACGGTGGACTGCATGCGGTGATCCTGAACGACGTCGGGTTTCTGCGCGAAGTGAGGCGGAAGCTGCCGGGATTGGCCATCACCGCCAGCATCGGCTGCGGTGCGCTGAACACGAGCGACGCGCTCTTCTACCAGGACCTGGGCGCGACTGCGGTGGTGCTGCCGGGGTACGTTGAGCCGCAGGAAATCGCGGCGATGAAGGCGAAGGCCTCGATACAGATCGAAGTCATGCTGCACATGGTGCAGGAGTTCATTCAGCTCGGAAAGTGCTGGATGCCCAGCTACCTGAACTTCGCCGCNNTGCCAGCAGCCGTGGAGTCTGTTGCAAGATGGCGTGGAGGTGGACCGGCGGCTGTTTCCCAGCCGGCAGATCAGCCCAGTGGCGGAACTCGGAGCTTTCCTTGATGCGGGCGTGGACGTGATCAAGATCCAGGGCCGCAGCCTTCCGGCAGAGATGGTGCGTGCTATCATCGGGACGTACCGTTCGGCTGCGGACGCCTGGAAATGCGATCAGAAGACCGATCAGACGACCAATGGGAACCGGGCTGCGCTGCCCGTGATGTGGACTGTACAAGGACGTTGAATGGGCCCCTTCGAACTGAATACGACGATCTCTAACCTGCGAAACCTCCGCGAATCGGACCTGAGCGCTTATGACGCGGTTTACCTGGGCAACATTTATTGCCGCATCTACGAGGACAACTTCCTGGAGCGCCTGGACGACCTCGAAGAAGGCATTGCGCTGGTAAAGGGCCAGGGTCTGCGTGCCTATGTGACGTCGTATGCGGCGCCGCGCAATGACGTGCTGCCCAAGGTGCAGAAAGCGCTGGAGACCGCAGCCGCGGCCGGAGCCGATGCGGTCGAGGTCCATAACCTGGGCGTGCTGCGCATGGTGCATGAGCAGTTTCCCGGTATGCCGGCGCACATCGGCGGATTTGCCAACGTGTACACCGATGCGGGAGCCGAGGTGTTGAAGGAGTACGGTGCGGTCCGCTTTACGCCGAACTACGAGATCAGCCTCGACGAAGTGGGGGCGATAACGAGGGGCGTCGGTATGCCGGCGGAGCTGGTGGTTCACGGCAAAATGCCGCTGGGCGTTTCCGATTACTGCTTCCTGCTGGAATATGAGCAGAAGTGGCCGGAGAAATGCCCGACGCTATGCCAAAAAAACTTGTTCCTCAAGCAGGGCGACTGGGCCATGCGGTCGGTGGGAAAGGGCGTGCTGAGCGGCAAGGACGTTTGCATGCTCGAGCATTTGCCGGCACTCATCGCGGCCGGACACAATGTGTTCCGGATCGAGGCAGCCTATGAGACTCCTGCGTACCGTTTGAATATTGCCAGGATCTATCGCGCGGCGCTGGAGCGGGCCGCCGCCGGCGATCGGACGGAGGACGAATCCGCGTGGAGTACGATTCGCGAGCATACGGCTGTAGGTTTGTGCAACGGTTTTTATTTCGGCCGCACCGGCGCCGAGTATGTCGGCAAACGCCCGCAATCGGCTGTGGCCTGCTGAGTGATTTATTTTTTCGTTTTTCGAGGTGAGCGATGGTTGAGCTATTAGCGCCAGCAGGAAATTTGGAAATGGTAAAGGCGGCCGTGGAAAACGGCGCCAATGCGATCTACGTGGGAGCACGGGGCTGGAGCCGGCGGCGTGACGCCTATGAACTCTCCGACGAGAAATTGCATGAAGCCACGAGGATCGCGCACTCCGGGGGCGCCAAGATACGCGTTGCCATCAACACGAATATGCAGTCGTGCGAAATCCCCTCGCTGTTAAAGAAGATGGAGAAGTTCGTCGGTTGGGGTATCGACGGAGCGATCATGACCGATGTGGGCGCGATCGGGCAGGTGCACCGCCGATTCCCCGACCTCGTTCTGCACGCCAGCATCGGCGCCAACATCCTGAACAACGAAGACGTGAAGTTTTATCGCTCGATCGGGGTCTCCCAAGTGGTGGCCGACACCAAGCTCACGCTGCGGGAACTGGCTTCGCGCGAGGCGGATATCGATGTAGGCATCGAAGTCCTGATTCATGCCAACCATTGCTACACCTACCTGGGCAAGTGCTGGATGTCGCCGTATATGCGGTTGGAGCGGACCGCCGATGATTTCGGCAAGGACGTGTTCCGCGGCAGCCCCAACCGCGGCGGCTTGGATTACCGCGTCTGCCTGGAACAGTGGGAACTGCTCGATGACAAGGCGCTGCTGGAGCCGGTGATCACGCTCAAGAATGACGCCTTCTTTTTCCTGGACGATATTCCGGCGCTCATTGATCTGGGCGTTCACTGCCTGAAGATCCAGGGGAGGGAATATCCCGTGCCCTTAGTGGCAGGCATCGTGCGCTTCTACCGCGAATTGATTGACACATACGTCGCGAAGCCCGCCGAGCAGCCTTTCGATCTTGCGCCGTGGCGCATGCGTCTGGAGGCCATCCAAGCGGAGCGCGACAGCAAGCGCAGCAACATGACTTTGGTGCTGTTGAATGAAGCGCGCCAGCCGGTGCCGCACAGAACCTAGCCGATCCGCGAGATTGACAGTCCCTAGGCATCGCAGGTTAGGGCATTCGCATGGTGTAGCGCGTAAGTGTGGTTGACCGGCAACCGGCTTCGAGATAAAGTTTCAAGGTCAAGGGCCCTTTTGTTCCCTCCCCCCGGTTTTCGTTCGGTGGTTTACATGCGCTCCGCCAAACTCGTGGTGTTGCTGTGTGCGCTGGCCAGCCTGACTTGGGCGGCCGCGCCGCAATTTTCCGGGCAGACGCGGGTCGGCCTGACGAGCGGCGACCAGTGGGAACCGGCCGTGGCGGCCGATGGTTCTGGACGGATCTACGTTCTTTATCCGCACTACGGGTCTGTACCCGATTGTCAGGACTGCCGCGTGCCCACTATGTTGCTGGTGGCGAGCAACGACAACGGCAAGACTTGGCAGACTCCGCATGTGATGCTCGAATCGGGCTCGGGCCAGTTTGATCCCCAGATTGCCGTTGACCCCGCCGACCGGCACACCGTGTATGCGGCGTGGCTGCAGAACGGGAAACGCGCGGTCGTGGTCGCCAAGTCGGTGGACTCCGGCGCGACCTGGGGTTTTGCGATTGCGGTTCGCAGCGAAGTGGAACTGGATAAACCGGTCCTGGCGGTGCGCGGACAGGCCGTTTACGTGGCTTTCAATCATGAAGAAGAAGTGTGGGTGGCGGCCTCGCGGGATTGGGGGCGCAGCTTTACGCCGACGCGCGTGAATACTGAAAGCCGTCCGGGATGGTCTCTGCTGGGAGCAGCCACGGTCGATCCCGCTGGCAACGCGTATCTGGCGTGGGCTTCCTACGCAAAAGCGGGAGGAACGCGCGGCTCGGTGACCACCCTGTATGTGGCGAAGTCGGCGGATGCGGGCAAGGCGTGGAGTGCGACTCGGCTCGACCTTTCCGCGGCAGCGCCCGGCTGCAAGGACGAGGAATGTGGCGAGGCGTATCTGGGCGCGCAGGTCGCGCTGACTTCTGACGCCGACGGAACTCTTTACGCGCTTTGGAGCGCGGGCAGAGCGCACCTGGGGCCGCAGCGCATTTACTTCTCCTCATCGACCAATGGCGGCGAAAACTGGCTGCCCCGCGCCAGCGTTTCCTCCGCCGAACCGGGAGTGGAACACGCTTTCCCGGCGATCGTGGCCGGGAACTCGGGCGACGTCCGCATAGCGTGGATGGATAAACGCAACTCTTCTAGCAACTCTCCGTATTGGAATACTTACTATCGAAGTTCGAGCAACGGCGGAGCGACCTGGGGAGAAGAGATACGGATCTCGGGCTACGTGCCCGGCTATAGTTATATAAGTGGGGAAGGTTTCCGTTTTCCTTTCGGTGACTATTTCGGGCTCGCCATCGATAACCACGGAGATACGCACGTGGTGTGGGGCGAAGGGCTGAACTATCAGTCGCCGGGATCGATCTGGCACGCTAGCGGACGATAGAAGCTGAAAGGGATTTTGTAATTTGGTAATTGGGTAATTTTGCAATCTAAAATCGTGCCGCCCTGAAATTTTCAAATTACCAAATTACAAAATCGAGTTTTGTTTATCAATCCGTCAATAACCCGCCGGTGAGGTCGCTGAGGCGCTCGATGCGATGTTCGCGGCAGTAAGTCGTCAGTTCCTCCACCAGCGTTTCGGTGGCCACCGGATCGAAGAAACTCGCGGTTCCTACCTGCACTGCGCTCGCTCCCGCCAGCATGAATTCCACTATGTCCACGGGGGTGGCGATTCCGCCCATGCCGAGCACGGGAATTTTCACGGCGTGCGCTGCGTCAAATACCATGCGCAACGCGATGGGCTTGATGGCCGGGCCGGAGAGGCCGGCGGTGATATTGGCAATTCTTGGGCGGCGCGTTTCCGCATCAATCGCCATGGCTAGAAACGTGTTCACCAGCGAGATGGCGTCGGCGCCCGCTTCCTGGGCAACATATGCCATCTGCGCGATCGAGGTGACGTTGGGCGAGAGCTTCACGATGATCGGCCGCGCCGATACCCGCTTCGCTGTCCGCACCAATTCGTCGAGCAAGAGCGGATCGCTGCCGAACTGAATGCCGCCATGCGCTGTGTTCGGGCAAGATACGTTGATTTCGTACGCCGCAATGCCCTCGCCCTGATTGAGGAGTTCAATCGTCTGCTCGTAATCCGCGCGGGTGTAGCCAAAGACGTTGGCGAACACGACGACATTTTTTTTCTCGCGCAGCGCCGGGAGTTTGTCGGAGAGAAAGGCGGGCGCGCCGATGTTCTGCAGTCCGATGGCATTCAGCATTCCGGCAGGGGTCTCAAACAGGCGGGGCGGCGGATTCCCGGTCATCGGTTCTTTGGAGAGACCTTTAACGACCAATCCACCGAGCCGGTCGAGATGCACGATGTCTTCGAATTCGATGCCGTATCCGAATGTGCCGGAAGCGGCGATGATCGGATTCTTCAGGTCGATGCCGGCGAAGCTGACGCGCAAGTCGGGATTGCCGATAGGCGTCATTGGGTTCCCCCGGGCGGCGTGGCGGCCGGCATGGCGGATGGCGCGGTGGAATGATGCGCTGGCGGCTGCAGTGCCTCCGTCAGTACTCTTCCAGTGGCTTGAGCGGGCGCGTTGATTCCGAGCAATGAAGCTAGCGTCACCGCGAGATCAACCGGCTCGGCGTGCGTCCGGTAGATTCCGGGCTGGAAGGCGAGGCCATAGAAGGCGAGCGGCACATGGGTATCGTACGAGAACGGCGTCGCGTGATCGGTACCCTTCGTGCTTCCGACGCGAAATAGAGTGGGGATCCCGATCACATACCATCCGCCTTCGGGCGAGTAACTGTGGGCGTAACGGCGTCCCATTTCCGTGGCCGGAGTTTCTCCGCGCGCCAGCTGCGACTTGGTAAAGTATCCGGCTAACCCCGCTTGCTTCATGGCTTCGCCCGTGTCGGTCTCGGCATCGGATTCCTTGTGTCCGGTAGAGCCTCCGACGACGACTCCGGCAAACGCGTCTTCGTTCAGCCAAGCGAGCGGGTAATCGAGATCGACGACGTAGTCGGCTTTCTTGGCGTATTTTTTCGAGAGCAGGGAATTGATTTGTTCGCGCAACGCTTTCGCGTCGAGATTGGCGGCGGGCAGACGAAGAGTTTTCGCGAATTCAGGCAGGGGGGCGACGCCGTGATCGGCGGAAAGCGCCATCCACACGTTGGCCATTCCGATCTGGTGACCGAGGAAGCCGAAGAACTCCGCCAAACTTCGGTCGAGTTCGAGCGCCATGCTGCGCATTTGCGGGGAGTCGGGACCAACCTGGTGGCCGAGGATATCGTTGGCCGACAGGCTGATCACCAGCAGGTCGGTCGCGGGACCTGCGCCCAGCTTTTCGTACAACACGAGTTCCTTGGCGAATTCCAGTTGGTAATCATTGGCGAAGGGAGTGGAACCGACGACCTCGTAGAAGCTGGCGGGCGTGCCGTCTTTGCCGGTTCGCGGTGCGGTCGAGCCCAGTGTTTTTCCGTCGTCGTCTTTATCCTTCCACTCGCGGTCCCAGAATTTTTCGGCGCGATGGCTGCCGTTGAAATTGCGCACCCACTCGGGAAGATCGGGACGGTAGTAAGTTGAGGTGATCCAGTCGCCGCTCTTGGGGTCGATCCAATAGGCGGCGTCTCCGGAAAACCCGGCGGGCAGGACGGCCGCGCGGTCTTTCAGCGAGATGGCGAATACCCGGGCTTTGCCGCCGGTGGCCAGTTTCAATTCGTCCCCGAGAGTATCGCTCAGGAGGTTGTGTGGCGATGCGCCTACACCAGTCTTGCCGACGCCGACGAGTTTTGTCGTGTCGTCTTCGACTGACGTTACCCGCTTCTTTTTCTGCGGGTCCCACCATTCGTTGGCGACGATGCCGTGTCCGCTGGTGTAGCTTCCGGTGAAAAGCGTGGCGTGTCCGGGAGCGGTGCGGGTGTTGGCGTAGTCGTAGTTGCAGTCGGTGAAATAAGCGCCGTGATCGAGAAATACGCGGAAACCTCCGTCGCCGAACTGGTCGCGATAGCGTTCGAGGTAGTCGCCGCGAAACTGGTCGATCACGATGACGACAACAAGCTTGGGGCGGGCGTTGTAAGCGGACGCGAACGCGACCGAGATCGAGCCGAGCAACACCAATGCCACGCACAGGGACCGGAAAAGTCTCATCGCGAGCTAGTTTACAGGAGAAAAGATTAACCGCAGAGGACGCAGAGCGCGCAGAGAGGTTTTCTGCCCGATCTTCTCCGCGCTCCTCCGCGTCCTCTGCGGTTCAAGACTTTGCCCACCGCGTGCACGGAATCGCGTTTTTCAGCTAAAGTTAAAGCAGAATGCTCGATCTGAATTTTGTTCGCGACAACCTCGCGCTGGTGGAAGAAAAACTGCGCCAGCGCGGCATGAATCCGGCGGAAGTGTTAAAGGACTTTCGAACCATCGATGCCGAGCGCCGGCAGGCCATCACGGCGGCGGAAACCCTGCAGGCACGCCGCAACCGTGCTTCCGAAGAGATTGCCAAATTGAAGAAAGAGGGGCAGGACGCTTCGGCACAAATCAACGAGACAAAAGACCTGCGCGAGCAGATTCAAGAGTCGGAAAAAAGGGCGGCCGAACAGGAAGCGCGCCTGCGCGAAATTCTGACGTCCATTCCGAATCTTCCTCATGCCAGCGTGCCGGTGGGATCGAGCGCCGAAGATAACGTGGAAGCACGGCGCTGGGGCACGCCGCCGCCGTTCGATTTCAAGCCCAAGCCACACTGGGAGCTTGGCGAAGCACTCGGAGTGCTCGACCTGGTGCGCGCCGCCAAATTGTCGGGCGCTCGCTTCGCCGTGTACTGGGCTCTGGGTGCGCGACTGGAGCGGGCCCTTGCCAACTTCATGCTCGATCTGCACACGCGCGAGCACGGATACACCGAAGTGCTTCCGCCGTACCTGGTGAACTCGGAGTCGATGTACAGCACGGGACAGTTGCCGAAGTTTGCGCAGGATTCGTTTCGCGTGCCACACGGCGAGAAAGATCTCTGGCTGATTCCGACCGCCGAGGTGCCGGTTACGAATCTCTATCGCGACGAGGTGCTCGACGGCGCGCGCTTGCCGGTTTGCTTGACCGCGTACACTCCCTGTTTTCGTAGCGAAGCTGGATCGTACGGGAAGGATGTGCGCGGAATTATCCGTCAGCACCAGTTTCAAAAGGTGGAACTGGTGAAGTTCTCGCGCCCGGAGACTTCTTACGATGAACTGGAGAAGCTGACCCACGATGCCGGGACCGTCTTGCAGAAACTCGGTCTGCACTACCGCGTGGTCACACTCTGCACCGCCGATATCGGATTCTCCGCAGCCAAGACTTATGACATCGAAGTCTGGCTGCCGGGACAGAACCTGTTCCGCGAGATTTCTTCGTGCTCGAACTGCGAGAGCTTTCAGGCACGGCGGGCGAATATTCGCTACCGTCCCGAGGGCAAGAGCAAAACGGAATTTGTACACACGTTGAATGGCAGTGCATTAGCGGTAGGACGTACATGGGTTGCCATCGTGGAGAATTATCAGCAGGCCGACGGCAGCGTGCGGATTCCGGAGGCGCTGCAGCGTTATATGGGCACCGACCGCATTCCGGCCCGTGTTCCTTAATCGGAGATTTGCCATCGCATGAATTCCCAAATACACTGGCAGCAACCTGAAGCCTCGACGGCGCTCGAAACCGCCGTCTCTCCCATGGGCGCGATCTGGCGCACAATCCGCGGATATGTTCTTTGGTCGTATGAGCGGGGCAGCCTGCACTACGACATCATGGTTACGCTGATTCTTCTCTTTGTTTTTGTTTCGCCGCACTTCATCAACTTCAAGGACAAACCGGTCGAGCGCAATCCGCATCTTACCGGAGTGATTGTGATTCCTGACGAGAAGGGCGGCTTCATCTATCAGATCCAGGCCTCGGCAGTGAATGCCGCTCCGGGTGGAGATGTTCGCCGGCAGTTGGAACAGATCATCGAGCCCATCTCCGGAGCGGTCAGCATTACAAAGTACGAGACGCTCAAAGACGCCTCCGGGCACGCGCAGAGCTACAAAGTCTGGGTTCAAAAAGAGTAATAGGGGTTTCAAAGTTTCAGGGTTTCAACATTTCATGGTTCATAAATGAAAGCTGTGCACAAGGCGCTTGCTCTCAGAATCGCGGCTATCGGCTGTCTGTTGACCGCAGCCGCTTGGGCGCAGATTGTTGGCGAATCTCCTGAACTGGAGCGCGTTCTCGCCCAGATGGACGCTGCCGCCAAGAGCTTCAAGACTACCGAGGCGAGCGTCGTCTGGGACCAATACCAGAAGGTCATCGACGAAACCGAGACGCAGAAGGGCAAGATTTATTTCCGGCGTGAAGGCGGCGAAGTGCAGATGGCTGCCGACTTCGTCGAGCCCGACAGGAAGTATGTCATCTACAGCGGCGGTAAGCTGCAGGTGTACCAGCCCAAAATCGATCAGGTCAACGAATACAATCCGGGCAAGAATCGCGGCGATATCGAGAGCTTTCTGGTGCTCGGCTTCGGCGGCGGCGGGCGCGATTTGTTCAAGTCATACGTCTTGAGGCTTGTGGCGACGGAGACCGTGGGCGGCATTGCAGCCGACAAACTAGAGTTGATTCCGAAGTCCGCCCGTTGGCGAAACAATATCGCGCGCATCCTGCTCTGGATTGACCCGGCCAGGGGAATTTCGGTGCAGCAGCAGTTTTTTGAGCCGGACGGCAACTACCGGCTGGCGAAGTATTCCGATATTCAGATCAATCGACCACTTCCGGAAAACGCGTTTAAGTTGAAGACCACCAAGAGAACCAAGGTCGTCTCGCCGCAAGGATAGGGCTTTTCCGGGCCGTATCCTGCAAAACCCGAACTAATAGAAACAAGCTGAAAAAGACTGGTTGCGGCTATATACTGCCAAGAGAACCCCGGAGAGTTGAGTTCGCATGGCCAGAGTGCTTACCATTCCCGTTCCACCCGATTTGTCGCGCAAGAAACGTGTACGGACCGACGACCCCCGCTACGTGGACGGCCAGAAGATGCTGGTAGAAGCGATGAAATATTTGGCTCAGGCTGATCCGGTGGCCAATCGCGGGGCCATCGAACTTCTGTCGGAACACGTCCGCACCCGTTTCCGCATGACCGACTCGCCTTTGAGCTGAAAATCGTTTTCCTTCCGTCGCTTTCCTTCCAAGGACAAACGGTTGAATACGAGCAAGCAAGTCGAGCGGGAAAAATCAGGCCGGCTTACGTTGGCCGTATCTCCCCAGCCACGACGACGCCAGCACAATGATGGCGGGATAGCACTCCAGCGTGTAGCGCGGTTCCGGGTTTTCCAGCGTTCCCAGAAATGCTGAGCGCAGAAGCAGGAAGCCGACCAGCAACCCGGCCCAGCGAATTCCTGACGGCCTGCGGGACTTTCTATGTAAGAGCGCCAGCAGCGCGGCCGCCACGTAGGCCAGGTTCAGCAAGCCGAATCCTACTGCGATGAACGAGTGCTTCGCGACGTCATTGAACTCCCACCAGCGCGGGTCGGCAGGAAGGAGTTCGGTTCGCGGGCGCAGCCACATATCGGCGACGCGCAGGAGGGGCAGCACAAGGTAGTAGCGAACGGGATGGGCGCGAATGCGGTCCGCCGCCAAGTTGCCGAAGCGCGCATCCAGTTCCGGCGTCATGTCCTCGGATTCGTTGTAGTCCGCGATGGCGGCCAGCGTCGCCGTCTTTTCATCCGGGTTGGAGTGATCAATGGCCCGCGACGGCAGCTTCTGCGGGTCAATCTTGTCGCCAGGAACGTTCCAGTAGATTTCTTCCACCGACACGTAATCGACGATCCAGGTTTTGACCCAGCGGTTGAAACCTCGGGGGACGAGCTCATCCGCGTCGTTGGCGTAACGCGGAGCCAGCGGCTGGAAATGATGGAGGGTACGGAAATTACGAATCGTCCAGGGAACGAGCGGCGCCAGGGCAAATCCTGCGACGATGATGGCGGCGACCAGAGCGAATCCCGAGTTGCTATGACCCCAGGCCGCTGCTGGGCTGCGCTCGGCTTGGACGGGCGAAGGCGCCCGTCCCCACACAAGCGCCAAGACTCCCAGGTAAAGCAAGACCGCGGCCAGCAGGATGCCGCCATCGGGACGCAGCAGGATGCAGGCGGCAACCGCCGCGCCGGTCGCGGCCCAGAGCTGGCGTGCGCCCATCCCCACACCACCGCCATGCATTCGAGTCAGCGCGGCGGCCGCGCAATCGAGAGCGAGCGTCGTAAAGAGGATCTCTAAAGTTTCGGTGAGCGCGGCAGCGGCATAGTTTGCCAGGAATGGACACAGCGCCGCCAGAACAAAAGCGATTCTCGCCGCGCGCTCGGAAACAGCGCGGCGGGCAAGATCGGCAACGATCAGGGACGTGGCCAGGTCCACCAGAATCTGCGCCAGAAGGACTGCTTTGAAATTACCGGCTCCAAATAGCCAGAAGATCCCAGCCAGAAAAGCAGGATATCCTGGCAGGCGCGCATCGGTCGGCAGAATCGGTTTCTCGGGCTGGCCGGCCGGCGTCTGGCCGTAGATGCCGTGTTGCAGCCAGTTGGTGGCGAGGTCGGCATAGATGCGAGAGTCATCCGTGATCGCCGGGAAATAGACGACGAAAAATAGCCGCAATGCCAGGGCGGCCAGTGTTGTTCCCAGAAAAAACCTGCGGTGTTCGCGGATCAAGCGGAGCACGTTGGGAATATATCGCGAATCGCGCGATTTGCCGCGCCCTCGACGAAGGTCTGACAACCGGTTTGACCCCCTGCGGCTCTCACCTTAGGATGTAGACACATCATAAGATGGCGAAACAGGTTTTTTACGACCCCTTGCAAGCCCGCTGGAGGCGAATTCGCCGCGTTGTCGACGCGGCCGCCCTGGCTTTTTCCTTGCTGGTAGTCTTCTTCATCTACAGTGCCCTGCGCAGCGAGCCTCTGCCCGATCTTTCCTGGCTGTCGGAAAAGAAGCCTTATCACGCTCTGAAGGAAAACGAAAAGGCGAAAGCGCGCGAGAAGCGCCGTCTGGCCACTCTGGCCCGCGCCGGGCACCGCCATCAATCGCGCAAGGCTCCTTCGCAACTCAAACTGAACTCCGAGCAAGGGGTTCGGGCCGCATTCTANNTTCTCAGTGCAGACGGCCATCTGCAAGCCTCGGATCCGGAAACGAACACGATGTTTGACGTGGTTCAGGGGCAAAAGGTCCATCACATCGACGACAAAGTAATGCAGTTTTTGAAGGCGGAAGACACCAACATGGAAGTCTTTCCGGTGGTGCAGAACTTCGACGGCGCCGACTTTGTTCCGAGGATCAGTGACTTCTTGAACAATCCGGTAGCTCGCGCCAATTTTCGACGCCAGATTGGGATTTATCTTGCCTCCGATCATTTCCGCGGTTTGATGGTCGATTTCGAGTCCTTCCCGAAGAACGCACAACCCGGATACGTGGCTCTGCTAAACGAACTCTCGTCTGACCTGCACGCCAAGGGGATGAAGCTGTACGTGAGCGTCCAGGTACGCAACCAGGACTACGACTACCAGGCCATTGCGTCCGCCGTGGATGGCGTCGTCATCATGAATTACGACGAGCACTTTCCCGGCGGAACCCCTGGCCCCGTCGCTTCGCAGGATTGGTTCACGGACAACCTTGACTCCGCGGTCGAAGAGATTCCGAAAGAGAAGCTCATCTGTGCCATCGGCAACTACGGCTACGACTGGGTCGAGCGGCCAAAAACAAAAGCAAAGACAGGCAAGCTTCCGCCGGGAGAGGCCGACAAATCCGTTAGCGTGCAGGAAGCGTGGATCGGGGCGCGCGATTCCGAAGAAGACATTGATTTTGACGGCGACGCGCTCAATCCGCACTTCAGCTATCGCGATGACGATAACTTTCGCCACGATGTCTGGTTTCTGGATGCGGTAACTGCGCTGAACCAGATGCGCGCCGCGCAGAC
>PLHP01000117.1:575-8186 GCA_003138955.1 Acidobacteriaceae bacterium | reverse complement strand
CCAGGCCAGGACGTCGATATGGAGGGCAGCGGCGAAATCCTGCACATCGAGGCGCGGCCTACCGATGGCGAGCGCGAGCTGTCCATAGACAAGCAGACCGGACTCATCGACGGGGAAACCTTCAAGAGCCTGCCTGAGCCGTATCGTGTGGCGCGCTATGGCTTCAGCAAAAACCAGTTGGCTATGACCTTCGACGACGGTCCCGATCCGGAGTGGACGCCGAAGATCCTCGATGTCCTCAAACGCGAGCATGTGCCGGGAACATTCTTCCTGATCGGAATCCAGGCGGAGAAGTTCAGCAGTTTGACCCAGCGCATCTACCGCGAAGGTCATGAAATCGGGAACCATACCTTTACGCATCCCGATATCAGCTCGATTGGCAGCGGCTACATGAAGGTGGAGCTGAACCTGACCGAGCGCTTGTTTGCCAGCCGCCTGGGCGTTCGCGCCATGTTGTTCCGTCCGCCGTACTCCGTCGACGCGGAGCCAGATACAGAAGACGAGGTGAAGCCGCTCGAACTCACGCAAAGCATGGGCTACATCACTATCGGCAACAAGATCGACACCAGGGACTGGAACGACGAGCCCGCGCTCTCACCAAAACAAATCGCCGCTCGCGTGCTCGACCACCTGCCACCCTGCCAACCGAACGATACGCAGTGCGGCAACATCATTCTCATGCACGATGGCGGCGGCAATCGGGAAAGAACCGTGCTGGCGCTTCCGCTGATTATCGATGGCGCGCGCGCCCGCGGATTTCAATTTGTCCCCGTGTACCAGTTGATGGGCAAGACGAAAGCGGATGTCATGCCGCCGCTTCCGGCCAACGAGTATTGGTCCGCGCGGCTGAATTGGATCGGCTTCTGGCTCTTCAGCGCGACCATGATGGGCATCACGGTCATTTTTTTCCTGGGTGACATCCTGATGACCGGGCGCCTGATTTCGGTCGGCATCCTCGCCATCTATGACCGTCTGCGCTCGCATGTATATGGAACGCCCGAGCAGATTGCGGCTTACCGACCCCGGATCGCAGTTCTCATCCCCGCTTATAACGAGGAGAAGGTCATCGAACGCACGGTGCAGGGCGCGCTCGACTCCGACTATCCCAATCTGCGCGTGATCGTCATCGACGACGGTTCCAAGGATCGTACTTTGGAAATCGCCCGCTGGGCGTTTGCCGCCGAAGAAGCTGCCGGCAGGGTATTGATTCTCACCAAGCCCAACGGCGGCAAGGCCGAGGCGCTTAATTTTGGACTGGAGCACATTGGCGATGCCGAAGTCTTCGTCGGTATCGATGCCGATACGATTGTTGCTCCCGATGCCATCGCGCGGCTTGTACCGCACTTTCTCAATCCCAAAGTTGCAGCCGTGGCGGGCAATGCCAAGGTTGGCAACCGCGTCAACCTGTGGACGCGCTGGCAGGCGCTGGAATACATCACCAGCCAGAATTTCGAGCGGCGCGCGCTCAACACCATGGGTGCGGTGAGCGTGGTGCCGGGCGCAATCGGCGCGTGGCGTACAACGGCGGTTCGCGAAGCGGGCGGGTACCATGTGGATACCGTCGCCGAAGACGCCGATCTAACCATGGCGCTGCTGCGCAACGGCTATCGCGTGGAATATGAAGACCGGGCGCTCGCCTTCACCGAGGCTCCGACCAGTGCCAACGCGCTCATGCGGCAGCGCTTCCGCTGGTCGTTCGGAATTCTGCAGGCCATCTTTAAGCATAAGGGCGTTTTCGCGCGCAAAGGCGCTTTGGGATTTGTCGCACTTCCCAACATCCTCATCTTCCAGATTCTGCTTCCCTTGGTCTCGCCGTTCATTGACCTGATGTTTGCGGTCGGCGTGATCTGGTATTTCGTCCAGAAACACTTTCATCCTGACACTACCGATCCGGGCAGCTTCCAGCGGCTGCTGATCTTTTTCGTCGCGTTCCTGGTGATTGATTTCCTCGCCTCGGCGATCGCCTTCGCTCTGGAGCGCCGCCAGCCCGAAGCCCGCGAAGACGCTTGGCTGCTCAGCCAAGTGTGGCTGCAGCGCTTTGCCTATCGCCAGGTCTTTTCCCTCGTCCTGTTCCGCACGCTGAAGCGTGCCATCCAGGGGCGCCCGTTTGCCTGGGACAAACTGGATCGCACCGCCGCCGTCAAGTACGTCCCCGCTGAGCGCAGGGACGCCGTCAAAGTCCGGTAGCACTCGCCGCCCTAGGCGGAAGTTTGGCCTAATACCCCATCGCCGTGACCAGACCATCTTCGTGTCCGCGTGGCCCGCAGACTTCCAGATATCCTGCCTCTTGTCCGGCGAAGCTCCGGGCGATGCGCTGAACCGAGCAACTGGCACACAGGGAAATAGGCCGAGCTCCGGCCGCCGCGAGCAGTGTCTGAGTGATACCCATCAGCGGGAGGTTGGCAACAGGACCCGCTTCGAGGGCATTGACCCACAGATAGCGCGCGGGGTTGGTGCAGGAAGAACATTGGTTCTGAAGTCCAGCCAGAAGGGTGTCCAAGTCCGCGCGCGGTTGTTCGTCCCAATCGCTTTTGGGACGAAAAACATAGCAAGGCAATTCTGCGACCGGCTGAATGACCACCGCGCGCCCGTCATATGTGCAGTAGTCTTCGTCCAGTCGCTCCAGAAGGCAGGGGACACACAGCGGCACGATGTCGTCAAGGGCCGACTCTGCCGTCTTCGAATAACCATGCATGGCCGGCGCTCCGCAACGCGCACACAGCTTGTTATCGATTTTCTTTCTCCGCAGCCGAAGAACCGCCGCCCCGAGTCCAGCGATGACGGCAGCTAAAAGCAAAATCAACCGAATGTGCATAACCTATTCCTGCAACCGATGCCGCTAGAACGGATTTTAGCAGGCTAGGATTTTCGCTTCTGCCTGCTTCACGTGTCTCGCCGTGACATGCCCAAGGCAAACGGTGTGTGGTAAAAAGGAGTAGCCGACATGCCCCGCACTATCATTGAGCCATTCCGCATCAAGAGCGTCGAACCCATTCACTGGACGACCCGTGCCCAGCGCGAGCAACTGCTCCGCGCCGCGTGCCATAACCTTTTTCTCCTGCCCGCGGACGATGTCCTCATCGACCTGCTCACCGATTCCGGCACCGGCGCCATGTCCACCCACCAATGGGCGGCCATGATGGAGGGCGATGAGAGTTATGCCGGCAGCCGCAGTTTCGAGCGTTTCCGCTCGTCTGTGCAAGATATTTTCGGCTATAAGCACGTCATTCCGACCCACCAGGGCCGCGCTGCGGAGCGCATTCTGTTCAGCGTCATGTGCAAGAAAGGCGATGTCGTCCCCAACAACACGCACTTCGACACCACGCGTGCGAACGTGGAGTTTGTCGGCGCCGAGGCGGTGGACCTCGTCATCGCCGAGGGCCGCCAGCCGAGCCTGAAGCATCCCTTCAAGGGCAACATGGACGTCACGGCGCTCGAAACTCTCATCCAGAACGCCGGGCGCGAGCGCGTGCCTCTGGTCATGCTCACCGTGACCAACAACTCCGGCGGCGGCCAGCCCGTGTCGATGGAGAACGTCAAAGCCGTTAGTGCGGTTTGCCGGAAGCATCGCATCCCCCTCTACTTCGATGCCTGCCGGTTTGCCGAGAACTCCTATTTCATCAAGATGCGCGAACAAGGATATGAGAACAAAGGGCCAAAAGAAATCGCGCAGGAAATGTTCAGCTACGGCGACGGTTGCACCATGTCAGCGAAGAAAGACGGCATGTCGAACATTGGCGGATTTCTTTGCACCAACGACGATCTGCTCGCGCAGCAGGAGAAGAACCTGCTGATTCTCACCGAGGGCTATCCCACCTATGGCGGCCTCGCCGGACGCGATCTCGAAGCCATCGCCGTCGGAGTGCAGGAAGCGCTGCACGAGGACTACCTCGAATACCGCATTGCTTCAACCGCCTACCTCGGCAACCACATTGCCGAGGAGGGTGTGCCGATCGTACAGCCGCCGGGCGGCCACGCCGTCTACATTGACGCGCGGGCCTTTCTGCCGCACATTCCGCCCGATCGCTTTCCCGCGGTTGCGCTCGCCAATGAACTCTATCTCGAAGGCGGCATCCGCTCGGTCGAGATCGGCACCCTGATGTTCGGAGCAGCGGCGAAGATGGACCTGGTGCGTCTGGCGATTCCCCGGCGCGTGTACACGCAGAGCCACATCGACTACGCGGTGGAAATCATCCTCGAAGTCTGGAAGAAGCGCGACCAGATTCACGGCATGAAGATCACCTACGAAGCGCCGTTCCTGCGCCACTTCACCGCCAAGCTTGAGCCGGAGCCGGCAGAAGTGGCAGCCGCCACGCGACGCTGACTTTGGGTGGCGTAGCACGCCCAGTGGCGTAGCACGCCCAAGTGTCGTTTTGTGACTTTGTTTTGGAGGTGCGCTGCTTCACCCACGCCTTGCATGCTCTGCTGGATCACTTCAGGCGAAAAACGAGGCTTGTGGTTACCCGAAAATTGTTTTGGGGCTGCACTGCGCCGGCAGAATCAAAAAACTCAGTGCGCAGATAATCTCCGATGACGCGGACTGCGAATCGCCTCGAGACAGAGTGCTCGACTCCTCCCCCCACCGCATATGAGAACCGTGACAGCCATCCATGGTATTCGGTATCTCTCGCTGGCACTGCGCCGTCAACTATACCCACACCGGCCAGCACGTGAACGAACATCCGGGTATTTCCGTGGTCAACCGGGTAGAACACTGGACCACCGAGAAAGCTCAACAGATAGCCATCGTGTTTGGTACCAAGGAGATTGGAAGTACGGACGTAGTTGGAGTCTAACATCGCCCCCCAGCGCGGTTTTAAGTCGACGCGCCCGCTGACATCCAAGCCGTTGAGGTCTACACGCCCTGCGCCGGGGATCGCCATTGTGAGGTAGGTGTAGCCGGCACTCACATCGTAGTCCGGGCCAGTGGCTGCGGGGTGCGCTCCCGTTCCCAGCCGGCTTTGCGCCAGAGCGGGCGCGACCAGCACGAAGACGAAAAAAGAAACTTTCCCTATGGCCCTGATGGTGTTTCTCATTGGGTCCTTTCTGATTTCAGTGCGGGTTTAGAAGAGGGCCCGAGGTTGGTGCGAAACAACAGACAACAAGATAACGGGACCGTGCTTCTTGGTCAATGGCTCAACAGTCATACTGCGCGATTACCTGAGTTCCTCAACGTAACCTGACGGGCTTCAGGCAGTCTACCACCACGACTTCCGGCTCGGGCTCTTTTGCTAGTAGTGTTGGGCTAAAACTCGATGACCAGCAGGATCAGGAGGATTTGATCAATAAGGCCCACGACTTGTCCGCCCACTGTGCGGAGATGATTCTTTCTGCCGTGCAAGGGAAAAAGTTTTCCTATCTACGCAAGTGCTTTCCCCGGCAGTAATTTCCACAAAATGCCATTAGTCGCCCACACCGAAGACATGCACTTATTCCCCTGTTGGTTAGCGGCTTAGCTCCTTGCGGGTCCAGTTTGGTTGCGGACGTGCTGTTTCGATGTGTGCCGGCCGATTCGCGTAGTTCGCAGACGGTAATTTTCCCCACTGCCGCCGAATCGCGAGTTTAGGAACACAAGCGGTCCTGCATATCCCCCTGTATAGCTCCCCCGGCAATCCAGATGGCGCGGAGGGGTTGCCACGATGCGGCACACAATTCGGTACTAGGAGGAAGAAATGAAACGCTCTCTAACACCTATTTTTGGCTTAGCCTTGCTATTAGCTCTCACAACTGGCTCAGCCTTCGCAAGTAACAAAGCAGACGCCACAGTAAAAGAAGACTCCGACAAAACAAACGCCATGGTGAAACGGGGTGTCACCTCGTCACCCGATAAAGCTGACAAGCTGGACGGAAACGAGCTTGCCATGTCCTGCAAAGGAGAAGTGGAAGGTTTTGACGCAGGGTACTGCTTGGGAGTTGCCGAAGGGGTCATGGCTTCCATGAGGATCTGCAAAGAAGATCACTCTGCTATTACATTGGGTGAAGTAGCAGACGCCATGGAAAAATACCTGTCAAGCCACCCGGACAAACTGAACGAGCGCGACGTCGTTCTCGCTCGCAAGGCGCTGTCCAAAGCATATCCATGCGGCCGTCAGTAAAAACGCTCACTGCTTCTGGTTAGCGTGTTGGTCGGGGTCTAAAGCGTTACCAGGAAACCGGACAGCCGCGCTTCCTAACTTGCTCAGGGGCGCGGTTCTTTCGTCCAGTCCGACTACTTTCAGCTTTTTAATACGGGCAAAGGCATGATCGTTGGTGACGAGGACCGCGTCCACGGCGAGAGCGTGAGCGGCGATCATGGCATCGAGATTCCCCATCGGCTGGCCTTCGCGTTCTAGCGTGGCCCGAAGGCGGCCGTATTGTTGGGCTGCGTCGGAATCCCAAGGCAGAACCGCCACGCGCAGGAAGAAGTCCTCGATCATGTTGTGCAGGCGCGTGGTATGAGGAAGGCGCGCAGCTCCGAAGCGCAGCTCCCCTTCGGTGACCGCGGATAGGGCGAGCTGCGCCATCGCAACTCTTACCAAACGACGGTCGACGGCCGGGCTGTTCCCGTTGATAATGCAGCTCACGATGTTGGTGTCGAGCAGGTAGCGGGTCATCTTCTATTTGACCCAATCAGAACAACTCGCGTTTCTGCGGGACTTCATCCTGACGGTCTGCCATGAAGTCGTCCGGAACATTTGCTTCTCGCCGGAGTTTGAAGAAGCTGTCCCATGACTCCGGACGCCGTGACAGGACCACGTCTCCGGTAGTTTGGTCTTGCCGGATAAAGACCTCGCTGCCTTCAAAACGAAAATCGGCAGGCAAGCGTACTGCCTGACTTCGGCCGTTCGAAAAGAGCTTTGCTGTGCGCGGCATCGGGTCCCCCTTAATGTGATATATACCATGATGTATCACATGGAGTCAGGGGTCGTTCCCTCAAGGTATAGCCCGACTCTTTTATTGATCGGCGCGGGCTGACTTCCCCAGCCGGCTAGCTCCCTCAAGCCGGTGTAAAATCAAAGGTCGCGAATATCCGCGCAACGTTCCGTCCTGGAAAGGAATTCTTATGGCTGCTGTGGAAGCCCCACCCCGTCTGCAAGTCCGCCTGCACGAAGGTTTGTTCAAGAATGAGTCGTTTGTCGATTTCAGCAAAGAAGACAACGTGCGCAAGATGCGCTCCGCCGTCGGTAAAGTGCGTGGCCAGCTGGGCCGCGAGTATGATTTGATCGTCGGCGGCAAGCGCTTCAAGACCCCTGACAAGATTCGTTCCATCAATCCCGCCAAGCCTTCGGAGGTGGTCGGGGTTCACCAGAAATGTGGCAAGGAGCACGTTGAACCCGCCGTCCAGGCCGCTCTGGGCGCGTTTACCTACTGGAGCCGCACTTCGGCGGAGGAGCGTGCGTCACTCTTGTTCCGAGTCGCTGATGTGATGCGCGAGCGCAAGCTGGAATTCATGGCGTGGCTGGTGTTTGAAGTCTCCAAGAACTGGTTCGAGGCCGACGCCGACATCTCCGAGACCATCGATTTCTGCGAGTTCTACGGGCGAGAGGCCCTGCGCTTCGACAAAGCCGAGCCGCCTGTGCAACTGCCGGGAGAGCGCGACACTCTGGCCTACATCCCGCTCGGCGTCGGCGC
>PLHP01000117.1:0-509 GCA_003138955.1 Acidobacteriaceae bacterium | reverse complement strand
GTCCTGAAGCCGTCGAGCGATTCGCCGACGATTGCCGCAAAGTTCGTGGAATTGCTCGAAGAATGCGGGATGCCCGATGGCGTCGTGAACTTCTGCCCTGGCGGCGGCGCGAGCTTCGGCGATGCGCTGGTGGCGCATCCGAAGATTCGCTACATCGCATTCACCGGCTCGCGCGAGGTCGGGCTGCACATCAACCAGACCGCCGCGAATCAGCAACCGGGCCAACTCTGGATCAAGCGCACGATCCTCGAAATGGGCGGCAAAGACGCCATCATCGTCGATGCCGACGCCGATATCGACTCCGCCGTCGAAGGCGTAGCTTCGTCAGCTTTCGGCTTTCAAGGCCAGAAGTGCTCGGCCTGCTCGCGCGCCATCGTCGACGAGCGCGTCTATGACAAGTTTCTCGAGAAACTGAGATCCCGCGCCGAGCGCATTACGGTCGGCGATCCCTCGATGAACCCGAATATGGCTGCGGTCATCAACGAAGGTTCGATGAACGACATCCTCCG
>PLHP01000198.1 GCA_003138955.1 Acidobacteriaceae bacterium | reverse complement strand
CCCTCGTTGAACGCCTCCCAAGCAGTCCGCGTGGGGCGCGCTTTCTGATAATCGAAAACGATATGGTTGTGGACAAAGTCGCAGATCGCCTGAACGCGCGACCATCCCGGCGTGGTCTGACCGAATCGCGACCACGCCTCCCATGACAGTAGATCGGTCTCGCAATAACGACTGCCCAACAGAAAGACCAGCGTATCTTCTGGCAAATCTTGTAAAGNNTCAGGCGAATCCTCCCGATGGGCGCCACAATCCGGGTGCACCAGTTTCCGAAGCCGTCCCGATACGCCGTGATTGGCGTTCCCGGATCGGTGGTCAGGCAATCGGGACTGACGAGATCGGAGGCGCGGGAGTAATGGACGTTGACCATGAGGATCATCGGCGTCTCTTGTGGGCAGTTAAAGACTAATTCATAACCGACCTGAATCAACATGCAGGTTTCCTTCCGCCAGCGATCTCAGGACCTTCAGTTGTCGAAGACTGAAATGGCGCACTTACGAAGATTCAACCGAACGGCTCGTCCAACAAGCAGCTCCGGTGGCCACTCCGACCGCTGTAGCAATCACCTTCGCTGCTACAACTTCCAGCCCCGACCCTTACCCTATTCTACAGAGCTCAGACCCCTACTCCGACAAAGCTCGGTCCGCGGTATACCGCTGCTCGCAAACTCCGCCACAAAGAGCTCAACTTCGGCGCGCGTAGGTCGCTTGGGTGCAGAAACTTTCTGTTCTCCACCGATCCGGCCACTTCAACTGTCCTCGAACAGGTGTGTTTGGTCAGACGCTTACAAAAGACCTACATGGATGTCGGCTAGTCGGAAGTTAATCGTGAGGGATGTGCTTGGCGAGTACGGGCGTGAACACACCTGGGACGATGTGACAAAATCGTCCGACACATTCGATTCAGGGCTGAACCTATAAGATCTGATGCTCTTCCATGGCATCAATAAGAGCATCAATCAACGACATCAAAATTTCTGGGCGATGCCGAGCTTCTTCCACCAGATGTTTCGAACAAATCGCGTGGCCCTCCCAGTCAGGGAGTTCGTCCGAGCCGATCGTCGCGTACAGTTGATAGCGGCCAGGATTTGGACACTTGGCGATGTGACACGGATGTGGGTACTCTTTCTGTTCTTTGTGGTTAATAGTGACAGAATTTATCATCGAGCGTGCTCGCCTCTTTTCGCGAGAGTAGTCGGAGTGACCGTCTGAAATTGATTTTACCGCGCGTCCGCAACTTCATGCCTGGCTTCGTGGCGTCCTGAAAAGGTCCGCCAGTTCCGTCATCTGCAGTGGCGATTTCAGGCTTACGCAGCGCCGGCGAATTTCGGGAAGCATTTCTGAGGCTTGCTTCCGGCTCACAAGAATCCCTTGCCGCGCCAGGGCATTAACCACCGCTTCAGAACCCGAATGTTTTCCGATAACGAAGTCCGACTGCGGCCGTCCTACTTCGCCAGCGTGGAAAAGTTCATAAGCCTTCCTGTCCTTTAACATTCCGCTGCAATGGATCCCGGATTCGTGGAGGAAAGCTGCTTGGCCAATGATGGGCTTGTTGCTATGGATGGTGCGGCCTGAGGCCTTCGCCACCAGGGCGCACAAGGCGTCAAGAAGCTCTGTTCTCAGCGGCAGATCCAGCCGGAGAGAGTGGCGTAGGGCCATCGCTACCTCTTCCAGCGCGGCATTGCCGGCGCGCTCTCCCAATCCGTTCACCGTGACGCTGACGCAATCGGCTCCCCCTTGGACAGCGCTGATCGTGTTCGCCGTGGCCATTCCAAGGTCATTATGGCCATGAAACTCCAGGCAAGTGTCACCGGCAACAGCGCGAAGATTTTGGAACGCCTCATGGGTCTCGATCGGATTCCATCTGCCCACCGTGTCCGCTATACGCACCCGATTGACGCCACTTCCGCGGGCCAGAGCGACAAACTCGCGCAGGTAGTTCAGTTCCGTCCGCGAGGCATCCTGGGCGCCGACGGATACGTGATCGAAACGGGCACGCGCTTTTCGTACAATGCGGGGCAACTCTTCCGCGATCCAATCGCGCGTCTTGCCGATGGTCCACAGTTGGGTATGCGAGACAGGAAATGCGATATGCACGGAACGTAGTTCGCAGGCACGAGCGCTCTCGACGTCATGCGCCGTTGCCCGGCACCAGCCGGTGAATCGGATGGGCAAGCCCAGCGCCAGCAAAGCGCGGATGTCTTCCCGTTCGCTCTCTCCCATGGCTGGAATGCCACATTCCAGTTCAAGGATGCCGAGTTGGCAGAGAGCGTTCGCGATCGCAAGCTTCTCGTCGCGCGAGAAAACCACGCCCGCGGCCTGTTCGCCGTCGCGTAGCGTGGTGTCGATGATCCACGGAGCCTGTCCGCTGCTGGCTTTCATCTTCCTCTCGATATTCCGACGCTGCCCTAGGCGAGCGCTCCTTCTGCGACTCGACCCTCGCCAATCGCGTCGAGAATTTCGTCAATCTTCTCTTCGTTCACCTCGCCATACCACTGGCCTTCGGGATAAACGATCATCACCGGTCCGTGCTCGCATTGCTTCAGGCATCCGGTGCTCGAAACCCTTGCGTCCAGATTGCGGTCGATGATTTCCGTCTCGATATATTGCAGCAACGAGACGGATTCCTTACGGTGGCAGACGCCTTTGGCCTCACCCGCCACCCGAAAGCTTGCACAAACAAGAATGTGATGCTCTGGTTTTTCCATGCTGGATCTCCTTTCAAACCCTTATGAACAACCCATGCCCGAACCTTCGCACTCCGACCCGCATGCGCGGAACGGTTTGCGCATCGAGGCCGGCACCTCTCCAGATTCATACAGAGTGGAAACCGCCTGGGAAATCAAGCCGGACATCTCGATCACCTTCAGGCCCGCTTGCTCCATTGCCCAGCGCGGCTTTCGGCCCACTCCGCTGACGATCACTGCGCGGCAGTCGTGGATCGTTTGTGCCAGTTCGCGCCAGCGTCCCATGCCGTCCCCAGGCTCAGGAGTAGCGCGAGTTTCGATGAGGCGCGGATTGGGATCGCCCGGGCCGAAGATCCACAATCGTGCGGCATCGCCAAGATGCTGATTGACCAGGAAACCCTCCAGGCTGGCGACCGCCACATAGGGACGGCCTGGGTCGGCGTCGACGAGTTGGCCGTCGAGCGGCCCGTCGGCGCAGGCGCGCATGAGCGTGACCAGATCGTCACGCTGCGGTTCTCCTAACAATCCCACCGCATCGGCCCGGCAACGCGTGCAATGTTCCATTTGCGGGAGGTATGCCTGCACCGCCTTCCGCAACCGCCGCATGGGTTCGGACCCCAGCTGCTCGCGATCTTCAAACAGCGTGTCTTTGACCGGATAGAGCGGAATGCAATTCATGATGTCGACCCCGAGCGCGCGCATCTCAATGGCCACATCTTCGGTGTGCGTGTCGTTGATTCCGGGCACGACAATGGTATTTACCTTCACAATGACGCCATGGTTCTTGAGCGCCCCGATCGCGCGTTTCTGACGCTCCCACAGCAAACTCGCGGCAGCTTCGTTGCGATAGATCGCGCGTCCGTCGCGCACCCAGGCATAGATCTGCGTTCCAATGGCGGGATCAACGGCGTTCACCGTGAAGGTGACGTGGCTTACCTGCAGCTGCGCTAGCTCCGCGACATAGGGTTCGGCGTTCAAACCGTTGGTGGCCACGCAAAGCAGCATCTCCGGATACTTTTCGCGAACCTGGCGCAGGGTTTGCATCGTCTCTTCCGGGTTGGCAAACGGGTCCCCTGGTCCAGCGATGCCGACCACCTTGAGGTAGGGCGCTTTTTCGACAGCGCGATCAAGATAGGCCATCGCCTGGTTGGGCGAGAGCACACTGCTTGTCACACCCGGCCGGCTCTCGTTCGCACAGTCGAATTTGCGGTCGCAATAGTTGCACTGGATGTTGCACCGGGGCGCCACCGGCAGATGGATCCGGCCGGTGCGATGGCGCACGTCCGAGTTGAAACATGGGTGTTGTGCTAAGTCCAGTGCCATCGCGTCCTCCTACATATAGCTGTAGCCAATTTCGGATGTTTGCTGTTTGTGTTCGAGCAGCGCGTTAACGATGCGATCGAAAAGCTGTTGTGTCCCGCGATAACCGAGATGCAGAATGCGTTGTCCTCCGATTCGGTCGTGAATGGGGAATCCGACGCGCACCAGCGGGATACCAAGATCGCGCGCGATTCCATATCCTTTGCTGTTGCCGATCAGCAGATCTGGTTTGAGCAGCTTTGCTTTCTCGCCGATGGACATGAAATCGGTGTAATCACAGACTTCCGTCACCCCGGGCGAGCTCGGCGCAACTTCTGCAATGGATTGTCGGAGCGCTCCACTTTTTCCACCGGACGCGCACAAAACCGGGATGATTCCGATCTCGGCCAAGAGCGCAGCCAAGCCCACGACCAGATCTTCCTCGCCGTAAACAATGGCGCGCTTGCCAAAAACGTATTTGTGGCCGTCAACGTAGGAGTCGATAAGCCGCTCTCGTTCCATTTCGTGTTGGCGGGGTACCGGCCGGTCCGCAATATCTTTCAACGTCGAGAAGAACCGGTCGGTCTCGTTGATGCCAATGGGCAGACCCAGACGATGTGCTCGGACGCCGAATGTGCTTTCCAAAAATGCCGCCGCCGTGTCGCGCTGCCGGATGCTTCGTCCGAACTCGATGGAGGCGCGCGCTCCGGCTGCCGAGCGAATCCCTTGAATTGGCGTTCCGCCGGCAGGAATCTTCTCGTAGGCGTCGAGCGCAGGGCCATCGAGCGTTTCCGAGTAGTCCGGCAACACGATTGATGAGAGCTCGAAGTCCTCTGCAATCTCCTTGAGATAACGAATATCTGCCGCCGAAACCATCCCCGGAAGCAGGTTGACATGATGCGACGGCTCGGGTTCCGGTGTGGCGAGTGTTGCAACCACGGAGCGAACGGCTGCATGGAAACCATCGACGTGAGTGCCACTGTAGCTTGGCGTGGACACGTGGACCAGTTGCGGCGTCGGGAGGTCGATTTGCGCCTCCTGATATTCGCGAACCATCGCAGCAACGTCTTCGCCGATGGTTTCACAAAGGCAGGTAGTCGCAACGCCGATCATGCTGGGCTTGTACTGCGCGGTTACGTTCTGCAAGCCGCGGCGGAGATTCTCTCCACCACCGAAGATGGCGCTGGACTCGCTGAAGCCCGAAGCCGCAATATCCATGGGCTCCCGGAAATGGCTGATGATGTAGCGGCGCATGTAGGTTGCACAGCCCTGCGAGCCATGCAGAAATGGCACCGCTCCCTCAATTCCGCGAAACACCAGGCTCGCGCCCAGCGGTGCGCAGAGTTTGCACGCATTCCGGGTAGAGACATAGCTGGGCAGCGCTGCCGGCTTCTGAAGGATGTTCAGGCTGGCGGTCATATTCGTAACGGCGCTCGTATCGGCGCTCATACCGCCATCTCCTTCCGCCTGCGCGACGTGAATTGCCAGACCGGGCTCATCATGGTGGAATGCACTTCGCGCGCAAAATTGACCATGCCGGCAAATCCCGCCAAGGCTTCTTTGCGCTCGTGATTGTGGTCGCAGAACCCAACGCCGAGTTTGTAGGCGATGGGCCGCTCCTTCACGCCGCCGATGAACAGATCGACTTCCTTCTCCTGGAGAAATCCCGCGAGTTCCAGCGGATTCGAATCGTCGACGATGATCGTGCCTTCGTCGCACAATTCGCGCAGTTGGTCGTAATCTTCACGACTTCCGGTTTGCGAACCTACGAGCACGGTTTTCATGTCGAGCAGCCGCAGGGCGCGCACCAGGGAAAACGCTTTGAATGCCCCGCCGACATAGATACCGGCCTTCTTGCCTCGCACGTCCCGCCGGTACTCGTTGATCTGCGGCATCACCTTGTCAATCTCCAGGTGCACCAGTTCCTGGGTGCGCCGCATGATTTCGGAGTCCTTGAAGAAGCGGGCAGTGTCGTACAGTGCCTGCGCCATGTCTTCAATCCCAAAATAGGAGACACGCAAGAACGGCGTTCCCCACCGCTCCTTCATGCTCTTCGCCAGATACATCATGGAACCGGAACACTGCACCAGGTTCAGCGCGGCTCCATGCGCGCGTCGTATGTCGTCCACGCGGCCATCACCGGTGATGCAGGCAACCACCTCGATGCCCATCCGTTCAAAGTATTCACGGATCATCCAAATCTCACCGGCCAGATTGAAGTCGCCTAGGATATTGACGCTGGTGGGGACGATGCCTTCCGTGGAAGCAGTTCCAATCAACTGAAACAGGGCTTCGCAGGCGGCGCGATAGCCATCTTTCTTTGTCCCTTTGAATCCCTCGGAATGAACCGGGAGCACCGGAATGCCTTTCGCCTCGCTGGCCTGTTTGCAGATCGCGTTTACGTCATCGCCGATAATGCCGGCGATACAGGTGGCATAGACAAATGCCGCCTTGGGATGATGAGCATCGATCAACTCGCACAGCGCGGCGAACAATTTCTTCTCGCCTCCTCGTATTACATCCATTTCCTGCAAGTCGGTGGAGAAGCTCAGCCGGTGCAATTGCGGACCGGAAGAACGGGCGCCGCGGATATCCCACGTGTACGAGGCGCATCCGATTGGCCCGTGGACAACGTGAAGAGCATCGGCAATGGGATAGAGCACGACCCGCGAACCGCAGAAAACACAGGCGCGCTGGCTGACCGACCCAGCCGCGCTCTGTTTTTCGCAGTCGATCTGGAAGGGCTCTGCACCCTTTCGATACACCTGCCGCTCGCGTTCGTGCAGAATATCCGTCATCCAGTTCTCCAGCCTCATTCATTGCCATTACATCGTTAGTTCGAATTTCTCTTCCAATGCTTCGCGATCCTGCCGATCCATGAACGCGTTCAAGATCTTTTCGAGCAGATACATCCCGCCCCGATAGCCGACAGTTGGGAAATAGGCGTGCCCGACGCGATCGAGAATCGGGAAGCCATGGCGAACAAATGGAATGTTTTCGTCGCGCGCAATGTATTTCCCGTATGTATTGCCGATCAGCAGATCCACCGATTCCTGTTTGATCCACTGGTGCATCAGGAACATGTCCGCCCCTGATCCCTTGCGAATCTTCACGTCGGGAACGGAGTCGCCCAACACCGCTCGTACGCGTTTCTCGAAACGCGTCGAGGGAGTGCCGGTAAGGATGTACACCGGTTTCATATCCAGGCACACCAGGAAATCGCAGAGCGAGACCAGTTGGTCGGGGTCGCCCCACAACGCAACCCGCTTGCCGTGGATGTACTGGTGCATGTCGGCGATCATGTCGAGCAGGCGTCCGCGTTCGTCAGTGATAATGTCGGGCACTTTCACTCCGGCCATGACTCGCATCGCCTCGATGAGGCGATCCGTCGCCTGCAGGCCGATCGGCAGCTCCAGCATCTCGTTGGCTACTTCGCACTTCTCTTCCAGTGCGCTAGCGGCACGCGTCGAGGCGGAATGTCCAAGCCCGATGGTCCCAATGCTGTCGCCTGCACTGCGAATCTGAGCCACGGTTGCGCCGCCTTTGGGATAGAGTTCGTGCTTGCCGGTCTGCGGCGCATCGAGAACATCGGAAGTGTCCGGAAACATGATGACATCGACGCCCATCCGGTGCGCCAGGCATTTCAGTTCCCGCATATCGGGCGGTTCCACCCATCCGGGAAGCAGGTTAATCTGCTTCTTGTCCTCTCCCGTACCTTCAGCGAAGTTCGTCACCAGCGACTTGGCCATGTTCGCGAAGCCGGTGATGTGCGAACCCACGTAGCTGGGCGTGTTGGCATGAATGGCGTGTTTGCCTTCGGGAATTTTTCCGTCGGCCTTGGCTTTGCTGATGATTTGGGAAATATCGTCGCCAATCGTCTCCGAAAGACAAGTGGTGTGGACCGCGACAATATCCGGGTTATAGACGGTAAAGATCGTCTCGAAGGCTTGCAGCAGATTTGCCTGGCCGCCGAAGACCGACGAGCCTTCCGTGAATGAACTCGTGGCCGCCATCACCGGTTCCTTGTAATGACGGGTCAGCGTGCTGCGGTGATAGGAGCAGCAGCCCTGAGAACCGTGACTGTGCGGCAGGCAGCCATGGACGCCGAGAGCAGCGTACATGGCGCCAATCGGCTGGCAGGTCTTGGCTGGGTTGATTGTCAGGGCCGTCCGTTCGGTAACCTCAGCGGTCGTGTGTCGTAAGAGCATAAAACTCCCTTCTCGTGAAAAGACGCGTTGCTTCAGTGGTGATCGCCTGTTAATTAACGACTGCTAGTCGGCTGCCACGGGCGCTGGTTCTGGTTGCGGCGCGAGCGTTTGCCAGGGCGCCTTCACCAATGACCAGACCTTCATATTGACCATGCGATCGATCTCCCGGTAGAAGTTGATGGCACCTTCAAAACCTGCATAAGGCCCGCCATAGTCATAGCTGTGCAATTGCTTGCAGGGGATTCCCATCTTCTGCACCGCGTATTTCTCCTTGATGCCGGCGCAGAAGATTGAAGGTTTGTAGAGCTCGATCAAACGCTCGGTCTCGTGGTGGCTGATGTCGTCGATCACGAGCGTGCCATCCTCCATCTCCGGCATCATGCCCACGTAATCCTGAAATTCGAGTTCGGGATCGGCGAGTTGCGCTTTGCGCTCCTGGCTCAGGCGCGGCACATAACGCGTCTCGTCCGGTCGCACTTCGATTTCTTCTATGTTCTTGCTGTCCGCATCGACTTTGATCGTCGGCAGCACTTTCCGCCCTTCGTAGTCGTCGCGATGTCCAAACTCGTAGCCGGCGGCAACGATTTCCATCCCCATCTCTTTGAACAGCACCTGGTAGTGATGAGCACGCGAGCCGCCGACGAACAGCATCGCGGTTTTTCCCTGGCAGCGAGACTTCACATCTTTCTGCGCCACGTCGACCTTCGGCATCTCTTCGGCGATCACCGTTTCCACCTTCGCCTTGAGCTCCGCATCATCGAAATACTCCGCAATTTTTCGCAGCGATTTCGCGGTAGCGGCGGCGCCAATAAAATTGATCTTGAGCCATGGGATGCCGAATTTCTTCTCCATCATTTCGGCCATATAGTTGATGGAGCGGTGGCACATCACCAGGTTCAGGTCGGCCGTGTGAGAATTCGCCATGCTGTCATAATCCGAGTTGCCGCTGAAGGTGGCGATAAGCTTGATGCCGCACCGGCGGAACAGATCCTCGATAACGAAGGCGTCGCCTCCGATGTTGTACTCGCCCAGTAGATTGATCGTGAATTTGTCTTCGTGAGCCAATTCGTTCAAACCAATTACGTGCTTGAAGAGCTGGTTGTTCGCGATATGGTGCCCGGCAGACTGACTGACGCCGCGATAGCCTTCGCAGCTAAACGCAAAAACATTGATGCCGAGTTCTTCTTTCATCTGCCGAGCGACGGCGTGCACGTCGTCTCCGATCAGCCCGACCGGACACGTCGAAAACACGGCTATCGCCTTCGGGTGAAAGACGTCGTAGGCTTCCTTGATTGCTGCCTTGAGTTTCTTCTCGCCACCGAAGACGATCTCTTGTTCCGTCATATCCGTGGAGAGACAATAAGTTATAAAGTTGGGATCCGAATCAGAGGGAGGACGCGTCTGGTTCCGCCGCGTCAACCAGGCGTAGAACGAACAACCAATCGGTCCATGCACAATGCTTAGAATGTCGCGACTGGGGCCGATCACAACGCCTTTGCAACCGGCATAGGCGCATCCGCGTTGCGTAATGATCCCCGGGCTGGAACGAACGTTGGCCTTGATTTCGGGAACCGAACCATCAGGGCCAAGCTCCGTAACCACGATCTGCTCGGCCCGCTTTTTCCCCAGCTTCTTCGGATAGATCGCCACCATTTCTTTTTTTACTTCGTGGGCATCGTGCGCCATGATTCCCTCCTCTGGATGAACACCGGCCGCGTCGTGTCGACTCTCGTTCGTCTCTCGGCTCTCGCGCTGGCCTAATCGCAGGCCAGAGTGTTTGCGGGCGTGGCTGCGGCCAGATCAATTTCCGCTGGCGTCGCATCGGCGTCTTGTCCCAACTCCTCCGCCAATCCGAAATCCATGAGCAGCTTCTCGAGCGCCGACATCTCCAGCGGTTTCGGAATGACGAACATCCTGTTCGCATCCATGGCTTTGGCCAGATTCCGATACTCGTCCGCTTGCGGGCACGTCGGCTTCCAATGAATGACCGTCTTGCGGTTGATTTCCGCGCGTTGCACATCGTTATCGCGCGGCACGAAGTGAATCATTTGGGTGCCGAGTTGGCGAGCAAGTTCTTCGATCATCTCCCGTTCGTTGTCGACCTTGCGGCTGTTGCAGATGATGCCGCCCAGGCGTACTCCACCGGCATTGGCGAACTTCACGATGCCCTTGCAGATATTGTTAGCCGCATACATCGCCATCATCTCGCCTGAACAGACGATGTAAATCTCCTGCGCCTTGCCTTCGCGGATCGGCATGGCAAACCCGCCGCACACTACATCGCCGAGCACGTCGTAAAAAACGTAGTCCAAGCCGATGGATTCCTTGTAGGCGCCGAGCTGCTCCAGCAGGTTGATCGAGGTGATGATGCCACGCCCGGCGCAGCCCACTCCCGGTTCCGGTCCGCCGGACTCGGTGCAATAGGTGTTTCCGAATCCGATACGGCGAATGTCGTCCAGGTCCACTTCTTCGCCCTCATCGCGTAACGTGTCCAGCACCGTCCGCTGCGCGAGGCCACCTAACAACAGGCGCGTTGAATCCGCCTTGGGATCGCAGCCCACCACCATCACCTTTTTGCCCATCTCCGCCAACGCTGCCACTGTGTTCTGTGTGGTTGTCGATTTGCCAATGCCGCCCTTACCGTAAATAGCTACCTTCCGCATAATCCATCTCCTTTATGAATCGCATTTCTTAAGAAATCAGGCGTCTGGGTCGAGGCGTGGTGCTCCTCAATAAAGGATCGCCGGATCAATCTGATACAGATCGACTTCGTTCCTTAATGTGCGAATGAGAAGGTCTGCGACAGGCGCTCGTCGACCAGCTCTAGCACAGGATCTTCTGCGTTACATGTGGACTATTGCTCGGATCAAGGAGCAGGTGACTGAAGCACTTTCCATGCTTCCTGTGAAAGGCGGGTGTGGCCCTGTCGCTGTGACAACCGTGGTCTCCGAATACAACAACAGCGACAATCCTTAGAGGATGATCGCAGCATAAAGGGAACGTGTTTGCAAGTCCAACTCATTGTTTCGATGTTAACTACCATCAAAACAAATAGGTTGGAACCCACGTGCGGCTGGGCAAGGACTTACATCAAAGTAACGCTGCGGGGTTTTGCGTGATGCGCCTGATAGAAACTGTTGATTGGACGCTCGCCGTCTTTTCCCCATAGACTGCTAGTAAAGTTGGCGCTTGGGTCCGATCAATGCAGTTGTGAGGGGGAAAGTTGTTGTAGTGTATGGAAAGATCAAGAGAGACCCGCGCGGAATCGTGGCAGCTCGCGATCCTGCACCGCACGAGCAGGGTTGTCAGCTCCGGATTGAGCATCGACGAGATGCTGCGTGAGCTGATCGCAATAACCATCGAAATCACGGCGAGTGACGCATGTCTGGTTTATCTTCCGGACGACAGCACCCGTGACGTTGTGTTGCGCGCCTCGCAGTTGCCCCACGACGCAGAAATTGGGCAGGTACGACTCCGCATGGGTGAAGGAGTAACGGGCTGGGTCGCCGAGCACAAGTCTGTCGTCGCCCTCTCCAGCAAAGCGTTTTCCGACCCTCGTTTCAAAACGTTTTCCGCTTTGGTAGAAGACACTTACGAGGCGCTGCTCTCGGTTCCGCTCGTTTCTGGCGGCGAAGTGATTGGAGTCCTCAATGTTCATCATCGCGACCCCCACGTGCACACACCCGACGAGATCGCGCTGCTGAGTTTCGTGGGAGAGCAGATGGGCATCGCTTTGGCGCGTTCGCATTTGGCGGATGCGCATGTGCTTCTTCAGGAAGAAGCGAGCCAGATTCGACAACAGCTCGAAGATCGCAAACTGCTGGAACGCGCAAAAGGTTTCTTGCAGCAGCGGTTCACGCTGACAGAGCGTGAGGCGTATCGGCGGATGCGCGATGAGAGCCGACGCTTGCGCCGTCCGATTCGGGAAATCGCGCAAGCCGTCCTCCTAGTCGAGACGCTCGTTCAGGAACGGCCGAGCCTTCTAGCCCAGGAGGTCAAGGACCTAGTGTAGTGCGTCAAACAGAT
>PLHP01000254.1 GCA_003138955.1 Acidobacteriaceae bacterium | reverse complement strand
GCGCCCTGCCGGGCGCACCAACGAAAAAGCCTCGACTCGAAGTCGAGGCCCAACGCCGCAGCCCCTAAAGGGGCATTTGATTCCGAGAAACTACGGCATCTCTGAAGCGATGCCCTGATACGAAGCAAGGCCCCCTGATAGCGCGCCCGAGTTTTTTCGCAGCGGGCTAAAGTTCAACACCTACTTAGCTTCGACGGCCTCGGGCTCGACCATCACAAACTTCCCCATCGATCCCTTGTTGACGAACTTGATCCGCCCCGTGATCTTGGCGAAGAGAGTGTCGTCCTTGCCGCGGCCAACGTTCAGCCCAGGCTTAACCCGCGTCCCGCGCTGCCGCACGATGATCGTGCCGCCGGGCACCAGTTGTCCGCCGAAAGCCTTAAACCCTAGCCGCTGTGCGTTCGAGTCGCGCCCGTTTCGTGAAGTGCCTTGTCCTTTTTTATGCGCCATAAAATCAGTTCCTAGTTCCCAGTGGCCAGTTGCCAGCAATTCAAATTTCTAGTAACCCCAACCAGTTGTCATCCTGAGCGGAGCCAAGAAATGCGCGGAGCGCATATCTTGGCGAGTCGAAGAGCCTGCCCTGAGCGAAGCCGAAGGGACCCCTACTCATCATCCCCAAGCTCGCCGCCGCAGGGAATTCTCACGATGAATTCGCGCTACTTCTTTTTCTTCTTCGCTGCTTTCTTCGGCGCCGATTTCTTCCCGTGCGCGTGTGCGACGTGCTTCGCTGCCTTTTTCCCCGGCCTCTTCGAAGTCTTCACCTCTTCGACGCCCTCGGCCGCTGCCTTCACCTTCTTCTCTTTTTTCGGAAGCTCGGGCGCTTTGAACGACTGCCCATCAAAAGCAATCTCGGTGATGCGGACCGCGATATAGTCCTGCCGGTGCCCACGCAGCTTCTTATATTGCTTCTTGCGCTTGTAGTGGAAGACCAGGATCTTGTTGCCGCGTCCCTGTTCGACGACCTCGCCGGTTACCAGCGCCCCCGCTCCCGCAGGCACCACGCTGCCCGCCTCGGCGGAAACCGCCAGCACGTCGCCGAACTCGACCTTCCCGTCCTTGTCTTCTTGTGTTTCCACCCGGATCACATCGCCCGGGGCCACCCGATACTGCTTTCCACCTGCGCGGATCACCGCGTACATAGACTCTCCTTCGTCCTCATGTAGGGACGGGGCTTTGCCCCGTCCAAGCCGAGCGCAGCTCGGCAAATACAATCTTGTGCTTGCTGTTTTCCCGCTGCGGCTTCTGACCGGAAACGCGGCGCGGCCCCAGAACGGGTCCGCAAGTACAGGCAAACTCATCCAGTCTATCGTGCGCTGTGGAAATCGGTCAAACGGAAGTCGCAGTCGGGTTATAACTCGGCGACAGCTCGATGCGCTCGCTTGACACTGTGCTGAAACGGGTGTGAAATTATCGAGTCTTCAAGGCCGGTGCCGATCCTTCCCTGTGGCACTTGGACCCGGAAGCTCTCGTCGAAGAAACCCGCGTGCGGGATTGCAGGTTGGAAATTTCTCTGGCCGCGCATCTTCCCTGCCAGTGGATTTAGAGCTTCACATCTCACAGGAGTGGCTAATGAATTCGAGCAACCGAGGAAAGAACATCCTGCCTATTTGGTCGGTATTGCTGGTTCTTCTCGCGGTAACCGCAGTGGCTACGGCTCAAAAGGACAAGAAGAGTGCGCCTGCACCGAGCAAGCCGGCGGCGAAAGCCGCCCCGGCCGGCGGTGCCAAGCCTGGCGGAGCGGCCGGTGGTGCCAAGCCCAGCGGAGCGGCCGGTAGTGCCAAACCCGGCGGCGCGGGCGGCGCGGCCAATCGCGCTCCCAGCGGAGCGAACACCAACCGAGGCGGGCAGGGGGGCGCGAATAGAACTGGCGCGACAGGCGGCGCCGCCAACCGCGGAACTGGCGGGGCGACTGCCGGCAAAGCTGCTCCAGCGGGCGGCGCCAAGGGTGGTCCAGCGAATGCTGGTAGGGGTGGTCCAGCTGGTAGCGCCAAACCCGGCGGCGCGGGCGGTAGCGCCAAACCCGGCGGCGCGGGCGGCGCGACCAATCGCGGGCCCAGCGGAGCGAACGCCGGCCGACCTAACGCGGGCAGCCGTACTCCTCCGGGCAGGAACGTTTCTCTAAAGGGTGGAGGAAATGCGAGCATCCGTCCCAATGGCCAAGTTCGTTCGATCGATCGCGGCGGCATGCACATTGAGCATGGGGTTCACGGCGGGCGCACGGTTGCGGGCGTACACAACGGAGCGCGCGTCGTGAACACGGGACGGCACGGCGGATACGTTCAGCGCAGCTACGTCAACCGCGGCGGCCACTCCTATTATTCGCGCACCTACTATGACCACGGCCACTACCGGACCGGCGTGTATCGCGGCTACCGCTACGGCGGCCGCGACTACTACGGCTACTCTCCTGGGTTCTACTACCATCCCGGCTTCTACGGTTGGGCCTACAATCCATGGGCGTCACCGGTTGTTTGGGGTGTAGGGGCGTGGGGTTGGGGAGGAGCTCCGTGGTTTGGCGTCTACGGCGGGTGGTTCACGCCTTATCCCGTCTATGCTTCACCCGCGTTCTGGCTGACGGATTACCTGATTGCCGCGAACTTGCAGGCGGCCTACGCGGCCCAGGCGGAAGCAGGTGCGGACGCCGATGCCGGCGACGGAGGCGGTGGNNGCCGATGAAGTGAAGGCGCAGTTGGCCGCGCAGCAGGCACAAGCGGCGCAGAGTGGCGCGTCCGCCGCTCCAGCCGCTCAAGCACCGGCGAATGCCAGCAACCAAGTTCCGCCGGCGCTGGATCCGGCAAGGCGCACCTTTGTGGTGGCCAGCGATCTCACCTTAGTGGCGAACGGGCAGGAATGTGCGCTGACCGCGGGTGACGTAATCATGCGGCTCACCGACACTCCCGATGCGGACAATATGGTGAACGCCAGCGTCTCGGCGAGCAAGAAGTCGGAATGCGCGCCCGGACAAACTGTAGCCGTTAAAGTGGACGACTTGCAGGAGATGCAAAACCACTTCGCGGAACAGCTCAATACCGGCTTGGGCGAACTGGCGAAGAAGCAGGGTACGGGTGGCATTCCGAAAGCGCCAGATACGGGCACCACTGCCTCGGACGTACCGCCTCCGCCGGCGGATACTACTGCGGAAAAAACTCTGCAAGACCAACAGCAGGCGGCCGACCAGACTGACACGCAGGTCAAGCAGGAAGCCGCCGGATCGTCCGGAGGGCTGTAGAACGGCCGCTTGTAAAACGGCGGTTTCACCGATCAATCAACCACCGGGAGCGTCGGATGACGGCGCTCCCTCTGCCATGAAGTGGCGAGACATTCCCTGACTCTGCGCTCATTATTCCGCGCGCCGCTCGTTCCGCGCACCGCTCGGAGTCGAACTTTGGGAAAAGCTGAACCGGAGGGTTATACGATGTCGCAGAAATTCCACACTCTGATTGCTGGGATTGTGCTTCTGGCTGCCACGATCTTTCCGCTGTCGCTGGCCAATGCGCAGGCGGTTTCTCTACAGGAACAACTGGCCGCGCAATACAAGCTGGTGAAAATGGGGTCGGACACGGGCGGGTTGTCCGTGGTGGAGGCGGGTACGCTGCTGGCCATCCAGAAGGGCGGAATCCTCGGTGTGCCTTATTCCGACCAGAGCGTTCTCTCCAGCAAGTATGAAGGCGGAACGGTGCACTCTCCCAATGCTCTGCTGACGGGCGCCCGAGGCGGCCTCATGGGAAAATTTGGGAAGCAGCAGACCACCCACTTGTTTGCCGTGGGAGACAAGGTCTATCCCACCAAGATCGAAGTCAATGTGGCCAGCGACAAGGTTTCCATGGGAATCGTCGCTTGCGACACGTGCAACAAGACCGATCCACCCACCTACAACAAGGCGCAAGTGGTTTTCCAGTTCCCCAAGGGCGCTTTGGCAAACGCAAGCGCGGGTCAGGTGGAAGACGTCATCGGGCAGCTCCTCTCGATCAGCAGTGACGATGCCCAGCAGGGCGGCGGCCAGGGTGGAAACGATCAGCAAGGCAACAACCAGCAAGGCGGCGACCAGGGTGCAGCTCAAGGACAAGCGCAGCAGCAAGCGCCCCCGCCTGAACCTCAGCAGATAGAAAAAGGGCAAACCCCCGATCAAGTAAAAGCCGCGATCGGCCAGCCCGACAAGATCGTCAATCTTGGAGCCAAGCAGATTTATGTCTACAAGGACATCAAGGTTACGTTCATCAACGGAAAAGTGTCCGATGTGCAGTGAGCGGTTAGATTAGACCTTCCATGAATTGTCATCCCTCGCTTTCGCTCGGGATGACAATTCACAAAGGTGGTTAGCAGGCTCTAGAGTATCTTCTTCCCAAACGCCGAGAGCGCCAGTTCGACGGCTAAATCGGCAGTCTGGTTGTGCTCGTCGATGACCGGATTCACTTCCACGATTTCGAAGCTCAGCATGCGTCCATCGTCAGCGATGATCTCCATGGCGAGATGCGCTTCGCGATACGTGGCGCCGCCCCACACCGGAGTGCCGACGCCGGGCGCGTCTTCAGGATCGATCCAATCCATGTCGAGTGAGACGTGATAACCGGCGGTGCCGTGTCCGGCCATGCGGAGCGCTTCCTCCATCACGGCGCGCATGCCGCGCTCGTCGATGTCGCGCATGGTGAAGACCTCGACTCCGGATTTGCGGATGTTTTCTTTTTCAAAGTTGTCGACGTCGCGGATGCCAACGAGCACGCAATTCTCCGGCCGCACTTTGGGCGAGAAGTCGTAGATCTTGCCCAGCTCGATGGGAGGAAGTCCCATGAGCGCGGCGAGCGGCATGCCGTGGACGTTGCCGCTCGGCGAAGAGTCCGGCGTGTTCATGTCGGTGTGAGCGTCGATCCAGAGCAGCCCGATTTTTTGGTTCTTGCGGCGGTAGAACTCGGCCACGCCCGACACCGTGCCCACAGCGACGGAGTGATCGCCGCCGAGGATGAGAGGAACCTTGCCGGCTTCGAGTGTCTTCAATACCAGGTCGGCGCTCTTGGTGCAGGTGGCGGTGATTTCCTTGAGGTATTTGGAATTGGCCGCGCCTGCTTTTTTCTGCTCGGGAATGGCGACGGCAATGTTGCCGGCATCTTCGACAATGTGCCCGATGGCTTCAAGGCGCGCGTCGAGTCCGGCAACCCGAACCGCGGAAGGCCCCATGTCAACCCCGCGCCGCGATTGGCCAAGGTCAAGAGGAACACCGATCACGCGAATGTGGCGCGGCGTGACGCTGCTGTAGGTCGTGCTGCGTTGTGGCATACGCTTCCTATTCACCGCCGAGACGCAGAGTGCGCCGAGAAAAGCTTGAGGCTTGTTCTATTCTGCTTGCGCTTGTCTTTTCTCCCACTCGGAGTCCGGAAATTCATTCACGATTCGTTTCAAACCGTTCTTTAGAACTGGGACGTGGAAGTTCATCAGGAGGCCTACTCTCTTCTTGGTTAGCCTCAAATACGATAAGAGCTGTGCGTCGTGAATGGCAAGTAACTTTTCTATTGCTTTGATTTCGACGATGATTTCACCTTCCACGACCATGTCAAGACGATAACCACAATCGAGTTTCACTTGTTTGTAGACAACTGGCAATGGCTTTTGCTCTTCCACCTTGAGGCCAAGTTGCTTCAGTTCAAAGGCCAGACATGATTGATATGCAGATTCCAGTAAGCCCGGTCCGAGATGTCGATGAACCTCGATGGCAGCGCCGATGATGCGGTGTGAAATCTCATCAAGCCTGTCATTCTCTCGCATTTCCCTTCTCGCATTTCTCGGCGCTCTCCGCGTCTCGGCGGTGAAAACTCTACGGGTATAAGCGATGCAGCATGCGCGGGAAGGGAATCGTCTCGCGCACGTGCTCCAATCCGCAGATCCAGGCAACGGCTCGCTCAATGCCCATGCCGAAGCCGGAGTGAGGAACGCTGCCGTATTTGCGGAGATCAAGATACCACTTGAAAGCTTCTTCCGGCAGATTGTGCTCGTGAATGCGCTGCAAGAGCAGGTCGTGCGAGGCCATGCGCTGCGATCCACCGATGATTTCGCCGTAGCCTTCAGGAGCCAGCACGTCTACGCAGAGGGCAAGTTCGGGGCGCTCGGGATCGGGCTCCATGTAGAACGCTTTCACGCTGGCCGGATAGCGATGGACCATGACGGGCCGGTCGTACAGCGAGGAGAGATAGGTTTCGTCGGGCGAGCCGAGGTCTCCGCCCCACTCGAATTTATTTTCGATCGCGCCCTGCGAGTGGCCTTCCTGCAATTTCGTAACGGCTTCGTCGTAAGTGATGCGCGGGAACGGCGCTTCGATCTTTTCGAGCTTTGCAAGATCGCGGCCGATGGTTTCGAGGTCGGGGCGGCGGCGTTCCAGGCAGCGCTTTACCAAAAAAGTGAGCAGGCCTTCGGCGAGTTCCATCAGGTCGTCGAGCGTGCCGTAGGCGACTTCCGGTTCGACCATCCAGAATTCGGTCAAGTGGCGGCGGGTCTTCGATTTCTCCGCGCGGAAGGTGGGACCGAACGAATAGACCTTGCCGAGCGCCATGGCCGTAGCTTCAATGTAAAGCTGGCCAGACTGCGTGAGGTAGGCCTGCTCTTCGAAGTAATCCACGGGGAAGAGCGTAGAGGTTCCTTCGCAGGCGGCGGGCGTGAGAATGGGCGGGTCGGTGAGGGTAAATCCGTTGCTGTCGAAGAAATCGCGCGCGGCGCGAATGATTTCGGCGCGCACGCGCAGGATGGCAGCTTGGCGCTGCGAGCGCAGCCAAAGATGGCGGTGGTCCATCAAGAAGTCGACGCCGTGTTCTTTGGGAGTGATGGGATAGGGATCGGTTTCTGGGACGCGCTGCAGGACTTGGACGTTCGCGACGTCGAGTTCATAGCCGCCGGGGGCGCGCTTATCGGCGCGCACTCTGCCTTCGACGATGACGCTGGATTCCTGGGTGAGGCCTTTGATGGTGTCGAAGACTTCAGGCGGCACGGCGTTCTTCGGCACTACGCCCTGAATGATGCCGGAGCCGTCGCGAAATTGGGGAAAGAGCAGCTTGCCGCTTTCGCGGAGATTGTAGAGCCATCCCCGAATGGTGACCGATTGGCCTTCGTGGCCGCCGATTTGTGCGATGGTGCTGATGGGTGCGGGCATAAGAAAAGTTTTAAAGAGCAGAAGGCATTGCGGCAATTCAGGGAGCCCCAGAAAGCCTAGGGAATCAACCCGATCATAGCTCTTCTGTCGTTTTCAGCGCACGACGACTCTGCGATTCCCTGCCGCAGATCCGCGGTGCCTTGTCTTGGCATCCGGATCAATCACAAAAATATACCCTTCCGGTATAGGCACCTCTCCGGAACGCCAGTTGCTGAAGTGACGCACCGGCTCCTCTAACGAATGGGACGGATGATTCGCAAGCATTGTTTCGACGAATAGCTCAGTTCTCGACATCGGCTCAATTCGGTCGATTGCGGACAAAGCATTCTTGTCTAAGTACCGGCTCAAATTGGAGGACAGATAACTCACGGTCGCCCGCGGGCCGGAAGAATCGACCCAGGGAGCGCTAACGATCAGCGTCCACCGATCCCTAACTTCCGGAAGCGTCTGCGCGAGCATGGCAAGATACAAACTGCCTTTTTCCGTAGCAATTTCTCTAAGGAAGCTTCTAACTTTCTCCCTCGCCTCGGCTGTCAGCACCGTTTTATAAGCCATGTCAATACTCCGTTCGGTTTATCCTTAATACTGGCAAGAATGTCGGCCGCTTTCTTCTGCCCAGACGTTCCTGCGGCGGCATAACGCTGCTCGGGAGCCCAGCTTGTTGCCGTGGACCAGTTGTCGAACAGCGCCTTGTTCTTGGTAATCGTTATCTCGCCCTCCAAACCTGCCAGCAGCTTTAGGATCGCGAAGTCGTGTGTTTTGAAGATCTTTTCATGCTTGCCGACCGCGGGATACTCTGACAGTTTTAAGAACTTGCAAATTCGAGCCTTTAGCGCGCATTCAACAACGTATCCGCACAGGTAGACGCACCCATTATAGAAGCCCTGTTGGTACAGAGAATCCGCCTCTCTGAGCCGCAACCTGGCGAGTTTCTTCAGGTCATTCCCTGTGAGAGACGCCTTCTGCATCATAGAATGCCTTCGTGGCCGCCGATTTGTGCGATGGTGCTGATGGGTGCGGGCATAAGAATTTTGCCGAGCGCGGATTTTGCGGCACGCGATACTACAGCGACCCAAGGAATTTCCGCATGCGCTCCAGGCCACGGTTGAGTTCGGCCGTCGAGGTGGCATAGGAGACGCGGATGTTGTCCTTCGAGCCGAAGCCTTCTCCGGGAACAGTGGCGACGTGCACCTCGCGCAGGAGTTTGCCGGCGATCTCAGAGGCCGAGTTTATCCCGCTCCGCCCGAAAAATTCTGAGACATTGGGGTAAGCATAAAACGCTCCTTCCGGCAGCGTGCATTTCACGCCCGGTATGGAGCGCAGTCCCTTCACCACGTGATCGCGCAGCTTGACGTACTCCGCCCGCATGTCTTCCACGCATTGCTGTGGGCCTTTGAGCGCAACCACCGCCGCTTTCTGCACGATCGAAGTCGGATTCGAAGTGGACTGGCTCTGCAGTTTCTGCACGGCGGTGATGATGGCCGCCGGGCCCAGCGTGAATCCCAGACGCCAGCCGGTCATGGCGTAGGTCTTTGACAGCGATCCCACTACCAGGAAGCGGTCGCGATACTCGCGCAGCGAACCCACCGAGAAGCGCTTGCCGGTGTAGTTCAGATAGACGTAGCACTCATCGGAAATTACCCAGAT
>PLHP01000208.1 GCA_003138955.1 Acidobacteriaceae bacterium | reverse complement strand
TCACGCCCGTGCGCTGCAATAATTTCGGTACCGCGAAGACCGGTCCGATGCCCATTTCGTCGGAATCGCAACCGCTTATCTGGAAACCTCGAAACACCAGCTTGTAGGGAATGCCGAGCGCGTCCGCGCGCTGACGCGACATTACCAGCGTGGCCGAAGCGCCGTCGGAAAGCTGCGAGGAATTTCCCGCCGTGACCGTGCCCTGGCCGCTCGTCGGGTCAAAGTGCGGCTTCAGCGCCAGCAGGCCCTCCAGCGTCGTGTCCGGACGATTGCATTCATCCTTGTCCGCGCACACCTCTTCCTTCGCGATCACTTCGCCGGTTTTCTTATCCAGGGTCGCGCGCAGCGCGCGCATGGGAGCGATTTCTCCCTGGAAAAATCCTTCCCGCTGGGCGCGAGCCGTGCGCTGCTGGCTCAGGAGCGAGTACTCGTCTTGCGCCTGCCGGCTGATCTTGTAGCGCTTGGCCACCACCTCGGCAGTCTCACCCATCACCATGTACACGCCCGGCATCTGCTCGAGTAGCCGGGGATTCGGATCGTAGTTGCGCGGAACCAGGCTGATGCTTTCCACGCCGCCGCCAATCAGCGCGTCGCTGCCTCCGCTCACGATCTGGTACGCGGCCAGCGCGATCGACTGCAGACCGGAAGAGCAAAACCGGTTGACGGTAACGCCGCCGGTCGAAGCAGGCAGTCCGGCTAGCATGGCGGAAACTCTCGCGATGTTGTGTCCCTGCGGACCATGGGGCTGTCCGCAGCCAAGCAGGACATCTTCGACTTCGCGCGGATCGAGCTGAGGTGTCTTGCGCAGCACATCTTGGATGCAGTGCGCCGCCAGTTCCTCGGGACGCGTCAGGTTGAACGATCCGCGAAATGACTTGGCCAGAGCTGTGCGCGAACTGGCTACGATGACGGCTTCTCTCATGAGGTCTCCTATGTCTTTGCCATGCGCACAGCGAGTTTCTCTCGCGCCGAGGTTGTTCCTTGGCTGCGGAGAGCCGGGCGCCCCCGCCCGGCTGGACGGGCGAGACGCCCGTCCCTCCACGAGCGCAACCCTACGCGGCCGCGACCTGCTCTTTGTCGAACTCGGCAAAAGTCTTGCCCTCTTCCGCCAGGCGATGCAGCAGAGGAGCCGGCGCCCACAGTTCTCCGTGCTGTTTGTGAAATTCGCAAACGCGCTGGTAGACCTTCTGCAATCCCACCGTGTCGGCATGCCACATCGGCCCGCCCCTATAGGCGGGGAATCCGTACCCGTTGAGATAGATGATGTCGATGTCGACTGCCCGCAGCGCGTATCCCTCTTCCAGAATGCGCGCTCCCTCATTCACCAGCGCATAGATACAACGATCGACCATCTCCACGGCTGAAATCTGCCGCTGCGGGATGCCCGCGTCCGCGTTCCACTTCCTCACCAGGCCGGCCAGTTCGGGGTCCGCGCTGGGGCGCCGGTTCTCGTCGTACCGGTACCATCCCCTCAGCGTTTTCTGGCCGTACCGACCCATTTCACAAAGACGGTCTTCGGCGAACGGCTGGCGGATTCCGGGTTTTTCCAGGTGGCGGTACTCTTTGCGAATGCGCCAGCCCACGTCGAGACCTGCCAGGTCGCCCGTGGCCAGCGGTCCCATGGCCATGCCGAAGTCGACGAGCGCCTTGTCTACCGCCTCCACCTGCGCCCCTTCTTCGACCAGGAACTGCGCTTCCCGCCGATACGGGTGAAACATGCGGTTGCCCACGAAGCCGCGGCAGTTGCCCACCAGTACCCCGATCTTGCCCAGATTCTTGGAGAGTTGCATGCAGGTGGCTATCACTTCCTTGCTCGACTTCTTTCCGCGCACAATCTCGAGCAACCGCATTACGTTGGCCGGACTGAAGAAGTGTGTTCCGATCACCGCTTCCGGCCGCGACGTGGCCCCGGCGATTTCATCGATATCGAGTGTCGAAGTGTTGCTCGCCAGAATCGCTCCCGGCCGGCAGACGCGGTCCAAGTCCGCGAACACCTTCTTCTTCAGCGCCATTCCTTCGAAAACCGCCTCGATCGCCATGTCCACACCGGAGAACGCATCGTAGGCGAACACCGGCGTGATCAGCTGCAAGCGTTCGTCCACGAACGCTTTCGTGAAACGCCCGCGCTGCACCGAACTGGCGTAGTTCCTCCGGATTTTTTCCATCCCCAGATTGAGCGCCGCCTCATCGACGTCCTTCAGAAACACCGGAATGCCCGCGTTGGCAAACACCATCGCGATGCCTCCGCCCATGGTTCCGGAGCCGACGACCGCCGCCCGCTTCACCGGGATCACCGGAGTTTCTTTGGGAATGTCGGGAATCTTCGCCACCTCGCGCTCGCCAAAGAAAACATGGATGAGCGCCTTCGACTGATCGGAGAAAAGGCATTCGGTGAAAAGCTTCGCCTCGGCTTGGCAGCCTTCTTCGAATGACAATTTGGTTCCAGCCTCCACCGCATCGATCGCCGCCAGCGGAGCTTTCAGCCCGCGTTGTTTCTTGGCGGCTGCATCGCGCGCCGCCGCAAAAATCGCCGCGGTCTCTGCAGCCGTCCCCAACTTCTCCGCTCGCGCGCGAGTTTTCGGCGCGGGCTTGCCGGCGACTTCGCGTGCGAAAGCCACCGCCCCCGCGAGCAGGTCCCCGTCGATCAACCGGTCAATCAGTCCAAGAGCAGCCGCCTCGCGCGCGGAAACCGGTTTGCCCCCGGCACACATTTCGACCGCCTTGGCCACACCCACCAGCCGCGGCAGGCGCTGCGTTCCACCGGCCCCGGGAATGAGACCCAGATTTACTTCCGCCTGACCCACCTGCGCCGTAGGCGACGCGACCCGGTAATGGCCGGCCATGGCCAGTTCCAGTCCGCCTCCTAGCGCGGTTCCGTGAATCGCCATCACCACCGGCTTGCCGCTGTCCTCAATGCGAAGCAGCAAGGGAAGCAGGCTTCTACGCGGTCCGCCCGAGGTCATCTTGCCGAATTCCTTGATGTCCGCGCCGGCGACAAAAGTGCGGCCGCCGCCAATTACGACCGCTGCCTTAACGGCAGGGTCTCCGTTCATCTCGTCAATCGCCGCCAGGATTCCCTCCGGCACGCCCGGACCAAGAGCGTTCACCGGTGGGTTGTCGATGGTAATGACCGCGACATCATTGTCCTTGCTGATTCTTACGAGGTTATTCATAAGGCTCTCCTTGTTGCTACCATGCCGTCTGGCCTCCATCGACAAC
>PLHP01000421.1 GCA_003138955.1 Acidobacteriaceae bacterium | reverse complement strand
CCGGCGCTGGTGGCGTCGGCGGGAATCACGATGGATGAGCGTATACGGAATCTGATGAACGAGCGCGGACATCCGGAGTTGCTGATGAATGTGGATGATCCGGACCTGGAGGCACGGACTCTGGCGGCGCTCGAAATTCTGGATCGCAACGGTGAGCGGATTGCCGACGGGATCGCGCGGAGCGTGGTGCGGAATTTGAAATTGATGGCGCGTATGGGCGTGTATTTCGAAGAAGAAGTGCAGCGACGGTATCCGGAGTTTCCCACTCGGCGCGGAGAATGGAGCTGGGACGATTATTTGCCGGTGATGAGCGACGGGTTGAACCAATTGGTGGCGGCGTATGGGTAGGTGGGGCTCCTCCGTGAATCTTCGTGTCCTCCGTGGTTAAGAGTGCGGAACCCACAAAGGACGAGAAGGTTCACGAAGGAAATCCCCAAGATTTCGATCGGCAATCCTGATAGACCAGAATCGCATGCCATTCCTCGAACAACTTTTTGCGAGCCTCGAGCGCAGCGGCGATGCCATCGTGCTGCAGGAAATGCGCGACGGGCAGGCGGTTCGGCTTACGGCGCGGCAGTTGCTGGCGCAGGTACTGGTGGCGCGTGCTTATCTGCGGCGGTTGCGGCTGAAGAAGGGCGACCGGTGTGCGCTGCTGGCGCATAACTCGCTGCAATGGGTGGCGATGGATTTGGCCATCATGGCGGAGGGGTTGACGGTGGTGCCGCTGTATGCGCGACAGGCGCCGGCCGAACTGGTCGCGATGATGAAGAATTGCTGGCCCTCGGTGATTGCCTGCGGCGAGAAGTCGTTGGCCGATGCCATCGCGGAAGCTTGGCCCGAGGCGCCGCCGGGTTTCTGCTTCGAAAATGTTTTCACAGCAGGGCGCGAGCCGGCGGAGGATCCGGCGCTGGAGGTTGCGGAAGGAGATGTGGTGACGATCATCTACACCTCGGGCACCTCGGGCGAGGCGAAGGGCGTGATGTTGAACGCGGGCAACGTCGGGCACATGCTGGGCTGCACTTCGGGGCGGCTGGATCACCTTATGAAGGGTCGCACGATGCTGGGGGACACGGGGAAGACGCGGCCGGGGGACGCGGTGTTTCATTACTTGCCGCTTTGCTTTGCCGGCTCGTGGATCATGATGCTGACCTGCCTGCTGCGCGGAAGTAAGCTGACATTGAATACGGACCTGGGAAAGATTGCTACCGAGATGCGGCTGGGGGCGCCGGATTATTTCCTGAATGTTCCCGCGCTTCTCGAACGCATGCGCAAGGCGGTCGACGAGCAGCTTTGGAATACGGGTGGATTTTCGTTGAAGGTGCACACCAAGGCAAAGGGCGCGTGGGTGCGGCGGCAGGAGGGAAAATCGCGCGCCGGGGACGGGATCTGGCTCGGGCTGGCGAATCGGCTNNTCGGCGCCGCTGAGTGAGGAGACGCAACTCTTTTTTATGATGCTGGGCATTCCCGTTTTGCAAGTGTACGGCCTGACCGAGACGACGGCGATCTGCACCATGGATGATCCGAATGCGCCAGTGATTCCGGGCCGCGCGGGGCCGGCGATTGCGGGCGTGGAGATGAAGGTCGCGGAGAATGCGGAGATCGTGGTGCGCGGGCCGAATATTTTTCCAGGATACTGGAATCGTCCAGAGGAGACGGCGAAAGTGCTGCGCGACGGCTGGTTTCATACGGGCGATCAGGGCGAAGTGGACGCGAACGGAAACTGGAAGATTGTCGGGCGCCTCAAGAACCTCATTATTCTTGGGTCGGGGCATAACATTGCGCCCGAGCCGATTGAGGACAAGATTCTGCACGAGTTGCCGGGCGCGAGTCAGGTGGTGCTCGTGGGCAACGCGCGCGGATATCTGGCGGCGCTGGTCACGGGCACGGTGAGCGGCGAGAAGACGCAGGCAGCGTTGGACCTTGTGAATCAGGACCTGCCGCATTACAAGCAGGTGCGAGCGTTTCATCTGGTGAAGGAAGCGTTCACCATCGAGAGCGGCCTGCTAACGGCGAACGGGAAACTGAAGCGCGACTTGATTGCCGAGCGCTTTCGCAACGAAATTGACGCGATGTACCTGACCTCGCAGAACCAGGTTCCGAAGAACCAGGCGGCGAAGACGGCATGAACGACTTCAAAGGGCAGACGCTTTCGTGGCAAATCGCGAATGGAGTGACTGAGCTTGCATTGCATCGTGATCCTTGCAACGAGATCGGGTCGCTCACACTGGAGGAATTAGAAAAGTTTGCAGCGGCTTTACCTGGAATGGCGAACGAGGCCCACGCGTTAATTGTCCACTCGACGTTGAAGGCCGGGTTTTCAGCCGGAGCAGATTTGCGCGAGCTGTTTCAGCGCGGACAAGAAATGGAAAGGACCGCAGCCCTGCGCGGGGTGCGGGACTTTTTGGAGCGCATTCACTCCGTGATGAACGCGCTCGATGCGGCGCCGCTGACAACGATTGCAGCGGTGCACGGCGTGACATTTGGCGGCGGGTTTGAGTTGGCGCTGGTTTGCGACATTATTATTGCGGACCGCATGGCGCGATTTTGCTTCCCCGAGCTGCGGCTGGGCCTGATTCCGGGATTCGGCGGGATTCCGCGACTGAAGCGGGATTTGGGCAATGCGGTGGTGCGCGATCTGCTTCTCACCGGGCGCAGTTTCAATGTGATGAAGGCGCAGCAGATCGGACTGGTGAGCCAGATTGCNNGAGTTGAAGCGGGAGATTGATATTTTCTGCGACCTTTATTCGCGTCCAGCCGTCGAAGAGGGGCTGCGCAAGTTTGTGGAGAACGAGGGAGTGCAGCCGTATTTGCTGTGAATTGGTAATTTGTAATTGGTGATTTGAGAGGCGCAATATTCATGCCGGCGACCGATCACACACTCGACCAGATTCTCGATCTTGCCGCGACCCACTTTAAGGTCCCACGGGAGAAGCTTTCTGCCGATGACGACTTCTTCAAGACGCTGGGAATCGATAGTTTGCAGGCGCTCGATTTGCTGACGCGACTGGAGCATCACTTCCGCATCGAGTTGCCGGACTATGAACTGCAGGGCGTGTCGGATTTCCGGACACTGGCGAATCGAATTCAAGCGCGGCTTTAGGAACTTTCGGAATGGGATCGTAGCGGCCCGGTTGAAGGCGGGCCCTTTCAAAGAAATATCGAATGCTTGATCTCCGCCAATATGCCAGCCTGGGTGCAGCGCTTAAGGATGCGCTGGAGCGCTGGCCCAACGAAACCTGCCTGATTGAAGCCGATCGCGATCGTGAAAAAGTGCGGCTTACCTACTCTGATTTTAAGGAAATGGCGCGTCCGCTTTGCCGTGCTCTTGAAGACGCCGAGTGTAATGCGGGCGACCGCGCGGCGATCATCATGACGAATCAGTCGAAGTGGCTGATTTCGGCGTACTCGATTTTTTTCTGCGGCGGGGTGCTGGTTCCACTGGATTACAAATTAACCGCGGCCGAGCACCTGCAACTGCTGGCGCATTCGAAGTCGCGTTTTCTGGTGGTGGAGTATTACTTGTGGAGGGCGATCACGCAGTCGCCGGAGTTCGCAAAACTTAAGGTTGGGATCGTGCTGGTCACGGAAGCGCCGGCGGGAGAAGACTTGCATGGCGCTTATCGCTGGGAAGAATTCAAGAGGAAGGGCGATCCGCGGTTTGTGGCGCGGCAGCGCGAGGACACGGCCTGCATCGTCTATTCGTCGGGCACGGGCGGGCGTCCGAAAGGATGCGTGCTTACGCACGACAGTTATCTGGAGCAGTGCGCTTCGCTGACGGCATGGTATCCATTTTGGCCGGGCGTGCGCTATTTGAGCATTCTGCCGACTAATCACGCGATCGATTTCATGGTGGGATTCATTGGGCCGTTCGTGTGCGGAGCGTGCGTGGTTCATTTGCGGACGCTGCGTCCGGAGTTTGTGCGCGATGCGTTTGTGCGCTATCGCATCACCTATGTGAGCCTGGTGCCGATGGTGCTGAAAAATCTGGAACGCGGACTGCGCGCGAAGTTTGACGAACTGAAGCCGCGCGAGCGCTGGATGCTGGACCGGCTGATCGGGCTGAATAAAATCCTGACGCGAGGGCGTCCGCGGGTGGAGTTGAGCCGACGTTTGCTGCCGCAAGTACACAAGGCGTTTGGCGGAGAACTGCGAGCGTTGATTGTTGGCGGAGCTTTTACGGATCCTTCGACGTTGCAGTTCTTCTACGATCTGGGAATTCCGGTGACTTGCGGGTACGGGCTGACAGAGGCTTGCACGGCCGTGACCCTTAACGATCTGAAACCATTTCGCGCCGATACGGTGGGCAAGCCCCTGCCCGGGACTGAGGTGCGCGTGCTGAATCCTGATGGCGACGGAATCGGGGAAGTGGCGGTGCGAAGCCGCGCGGTCATGTCGCATTATCTGGATGACCCGGAACAGACGGCGCAGACGATCGTCGAAGGCTGGCTGCTGACGGGCGATCTGGGACGCTTTGATGGGCACGGGCACTTGCAACTCGTCGGGCGCAAGAAGGATATGATCGTCACCGAGGGCGGGAAGAATATTTATCCCGAGGACATTGAGGCCGTGTTTGATGGTCTGCCGGTGAAGGAATACTGCGTGTTTGCGGCGAATTATTTATGGCCACAGAAGACTCTCGGTAACGAGATGCTGATGCTGGTGGTACGACTGGAACAGAACCAGCAGTTCGACGACCGATTGCGCGAAGAGATTGTGGCGCGGAACCGGCGCCTGGCCGACTTCAAGCGCGTGGGCGGATGTCTGGTGTGGGAGAAAGATTTTCCGCGGACGGCGTCGCTGAAAATCAAGCGTGGAGAATTGGCGGAGGAGATTGGAGCGGACGCTGCGCGGGCGGGAGTGGTGGGGATCTAGCTTTTGGCCTTTAGCTCCCAACTTTCAGTCGTTCGGAAGAATCGCCAAGGGCCAAGGGCTAAGAGCCAAAAGCCAAGAGCTAAGTATGAACGAAACTTTTCTTGCCATTATTAATCCGGCGGCGGGCGGGGGACGTTGCGGCGAGCGCGTGACATCCGCGCTTGATCGTTTGCGGGGTGCGGGCATTGCGATTGAGGCGACGAAGACACGCGCGGCGGGGGAGGCCACGCACATTGCGCGCGAGGCTTATGGGCGCGGCTTTCGGAAATTTCTTGCAGTGGGCGGGGATGGGGTTTCCTATGAGATCGTCAACGGGCTGTTCCCGGAGAGCAGGTGTCAGGCTTTAGGTCTCGGGTCTCAGGAAGTTCCAGGTGCGGAACAGCAGATTCCTACGCTAGGATTTCTTCCGCTGGGCACCGGGAATTCGTTTCTTCGGGATTTCGAGGATGTCGCTTCCGGAGAGAGCGGTTTGGAGCATGCTCTTCGGGCGCTGGAGGCGCGGCGTTCGCGGCCTTGTGATGTTTTGCGATTGACGCACAAAGACGGCGCGATTTACTACACGAATCTGTTGAGCTTGGGGTTTGCAGCGGACGTGGCGGCGCTGCGACACCGGCGGTTTCAGGGTCTTGGGCAGTTCGGGTATCTGCTGTCGATATTTCTTGCTCTGGCGCGGCTTGATCGGCGGCCGTTTCCGGTGAGGTTCGACGAACAGCGAGAGTTTGATGCGCGACGCTGTTTGTTTCTGACATTCAACAACAGTAAGTTTACGGGTGGCACAATGATGATCGCGCCCGACGCGGTCACGGATGATGGATTGATCGAGTATGTGCGGTGGGGGCCGATTGGGCGATTGGGGCTGATCCGGAATTTGGCAACGCTTTATGATGGCACGCACACACGGCACCCGCTGGCGGAGCGGCAGGCAGTTAGGCGGGTGGAGTTTCGCCTCGACGGTCCGGTGGCTGTGATGGTGGATGGCGAGGTGCTGACGCTGGANNGGGCTTGCGCCAGCGTGATATAAAACATCCATGTCGCAAGAGCGAAGAGAACGGCAAAAGGAAAAATTCGGCATCAAAATCTCCAGCCGGAATTGGGGGCGCGTTGCGATCTATGCCGTGCTGATCGTAGCGGCATTCGGGGTGGCCTACTATGTTGACCACCGAACCCAGCACAAGCACGATGCGTTCGCGCGCTGTCTGACCGGGCGCGGCGTGAAAATGTACGGGGCGTGGTGGTGCCCGCATTGCGTGGAGCAAAAAGAAAAATTCGGTGCGTCGTTCGAGTACGCTCCTTACGTGGAATGCGGCATAAAAGGCGACCTGCGCGGTCTTTCGCAGGTTTGCAAAGACGAAGACATCAAGCATTATCCGACTTGGCAGTTTCCGCCTACGGGGGAACGAGTGGAGCGCGTTTTTACTCTGCAAGAACTGAGCGACCGCACCGGATGCACGCTGCCATGACCGATCTGAGGCAGCGTTTGATGAGCTTTGTGGCCATTCTGGCGGTGTGCGGAATCGCGGTGTCGTCAGTGTCGCTACAGCATCATTACGCGATCTCAAAGACGGCGTATTGCGATATCGGAGAAACGTTCAATTGCGACATCGTGAACCGCAGCGAATATTCGTCGATTCTGGGAATCCCGGTCGCGCTGATTGGGATGCTCGGGTATGCGGCGCTGGTGGGGCTGGCCACGGTATATCGCGAGCGGCGCGAGACTCCGGCAATGCTCTTGGGCGCTGCTGCCGTGGGCCTGGCGTTTGCTTTGTACCTAACCTACATTGAAGCGCGCGTGCTGGGGGTCTGGTGCATTTTATGTTTGAGTTCGCTGGCGTTGATTGCGACGACGACGCTGTTGGCGGCGGTGATCTGGTGGAAGCGAGACAGTAGCAGTGAGTAGCCGTAACCAGTACTCAGTAGCCACTACCCAGGCGCCGGCCCGAATGTTCTCCCAGAAAGTTGAGAGCTGACAGCTGAACGGTCGATCCACTCCATGTCCCGGCCCACAACGCGAAAACCGAAGACGAAGCCCGCCCCCATCGCCGCCGTGCCGGTCGCGACCGGCAACCTTTGGCTGCATGAACTCCGCAGCCGTATCTTCGGGAACACGCGACTGTTGCGGGTTTGGCTGCCTCCCGATTACGANNCCGGTCCTTTACTTGAATGACGGACAGAATCTGTTCGATCCGGTAACGGCTTTTGCGGGAGTGCACTGGCAGGTGGGCGAGAGCGCGGCGCGGATGATCGCCGAGCACAACATTCCGCCGCTCATTATCGTCGGCATCGACAACACGAAGAACCGGGCTTGCGAGTACATTCCGTACCCGTCAAGAGATCCCAGAGTTCTTAACGCGAAGGGAAAATGCTATCCGGATTTTCTGCAGCGTGAAGTGATGCCGCTGATCGAGGAGCATTATTGTGTGTTAAAGGGACCAGAGAATACAGGATTGGGCGGGTCTTCTCTGGGAGGCCTGATTACTTTGTACACCCAACTGGCAGCGCCGGGCGTGTTTGGGCGATTGCTGATCGAGAGCCCGTCTCTGTCCGTGGCGAACCAGAGAATTCTGGAAGAGAGCCGTCGATTCCGCGATTGGCCGGCGCGCACGTACCTGGGGATGGGGACACGGGAAGTGGGGCATGCGGAGAAAGACGAAAGGATCGTTGGCGACGTCCGCGAACTGGAATCGATTCTGAAGGAGGCTGGCTTGGACGAACGACGGCTGAAGGTCCGGGTCGATGAAAACGCTGCACACAGCGAATCGGCCTGGGCAGTGCGCTTTCCGGAGGCGCTGGAGTTTCTTTATTCATCCTGATCGGAGTGAATGTGCTCAGCGTCGCCACGCTCCTGGATTTGCACGTTGGCGACAAAACTCCTGGCGAGCTGCGCTCGCCTTGGGCAGTCGGGGACGGCTGTCCCTATGCGTTGCTTCTTGCGGGACCTCCCCGGCGTGTCACGCAGCGGAAATTTCTCCGACGCTACTTCGTAATCACACCGCAGGCGATGCGGTCGCCGGCATTGCCCGCGGGGTCGGTCTTCTGGTCGTCGGCCTTGGCGTGCACTACGATTGCCGTGCCTCCGTTGCTGAACAGGGAATGGCTGTCGCTGCCGAGCGTGACGTCTTTATCTTGCCACTTGAAATGCGCTTTGCCGTTCGCGCCCACGGTGAAGTTGGGGTTGTCGCCGGCGTGGTGACCTTCCGGATTCTCCAATCCATGCTTCTTGCCATCGGGATTGAAGTGGCCTCCCGCGGACTTGAAGTCCGGGGCGTCGCACTTCGCGTTTTGATGGAAGTGGATAGCATGTTCGCCGGGAGGAAGATTTTCGAGATCGACTTCCATCTCAATGCCCGGGGCCGATTCCCAAAGAATCGCGGATCCTACAACCTTGCCTTGGGCATCTTTGAGTTGAACCAGAATCTTGGCCGAGCTGGCTGATGCAAGCGCGATCACGATCACGAGCAGTGCGAGCGAGAACAAGCGAGTGGTTTTCATGGAGGGATTATAGCGAACTCCCGAGCCTTGGTAATGTCCTAAATTCATCAACCACGAAGGACACGAAGTGACACAACGGTGTGAATCTCCTTATGGTTTCGTGCTCCTTGGTGTCCTTCGCGGTTCATTAGGCCACTGCCCCTGGTCTGGCGCAGAATGCGGAGCAATGTGACAATAGGTGAATGCAAAGATCTCTCATTACAACCTTTCTATTGGCCGCAGGGATGACGCTGGCCGGAGATGGCTACGCCCAGCAGACTTCGGCAACCAGCACTCCGGCGGCAACGACTCCAGCGGCTCCTGCAGCCACAACTCCGCAAGCGGCCACAACGGCGAAAGCTCCAGCAAAGAAGACGGCAGCGAAGAGCGCGGCGCCCGCTCCCCTTACAACGCGAAAAGAAAAGTTCAGCTATGCGCTGGGAATGGACATCGGGACGCAAGTTGGCGGCGGCCTGAAAAAGCAGTCGGTGCAGGTGGACTGGAATCTGACATCCGAGGGATTGAAGGATGCCATGTCCGGCGGTAAGACGCGTCTGACGCAAGAAGAAGCGAAGGCCGTGCTCGACGAGGTGCAGTCAGAGGTACGCAAACAGCAGCAGGCGAAAGCGCAACAGGCTGCGGCTACGAACAAGGCCGAAGGCGAAAAATTTCTCGCTGCCAACAAAGCGAAAGAAGGCGTCATTACGTTGCCCAGCGGCTTGCAGTACAAGATTCTGAAAGCGGGCACCGGACCGAAGCCCAGCCTTAGCGACCAGGTTGTGTGTAACTACCGGGGTACTCTCATCAACGGCACGGAATTTGACAGCTCCTACAAGCGGGGGCAACCGGCGACGTTTGGAGTCGGGCAAGTCATCAAAGGGTGGACGGAAGCGCTGCAGCTCATGCC
>PLHP01000359.1:4050-4582 GCA_003138955.1 Acidobacteriaceae bacterium | reverse complement strand
CCAAACAGCGCCAGCACGATCACCACCAGCACCGCCAGTACAATCAAGCCCTTGCTCATATCAATTCTCCTGAACACAAAATTAATCGCAAGCTTGCCGCTGGAGAGCCGGGCATCCCCGCCCGGCCACGCCCGACTTTGACGGGTGAGACGCCCGTCGCTCCGCCGTCGGACTCATCACGCTGCCGGATCCAGCATCTTGTCCACCGCCGCCGTCACCTGTTCCACCAATTTCAGATAGCGCGCAAACACCTCATCCACCTTCGCCGACTTCCGGTCTTTCTTACGCTCCCGAATATCAAGCAGTTCGCCGAACACGCCGGCATCAATCCCCAGCTTAGCCGCCAGCGCAGCCGCCGCTTCCCTCTTCGATCCCGCTCCCGCATCGCCCAGCGCAATCAGCGNNCATCAGCAACCGCTGCCGCAGCAGGATCGTCTTCTCCCGCAGCTCATACTCCACCTGCGCCCGATGTAAACGCATCGGGATCTCCAACGTCTTCAGAACGTCTTCTCCCCACAGCACGCGATAGTGC
>PLHP01000359.1:0-4039 GCA_003138955.1 Acidobacteriaceae bacterium | reverse complement strand
CACTCATCAGCAGCGGCTCGCGATGCTTCTGCTTCCCCCACCATTCGATCGCCGGAGCCAGCGCCGTAATCGATGCAAAAGAAGTCTCGCCGAGCACGCACAGCAAATTCAAGTCCGAGTGCTCGGCAACATAATCTCCCGCCGCCGCCGACCCATAAAGAATCGCCGCCAGCAGATTCGTCCCCGCCGCTCCCCGCATCCGTTCGACAAACTCGTTAATCAGCTTTTCCGGAACCATTGCGCGCCTCTCGCTTTCTAATAACCGCCGAACGACCCGCCTCCGCCTGTGCTCCCGCCGCCAAATCCGCCAAACCCTCCTCCACCCCCGCCGCCACCGAATCCTCCACCAAAACCGCCACGACCGCCGCCCATGTTGCTAAACAGCATTCCCCACAGCAATCCCGACCAAAATCCAGATCCACCGCTGCCTCGTCCAGGGCCACCGCCCCGAAATAACGCACGCAGAACGGGGATCACAACAAAGATGATGATGAGGATGATGACAATCGGCGAGATGCCGCCACTCGGCGCGGGCCGCTGACGGGGCGCAGCCAGTTGAGGCTGATTGTCCAACGTCACTCCGGCATCTTTGGCGATGACATCGGCGATTGCCGAAGTCATGAGCGATAAACCCGCAGCATAATTCCCGCTGGTCAGATACGGCACCGCTTCCCGACGAAAACCACCTATCTTGCCATCCGGAAGAATCGGTTCCAAACCATAACCGACACTCGCTCCGAACTTGCGATCCTCGGTCGCCAGCAGGATCAGCACCCCGCGATCCTTCCCTTTCGCCCCGATCCCCCATTTCTGATACAGCGCCACCGCGTAACTCACCACATCCTGCCCATCGACCGACTTCACCGTAACCACGGCAATCTGCGCCTGCGCCTTTTGCTCCACCTGCTGGCAAAGAGCGTTCAACCGTGCCTGTGTAGCCGCATCCAGAACCCCCGCAAAATCATTGACGTAATTCGTGGCATGCAGAGAATCAATAGGCTCGGCGGCAACCCACACCGCCGCCCCCAGCAGAATCCAAAGGATCGCCGAAAGTCTCATCAGCCGTTTCATTCAGAAAAATTGTACAGGAGTGCGCTCCACGAAAGGTTGGGCGCTGCAACTCGACTCATCAANNACGACTTACATCGTGAAACTGTTCCAACCGACGTCATTCGCCAATTCGAGCCTAATGCGTCTTGATCATGGAGCCGACCAAATAGCCGAGCGCCATCGACACCCCTGCACTAACCAGCCCAAGGAGTGCCCAATTAAGCAGCACCCAATGAAGCCAGCTAGACGGAGCTGTGGGGGCAAGCTCGGGGAGTTGATCGAGAACTTGTTCGGAGACATCTTGACTGAGGACCTGCTGCGAGACTTGCTCCGAGACTTGCACGGGGACTGGCTCCGAGACTGGCTCGACGACCTCGGGCTTCTGTTCCCGCAAGTCCTCGCCCGTCGCCTGGACCGATGTCAACTCCGGCGAACCCGACCCGATCGAATCTGACTCCGACGCAGGAGGTTGCGACCAGACTTCTGGCTTTACCGGCGTTTCCGGTTGAGTCTTTTCAGGCTGGGCATTTCCCGCCTCCGTCTCCTCACTAAAGGTTTTGGGAATCATTTCGGCGAGCCGGTCCAAAACCGTCTCGTGGTCCTTGGTGAAACCGCGTAGACGCGGAGAGAAAATCTCCAGCAGGCCGACCACCTTGACATCGGACACGATGGGAACGGCTATGAGCGAGCCTATGCCCAGTCTGCGACCGATTTCAGGATCAATGCGCCGGTCGTTTTCCATATCGTGGCACCAGACAAGGAGGCCGGTGCGAACACATTCTCCAGAGAGACCGTGTTGTACGTCCACCGGGGCTCCGAGCGGCGGCGCCGGTTCACCGGCTCGCGCCCGGCAGATCATCTCGTCATCCGTGAGCAACGCCAGAGCCGCGCCACTGGCTCCGGTGAGGCTCAAGGCGGACTCGGTGATCAGCTGCAAAACAGCATCGACGTCCTCCTCACCAATCTCGCGGATCTCACGGCGAACTGCTTCCAGCGAAGAGAGCACTCCGCCTCGATCGGGCATGGGAACAACCCCAGGGGATTCAATGCCCGGCGCCGGCGATCTGCGAGTGCTCCGATACATGGTTGCGACCTTATTAGCCAGAGTTCCCCTTTTTTCGCTAGAAAAACGGCGGTCAGATTGTAACCCATTCCCGCCTGTTCTCGACATACTCCAAATGGGTGAGTTCTTCTGGACTGGACGCGAACTGTTTTGATCGCTGGGAAAGGGCAGTCCGAATAAGTGGACAATACAGCGGAGACGACGTAAAGTCTGCGTGTGATCAGTCGTGCCAGCCATCTTCCGTTAGTAATGGCTCGCGCCCAGCGCCATGGCGGACGCACCGCACTCGTCGATTCGCAGGGGTCGTTCACCTACAACGACTTGCTGGATGCGTCGTCGCGCGTGGCGGCGGCGCTGCTCGCTGGCCGCGAGGACCTTCAGCGCGACGACCTTAAGCGCGAGGACCTTAAAGAAGACCGCGTGGCGTTTCTGCTGACGCCGGGATTTCCGTGGGTTGCGGCGCTGTGGGGCATCTGGCGGGCAGGTGGCGTTGCCGTCCCGTTACCGCTCAACTCTACAAGATCGGAACTGGAATACTTTATCGACGATACCGAGGCATCGACCTTGGTGTTCGATGCTCTCGCGGCCCCCTCAATGTCGCTAATTGCCGCAGCCCGCGGCATCCGCGCGCTGTCGTATGACCAGCTTCCCGCTCGCCCACCAGCAGAATTGCCGGACATAACTCCGGACATAAAGGACCAGCGGCGCGCCATGATTCTCTACACGAGCGGCACGACCAACCGGCCCAAGGGCGTGGTCACAAACCATGCCAACATCACGGCGCAAATCATGAGCCTGGTGGAGGCTTGGGAGTGGTCGGCCGACGATCGCATTGTGCTGTGTTTGCCGCTGCACCACGTGCACGGAATTATCAACGTTGTTTCCTGCGCGCTGTGGTCGGGCGCAACCTGCCAGATGCTGGAGCGCTTCGACGCGAGTGCCGTGTGGGACCGCATCGCCGGCGGCAGCGTAACTCTGTTGATGGCGGTGCCGACGATTTACGTGAAGCTCATCGCCGCCTGGGAGCGGGCTTCGCCGGAACGCCGCGCGGACCTAAGCCGGGCGTGCGCCCGATTGCGCTTGATGGTGTCCGGGTCGGCAGCGCTGCCGGTGAGCACGCTCCAGCGCTGGCAGGAAATCAGCGGCCACACGCTGCTGGAGCGCTACGGCATGACGGAGATTGGCATGGCGCTGTCGAACCCGTTACGAGGCGAGCGCGTGCCGGGTAGCGTCGGAAGGCCGCTGCCGAGCGTCGAGGTTCGACTGGTTGGAGAAAACGGCGAGCCGGTTGCCCCGGGAACACTGGGTGAGATCGAAGTCCGTGGCGCAAGCGTGTTCGCGGAATACTGGGGCAAGCCCGAGGCAACCCGCGCTGCCTTCCGCGATGGATGGTTTCGCACCGGCGATACTGCGGTCGTCGAGAACGGTGTCTATCGCATTCTTGGCCGCACGAACATTGACATCCTCAAGACGGGCGGACACAAGGTATCCGCGCTGGAGATTGAAGAATCGCTGCGCCAACATCCCGCGATTGCCGAGTGTGCCGTGGTCGGCGTGCCCGATCCAGAGTGGGGCGAGCGGGTCGCTGCGGCCATAGTTCTGAAAGAGGTACTGAACGACGTACTGAATGACGGCGATGCCCTCGATCTCGTGTCCCTTCGCGCCTGGGCCAAGGAGTTGCTAGCGGCTCACAAATTGCCCTCGCGGCTTCTCGTGCTGGATGCGCTTCCGCGCAACGCGATGGGAAAGGTAATCAAGCCCGAGGTGGTGGCGCTGTTTCAATCCGCGGGTAACGGCGAGCGCGTCGCCTAGCAGCCTGCGGCGAAACTCTGGCGCCAAGAGCGCCTAAAGGCTCATTCATAACATGGCACTGGCGGCACGCCTGAAGGCGTGCCCTGATACGAATCAGACTTTTACCACGGACTG
>PLHP01000402.1 GCA_003138955.1 Acidobacteriaceae bacterium | reverse complement strand
TTGACATCCCCTTTTATAGGACTTTCCCACCGCCCCGACGGCTGCGGATGTGTTACTACAACGACCACGTCCGAAAACCCAAACCCGGAGAAAGTCTCATTATCCCTGGACTAATAATGGGGGGCAGGTCAGTGATGGAATCCAGCGGCGAGAATCTGGGCTGGTACATCGTTGGGCCACATTCGGTCACCACAATTCGTTGCGAATCAAGCTCTTGCGCTACAGCAGTCGCAGCCAGAAGGTAAAGAAATCCCCTTAGCTGAGCGTATCCTCTTGCTTCAATGCGAGGGACCGGAACCTTAATTATCTCTACGCGTCTTTTGTTCAAAACCCTCTTCTGTAGTGTCGTAACGATGTGAATAATCCTTGACTGATCTGCGTGTGCGCAAAACACACCCTTGAGATCGCTGAAAACTTCTCTCGCTAGCAATATCCCTGAGTACGAGTCAGTGCCCCCTGAAAACAAACAAATAGTTGGGACTGTTTGGCGCACACCCGAAATTTCTAAGCGAGACGGTTGCATCTTCGTGGGCTTGAGAATTACCTCGATGTCTTCCACCAGAGTAAAAACCAACAGTTCATGAATCAATCTCTGGAGTTCAGCCAGATCACAGGCCAGCTTGCCTGAGTGGTAAATCGGTATAGCAATTCTTCGAATACGCCGTTCGCGAAGCGCCTGCTCTGTTTCAAACACGGCTGATCCGATAACGATTGCGTTGAGCCCAGAGACGTTCGAAGGCGCGCCGAACTGACTGAGGACCACATCAGTAGATTCCTCGACTCAGGTCACGAACAATGGTTCCTAACGCAAGCTTGGGCGGTGGCGCGCCATATCTCGACCTGACCGACATCAGAAGCGCGAACTCCTGATTCGCTAGATGCCCTGGTTCCCCAGACAAGATCTCGGTGAGTCGCCCGGCAACCTCACCACGAGCTTTCTTCTTGCTTTTCAGGAAGCCCTGAGAAAAATTTGTGTGCTCTGGATCCCCTGCAACATCCAAAAGAGGCCTCTTCAACAACTGCTGTACTCCATTCTTTGCCTGTTCTTCCGTAACGCCCTGCACACCAAATACAAATCCACTAGCAACTTTTGAATCGAGCCAGGCAGAGAGCGCGGGTTCGGACAAAACCTCCACCACGAGGTTGTCTTCCAATGCGGACTGTATTTCCGAAACAACCAGAGGTAGTAGGTGCGCGCTCGCATCTTCGGGGTTCTGGAGAACTTTGTGGGTGACAAATCCGGAATCAAGTCTCGTAGGAAATTTCTTGAGGATTTGATACGTCTCCGATCTCAGTACACCCATTGACCTCAGGATCAAATTGGACAACAACCCCCGTGAAGCGAGCGCGAATTCTGAGATCACGACCTCTGGAATCGTTTCAGCGGAAGCTGTCCACGCGCAATGCGCTCCAGATGGCGCGGCACTGCGGTTGCTCGCACCGGATGATCCCGAAGATGTCGCGGACGCCACGCAGTGGCTTTTTCTTGACACGGAGACAACGGGACTCGCGGGCGGGACAGGAACATATCCGTTTCTGGTCGGCCTGGCATGGTGGGAAGGCGGAGGTCTCCAGGTCGAGCAGTTGTTCATGCGTGAGTACAGTGAAGAGCGTTCGCTGCTCGCGGCGCTTGCGGAGCGGTTGGCAGAACGTCCTGTGCTGATCACGTTCAACGGCAAATCATTCGACTGGCCGCTGCTCGAAACGCGTTATCGGATGACGCGAACCATTCCTCCGTTACTGCGGGCTCATCTCGATTTCCTTCATCCGGCACGGAGTCTCTGGCGTCTCCGGCTTGGCTCCGTAAGATTGTCGCAGCTCGAACGTCACGTGCTTGGATGGGACCGGGGCACAGATGTCGTGTCGGAGCTAATCCCAAGAATCTATCTCGATTTTGTGCGCGGCGGGCAGGCGGACCCGCTAGTCTCTGTCTTTCACCACAACCAGATGGATTTGCGGGGACTCGCCGGGCTCTCGGGCCGCATCCTGTCACTGCTCGGTGATAGTGAGGCCCCTAGCCAGGACGGACTGGAGCTGTACGGTGTGTCTCGCATTTGCGAACGGCGCGGTGAACTAAAGCGTGCGCGCAAGCTGTATGAAAAGTCGATTGGCTCCGTGCTGCCGATGGAAACCGATCGCGCTGCTCGTACAGCCCTGGCACGATTGGCAAGGCGCGACGGGGACCTCGCACTTGCGCGTCAACTTTGGGAAAGCACACTTGGAAACTCTTGTGAGGGCTACGAAGCTTACGAGNNTTGGCAATCTACTACGAGCACGAGGCCCGCGAGCCGCGACGGGCGCTGGCGATCGCGCGTGACGCGCTCGCGAACTCCGTCGCGGGAACCAAGTAGGGACGATCGCCGCGGCGACATATCGCAGGATCAAGGCGCGGTTCGAGCATCGCCTCGCGCGCCTCGAACGCAAGGCCGGCCAGATGCTGCTCGGCCCATTCGACGCCTAGACAAGGGGTCAGGTTCTCGGTTGAGTGGTTGAGTGCAGTGGCTCAGAGTCAGAACAGGCGACCGGCAAGAATGGACGAAGGACGCAAGCGCGTGTTGGCAATCGTGGCTGGAATCTTGGTGGCGCGGCATCTGAAGACGCCAGAGGATCTGGGTGATAGTCGCCCTAGCCCGCGAACGGAGTATTTGATCTCATCCGCTATTCAGTGGGCCGATCGAATCATGAAAAGAATAGACGGCGTGTTCGGCAATTCATCTGGTGACGAAAAACGATGGCCACGACCTTAGAAGGGACCCTGATTTCCGTGTGGCGGCAGGTTTTGGTTGAGGACGCAAGGACTGTCGCGTTAGAAAACCAGAGTTGCATCGTGCGACGCACAAGCCGTTCCAAGTTGCGCGAGGTGGATTTCAGGTTTGAGAACCAAACGCTGAGGGGGCTCGAGCAGAATCCACACACAAGCTCTCGTTGGGCAGAACTGGCACGCACCGGGAAGAAAGTTATGCAATTTCTCGATAGCGGTCGTTACGTGGCCAATGTGGTCGACGGGGAAGTGAACTTCTATGGCCGCAAACAGCGGCCAGGGTAGCTGCGTCGCGTGACCGGCGAATTTCGTTGACGCACCCGTACCGCTGCCGCCAGTCATAGAACTTGCTTAGCAGTCACGCCCAGCCACGGGATGAACCGTCCGACGCCGATCTCGGCCTTCTCCGACCAGCGCCGGACGAAATCCAATTTCACATATTGGGGTACTAACTTTCACTTTATTAGCCTGAACTTTCATCAATTACGCACACCCACAATTGCAATGCCTCACTGCTTCATTCTCGTAGCCATCTGCCGTTCTGGCGGGGTCATCTGGTTCCAAACCGCGCTCAAATCTTTTTCCAGAATCTGATTATTCGGATCCGCCCGCAGAGCCAGCGCAAACCATAAATACGATGTCGGCAGATCGCGCGGCACACAGTGACCGGTGGCATACATGGTTCCGAAGGTGCTCCGGGCCTTGGCATTCGATTTGGCCGAAGCGGTCTTCAGATATTTCACTGCCTCGTCGCAGTTTTTCGGCGCGCCTCGCCCGTAAAGATAGGCCTCGCCTTTGCGGAAAGCCGCGTCCCCGGTGTCAGCCGCAGCGGGCGGGGGAGGCTCCGGACGTTTGGCGGTTGTGCGGGGCTCGCGTTTCTCCGAACTTTTCTTCGCCGGCGCGTGCTTCAAAGCCGCCGGTTTCGGTTTGGCGGCAGATCTTACCTCGGCGTCCGCGGTCTTCGGGGTTGTTTCGGGACGAGCGCTTGCGTTCTCGGCCTGGCCGCCTGCAACTCCCGCTGGCGGAGCCACCGCCTGCGACGAACTCGCATCGTTCCCTGCCACCGCATCCCGGGCCGATGGTATGGCCGATGGCTTCTCGGCGGGCGCTTGGCGGGCGCTCGAAGCCGCGGTCTCCGGTTTTCGATTCCCCATAGCGGCGAGATAGTTTGTGTACGTCCACCAGCCTGCTCCGCCCAATGCCGCGAGCAGCAACACGAGCAGCAGGATCCGCCGGCCGCCGGCTTTTGGTTGCTCGGGCGACTCGCGCTCAAGAAAGGAATCGAAGCCGGAGAAAGATTCTTCCCGCCGCGAGCCCATGGTCGGCTGATTCGGACTGGGTTGGTTCAGCCCCAGCACCGAGGGTCCGCTGATCGGCGGAAACGGCTTGATTGGAGGCCGAGTCGCGTTCTCCACGACGACGGGCCGCACTGGTTCGGGCGCGTTCGTGGTCTTTGGTGCGAAAGCTGGTGGGAAAGCTGGCGGGGCCGCTGATGTTGGGCCCGGCGCTGGTGCACCCGTCGGCCGCCGAGCTTCGAGCAAGGTGCCGCACATTCCGCAAAAACGGAAATTGTCCGAATTGTCCTCACCGCACTTCGGGCAGATCACGATGGTTCTCCGGATGTCTTTTTCTACAGTCTAACTCCAACCAGCGAGGTCATTGCGTCGTTCATTCATATTAGAATGCAAACGCCCGGTTTCCGCCGATGCCGAAAGCCTCTAAAGCCAAGCTCAAGCGCGCCGCATCGACAAAATGCTCGATGACGCTATTGCGGTCGCCGAGACAACGAGTGGAAAGAAAAAGTGAGCGATGAGTTCAGGCCCCGGCGTCATGGCTCGTAGTGTCAAGGTTGATAGGGCAAGACGTTTGCGATTGGGTACCCGCTCAGCTGGCGGTTGGAGATCGCGAGATTCTCGGGGGCGTACTGCGGGAGCCCATCGAGCCTGAGCTGCACAGTGTTGGACATCACAGCATTCGGTGGAACTGTCCGATGTTTCGGAAGTCCCCACGGAATCAACTTCCATTCATCGTGTGCGGGCCCGATTGCATTGGCCGCAGCAGGCGACAGGTATTGCGCCTCGGCGGGCGCGGCGAATTTCAAGCTGTACTCTTTTGCCTTATGCATCATCCAACTGAGCGTGATATCGGATAACTGGGACTGCGCATATCCGCCACCGACATCGGAATGGACTCCGGGAAACCATACCTGCTGAGCAATGTCGTCGTTGACCCGCATCGATCCATCTGGATTCGTCCACAGAGTGGGCTGGAACTGCGCTCTGCGCTCATCGATAGAGACCGCATGAACGGCTTTTTTTATGTTCGGATGCAAAGTAGTATCGAGGAATCCGTACTTCTTCTGATCAAAGATGCTAAAAAGCAAGCCTGGAATTCCAAGCGATCCCACGGTGTCCCAGACGCCCACCATGCTGATGATGACTGGCTCCAACCCATACTGTTGATCGAGGCCGGCCTGCAATTGCTTTTTCTTGTTCGGGTCGGGTTCCCGGTACGCGTCAAAAATTAGTTTTACGGTCATATTGTCGAGATTCTTTGTGGGAACGCCAAAACGCGCGATCATCCCGGCAAGACTGCGCGCGGTGTAGGCGCCCCGACTGAACCCGAAGAGATAGACTTCGTCCCCTGGGTCGTAGACATAAGAGACGAATTCATAGCCATCCTGAATTTTTTGGAAGAGCCCCTCGCCCATGGCCCCGCCGAACAGATGATCAATGGGAGTACCATCCGTGCCAACTCCGCTGTCGTAGTAGCGCAGCTGTGAGGGGTCGTCTGCGAGAGCGCAGTAGAGCTTGCGCACATTTGTGTCATTTACCACGGCGCCAACCCCATGAGGTGTATTCCAGGTTCCATCCGCGCACACAATAATCTTCTTGCTCATAATTCCCTCCGCGGAGACATTCATGCTATGGCATCGCTCGGGAGTTATAAAGCGTTATCTCCCAGGGATGACGCATCGACATGTTGCTCGCCTAATGACAATGACCGGTGGTGGCGCTGTTTGAAACCGCGGGCGATGGCGAGCGCGTCGCCTAGGGCCGGCTGCGGAAGAAGTCTGACTTCGCGCCCCAGCCCCTAAAGGGGCCACGCTCAACGATGTGGGCCAAGCGGCGGGTAAGAATTCAGAATTTGTGGGGGGTACCCCCTCCCCCCTAAAATGAGTTAAGTTGATGATAGTAAGGTAGTTACATGTAACGTGTTACAAAGATTGGGCTTAGCGCTTGATTTTTCTGTTTGGCGTGCACTTGCGGGTGTGCTGACTGGGTCCATTTGTCGGACATTTGTTGTCAAAGAGCACATGAAAAGTTTGCGTCCGGAAATGCGTTCGTCGCTGGAGACTGGCGCAGTTCTCGATGGTGCACTGTCGAGGTATCTTCGCACCGCTTGGGGAGCAAGTCTGTGATGGCTCGTACATCGCGTTTGTGATGAAAAAGGTCAACGGCCCCGCCCAAGCGAAGCTTGGACGGAGCACCCTCGAGAGCTCAAATGATTGCGCTAGGCCGGGCTGAAGCCGCCATTGATTTTATGGCAGTTGCGGCACGGCTGGAAGTCGTGCCCTTTCAAAACAACGGGCAGAAAGGGCACTTAACGGGGCCGCGCCGGGGCGTGGGTCACGCAGGGCGTTGGCGGCCAAGCTTACGCGCCAGCGGGCCGGTACCGGGGATTTTGAGTGTGATGGCCTGGTTTCAACAGTTGCCACCAACTTCCCTCGGTGTGATGCAGGGAAAAGCCGCCCAGAGTTCGGCGATCTCCAGCTGTGTATAATCGCGGAACCTTTTTGTTTGAACCACCAAAACTTTTCCTAAGGAGCCCCATGCGCCAATTTCGTCGGTCGGCGACCCTCGCGTTGCTGCTGGCTGTCACTTCGTTTGCTCAGGTGAATTCGGGCGGAAAAGTACATACATACTACGTAGCGGCCGACGAGGTTGAGTGGAACTACACTCCTTTGGGGATGGACCGCATGATGGGAATGCCGTTCACGCCAGCTGCCAAGCTCTTCACCGAAGCGGGTCCGCATCGTATCGGCAGCATCTATCGAAAAGCCATTTACCGCGAATATACGGACGACACCTTCACCCAGCTCAAGCCTCGCTCGCCGGAGTGGGAGCATCTGGGTATGTTGGGTCCGGTACTGCGCGCTGAAGTCGGAGACACCATCCGCGTGACCTTCAAGAACAACGGCTCGCACTCCTTTAGCATGCATCCTCACGGCGTGTTCTATGCCAAGCATTCAGAGGGCGCGGGGTATGACGACGGCGAATCGCCCGATGACAAGAAGGGCGTAGCGCCGGGCAAGACACACATCTATACCTGGGAGGTGCCGGAGCGGTCGGGTCCCGGGCCTAACGACCCGAGCTCTGTGGTGTGGCTTTATCACTCACACGCGGACGAACTCCGGGACGTAGAGAGCGGACTGGTCGGCGCCATCCTCATCAGTCGCAGGGGCATGGCTGGACCGGATGGTCGCCCGAAAGATGTTGATCGCGAATTCGTCACCCTGTTTATGATTGTCGACGAAAACACAAGCTTGGTATCTGCAGCACAACATTGATACGTATACAACGGACCCTAAAGGCGTGAACAAACTGGAAGCTTCAGTCAGCGACGATGCCGGCAACTTCTTCGCATTCGGGGCCGGGTTTCTCCGGCGTCAATTTCCGGTCAACTATCAACGGTCTGATGTTTGCAAACATGCCCATCATGACCATGAAAAAGGGAGAGCGTGTCCGCTGGTATGTGCTTACCATCGGAGAGTTCGGCAATATCCACACGCCGCACTGGCATGGCAATGTGGTGCTGCACGACGGCCGGCGGACCGATGTGATCCTGATCGGTCCCGCTCAAATGGAGACTGTGGATATGATTCCCGACGATCCCGGCACCTGGATGTACCACTGCCATATCGACGAACACATGCTGACTGGAATGACGGCGCTGTATAAGGTCGAACCGTAGCGGAACGGTTGTCGGTGCGGAACACCGCCCTTCGCGGACTACCCCTTTTTAGTCGTCCAACCGGAAGTTCTAGGAACCGCGACCTCGTAGATAGCCTCTCGAATGGTGAAACATCGCGTCTCTGACAATG
>PLHP01000355.1 GCA_003138955.1 Acidobacteriaceae bacterium | reverse complement strand
GGCATCGAAGTCACAATCCCGTGGTAGCGCGAAGACACCATCAGCCGGCACGCCCGCAGAATGCTGACCAGTTGGTACATGTTGTGATCGTCCGAAGTCAGCACCGGAACTCCGCCCAGCTTCTCCGAGATACGGCGGCAAGGCCGGGCATCCATGCGCTCGGTCGCCGCCATGATCACGAATACATTCCTTTTCTGCCGAAACGCGGCCACCGCCTTTGCGATCGAACTCAAGTAATGTTCGTACGCTCGCTCCGCCTCCGGCCCCGCATGATGAAAATACGGTCCGCGATAATGGCTCTCTTTGTACGCGCCGGCAAGGCTGTGCAGCGCCGCCTTCCCCACCGACGCCTTCACCGGCCACTCAAACGGATTGATCGGACACAGCACCAGCACCGGCGTCTTCCCATCCCAACCCACATCGCGCAGTGCTTTCTGCCCATATTCCGCGCCCAGCGGCTCAAATGTCCACGCCGTATCCGTACCCAATTCCGTCGGCACGCCCATCTCGCGCAGAATTTTCCGCGACTCGTCATTGCGCGTGATCACCAGCGAATTCCTGCAATAGCGCTCACACATCTTCGCGACCAGCGGATCCATGTGGCCGGCCTCCGCGCCGTAGCCGATCGACAACTTGTTCTCCGCCGCCGCAATACCCAGCGATCCGATCATCATTGTCGTCAGCGCGTTCGCAAATTTGGACTTGAACATCGAACCTTCACACGCCACCACCCCATGATGTTTCGGCACTTCATTGGCCAGGAACGGCGGAAAAATATCCGGCAGCCGCACCTGCGACGTACCTTCGAAATATCCGCGCGACCGGTCAAAATTAAACGTCATCATGCTCAGGTCAACGTTCTCCGGCCCAAGAATTCGCCGGATCTGCCGCAGCATTTCTTCCACGCGCACATCCGATCCCGTATTACGCGTTCCGTTGTAGCCCGCAAACAGCAGCTTCAGTTTTTCCCCCGGCTGCCACGGCTCCCGCTTGCCCAGCATCCACTGAATTTTTTTGCCCTCGATGATGCTCGATACCCACGCTTCCAGAACGAAGTCCATCATGCGGCGGACCCTCCTGCGTTCGTGCTCTCCGGCCAGACTCGATACGGGTATTCAAAATTGTGCTCGCGGCTGAACCGGAGCAGCGGAAAACTGTATCGCGAAAACGGCGCCGGCTTGCGTCCTATTTCCGTTGTGACGCGCGCGTTGTCGAACACCGTGTTCCAGGTCAAGTACGGCAGAAAGACCATCATCAGTGCCGCCCCGAGCCCCACCGGTCCTTTGCGGTTCGCCAGAGTATTGACGATGGAGCCGAACGGCCTTTCGAGGATCGGCAAGAACAGCGGCCCACGCTTGTTCTGTTCCGCCGCAAGCGCCCGAGTCAATTCCCGAAACGTCTGTGAATCGTTGCCCGAAGAAAGATGATAGGTATCGTATTCAGGATTCGCCTTCATGTGCAAAGTCGCGATCGCGTCCGCCACGAAATCCACATTCACAATGTCGATCTTGTCATGTGGACGAAACGGCAGCACCGGCAATCCCGCCAGAAACACGAACGACCGTACCATGTCGAACTGCGTCGTTTGCGGATACCGGCTGTCCCCCAACACGATGCTGGGGCGGAAAATCGTCAGCGGTACGTCCGGCAGCAACTCGCGCACCATGTGCTCGCAGAATTTCTTCGTCCGCGCATATGGATCGTAATCCGATCGTTCCCACTCAATCGACCGGTCTTCCAAAACAACTTCGTGGCTGCGTTTCCCCGCCACCGCCACCGTGCTGACGGTCGAAAACCGTCGCAGTCCGTGATAGTACTGCGATTGCCGCGCCAACTGCAGCACTTCGAGAGTCCCGCGCAGATTCACATTTAGACAACTTTTTTCCGACTTCCGATTCAGCGAGGCCGCGCAGTGGATCACGGAATCGGTGGTGTGCACCAGTCGGTCGTAATCGCCAGGTTCGAGCCCGAGCTGTAGCGAAGTGAGATCGCCCCGAAAAATCCGGATTTTCGCCTGCAGGTATTCATAGAATTTCGGAAATGGCAGGTGCAGCTGCAAGGCATTCCAAAGCCGCAGCTCCGCGTCACGCGGATCGCGGCCGCGCACCAGCATATTCAAGGTCGCGTCATGCTGCTCCAGCAGATTGGCGGCGACATGCGCGCCGATGTATCCAGTCCCACCGGTCAGGAATATTGCCACGTTGCTCCGTTCGTCCCCGTCTTCAAACCATCGCCATTTCCGCGCGTTGAAGTTGTCGTTGTCGTTGTCGAGGGCGGCATCTGCAGCACTCGCGGCGCTCGCGCTTCCAGCGGACGCCCTTCAATCAGCGGATACGTCCATCGCCGCAATGCCGGAATATGAATGTCGATCCAATACTCCCACCAATCCAGTCCCGCCGTATCGTAGCCAAAGATTTCCTTCTCCTCGGGCGGCAGCGCCTGCGACAACTTCTCTACATTATCCGCGGCAAAATCGTGCTCGTTGTGCAGAATAAACGGCTCGAACAGTTCCACCAATTTTTCCACCCGCTCCAGATTGCGCTCAGTCTTCGCCAGAGGCTTCGTCATCGCAGATGGCAGCGGAGACATCACCCGCTGAATCGACTTGATAATCATCTTCTGCGCCGGCGCCGACATGCGGTTATAACGCTCCTTCGAAACCGAAATCGCATCCATGCGCAAGCGCAACCAGCATTCCAAACCTTCCTGTGCGCGATAGTGCCGCCGGTGCCCCAGCGAGGTCAACTCAATCGACCGCCCCATGTCGCAGGGATTCGTGCGCGACGTCGCCAGTTGATACAGCGGATCGTGCCGCCGCCCCACCAGCGCCGCGCTAATCAGCGTCATCCCGGCGCACACCGCATCCACCGGAATAATGTCCAGCAGTTTGCGTTCGTTCGAAGGCAGTTGCCGGAACGCTGTCCCCAGCAGATACGACAGCGACGCCGAAGTATTTATCCCCTCATTCCACCCGCGAAACGGCTTTGTCACCGAAGTCTCGACTATTGACGGACGCACAATCGCAATCGGCAGCCCCGCGCCATGTTTCGCGATCAGCGATTCCGCCAGGCTCTTGGTGAACGTGTAAGTATTCGGCCAGCCTAACTCCTGCGCGCGCCGGGTGGCTTCTTCGGTAAGATGATTTTTCAGCCAGCGAACCTTATTCTTGCGGATCTGGTTTTCCAGCGCCTGCCCGCTCAAACCTTTCGCCGCATGCTCTTTGTTCAACGCCTGCTTCTTCAATTCCTCGGCAACTTCCGGCCCTTCCACCCGCGCCTCCGCCCACTCCACCAGCTCATGCAGGCGATACCATTCTTTTTCCGCATCGAAGTCGGCCACGCCCGCCGGCGTGTAATTCGCACTCACCTGCTCACTCACCCGCCCATCGCGCCGCCCCGCCACATAGCACGTCGAAAGATGCAGTAACGCCGCATGATCCGACCCGCGGATGAATTCGATCAGGTGATACGCCGCATCCACATTCGCCGCCAAAGCGTCCCGCAGATCGGGATTGAAATCCGTCAGCCCCGAGCTGTTGATGATCAGGTCCAGGTCGGCGTGCAGCCGCGTCGCCGTCTCCGAATCCAGCCCCAAGCCCGGCTGCGAAACATCGCCCTCCACCACCTCAATTTTTTCCGCCAACAGAGCGCCTAGTTGGTCACCGTACTTCTCAAACAACGGATCGAAAACCGGCGATCCTTCGATCATTTTCTCGAAGCGTTCTTGCGCCGGACTCGACTTCTGCGACCGGATCAGCAGATAGAGTTTCCCGATCTCGGGTAGATCCATCAACGTATTCGCCAGCCACACCTTGCCGATAAATCCGGTGACGCCGATCAGCATCACTCGCTTTCCGCCCAGCCCCTTCCGCACCGAAAACCGCTCCGGATGCCGCTTTTCGTCGAAATACACAATCGGACGAACCCGCGGCGTCTCCACCCGCACCGCCGGCACAATCGCCGACGCCAGCGCCTTCGGACCACGCAAACCGAGAGCGCGCACCCATCGCGCCGGACTTTGCTGCCCGTCCGGCCCCGCTTCGCGAATCCGCGCAAACAATCCCCGCGGCCGGATCACCGGACTCAGCAGCCGTCCGGTCGCAACTCCATCGCGGAAATCGAGGCGGTTCGCAATAATCCACCGCACTCCCAGATGCCGCGCCAGCGGGCGCATCACATGCTCCAACCCCTGGCTCACCAGCACCACATCCACGCCCGTCGCCTGCAACGCCTTCAGGTGCCGCACTCCTTCGTCTTTGAGCAGCGGCTTCAGCTTATATTCGAATTCTTCTTCGCCCAGCAGATCAAGCCGGTCGCGCGTAATCCCGCGCAGCACGGCATGAACGATCCGAGTCGCAGCCACGCGGTTCGCCGCATACAAAAATGGCCGCAGCAATGCCATCAAGAGCACCAGACTGCGCCGCGCCGCCCGCGCGATATACGTCTGGCTGTTCCAGGTAAAAAAGGCGATCGGCCGGACCGTGGTCAGCTCCAGCAGGCTTCCTTCCACTCGCCAATAGACCGGCGACGAAGGCCGCGGACGCCCAGAGGGCAAAGCGCCGGCGTCAAGCGACGTCCGCGCCCGCACTCCTTCGAGATGGTTGACAGGTTCCACGAATCAATAGCCGGCACGCCTTGTTGCAAGACGCCTGGTTGCAAGACCAAAGTCCGAGACAACGTTACAAGAGGACTATCTCCCGTCTCACAGTGCCCCCCAGGAATCGGGGCGCAATCATCTATTCTAACCTCTCCTTTGCAAAGGACGAAGAAGAACTGCGTCACCCGGCCCGCTCTACCCAGCACACATCCCAGTACTTCCCAAACTTCCGCCCATTCTCGCTGAACACGCCCACCACCTTGAATCCGAATCGCCGATGCAGCGCTTCGGTAGCCGCATTCGGCAACACATACACCCCTACAAAACGATGAATGTCCTCGCCCTTCAACACTTCAAACAACCTCGCGTACAACAGCTTCCCAACGCCCTTCCCCACCGCCTCGGGCGCGCAATAAATCGTCGTCTCCACCGTCGTGTCGTACGCCGCCTTCGGACGAAAGCGCGTCGTCCCCGCGTATCCCACCACCACCCCATTTTCCTCGGCCACCACCAGACGATACCGCCCCGTCGCGCTGAACTGCGCAAACCAGGCCTCCCGCCGCTCCACCGTGTAAGCCTCCACGTCAAACGTCACCGGAGTATTCAGAACGTAATAGTTATAGATCTCGGTAATTCGCGCCAGATCCCCACGTTCCGCAGTCCGAATTCCCATCTCGCTCATGGCCGCCCTCGAATCTGTGTTCCGCAATCACCGCATGACCCAGCCTACGACGCCTGCCGCCGCAATCACCCAGGCCGAGTTCACGCGAAACCGGAGCAACGCAATCAAGCTCACGCCGAACACGACCAGCGTTGTCCAGTCCACCAGCGATGCCTTCCCCAACCGCCACGTCACCACCGCTATCAACGCGAGCGAGCCCGCCACCACTCCATCGAGCGCTGCCGCCGCCACTGCCGATCTTCGCAGCCGCGGAATCAGAGGCCCGCTCGCCGCCACCAGCACGAATCCCGGCAGGAAAATTCCGACCGTCGCCACCGCCGCGCCCGCCCAGCCCGCCACCANNGGCGTAAACTGCCCCACCGCGACCGCGTCAAGCAACTGCTTCTCCGTCAGCCAGTGCAGACGCTCCACAAACTCGGTCTGAAGAAATGCCAGCAAGACATATCCGCTGCCGAACACCACCGACCCAATTTTCAGAAACGACAAAAACAACCGAGCCAACCCGACCGGAAAAGCCGTGCCCACAGCCGCCACCGCCATCGCCCCAGCCACAACTTTCGGAAGCCCCAAAGCTTTCTGAAGCCCGGCTATTGTCGGAAACCCAACCGCATCCAGCAGTCGATTCTTCATCGCCCAAGCCGACGCCGATGCCACTCCGGCAAATACCAGCACCAGAACCGGACCGACTCCCATAAAACTCAACCCCACCGCTAGCACGGCAATCACCGCCAGCAGAGTCGTTCGCACGCCCGTTCGTCCCAGATGCCCCAGCGCCTGAATCACGATCGCAACCACCGCCGGCTTGATCGCGGAGAGCACGCCCTCAGCCTTCGGCAGCGAGCCAAAGCGCACATAGGCCCACGCAATCACCGAAACCATCACCGCCGCCGGAATGATGAAGCAACACCCCGCTACAATCAGTCCGCGCCAGCCGCGTTTCAACTGCCCCACAAAAATCGCAACTTCGGTCGAACTCGGTCCCGGAATCAAATTCGCCGTAGCCAGCCGGTCCAGAAAATCGGCCTGGGTGATCCACCGCCGCCGCCGCACGAATTCCTCTTCCATCATCGCCAGATGCGCCGCTGGCCCGCCAAACGCAATCGTGCCCAGTTTCAGAAACACCAGGGCAATCTCCCCCAGCGACGCCTCCCGGATTTCCAAAGCCTCAGCCATAGCCTTGTGGCGCGGGCGCCCCCGCCCGCGAACTCTCCGCCGCTAAAGAAACTTCGAGGTTATCGCAAATTACCCCAAGCAAGAAAATTAGTAGGATGATTCACTACACAATAAGGAGCACCGCGCGCGAAGCAATAATGTGCGGCTAATAAATTCGTATCTTTGAAATGGCATGGCCAGAGGTTGCGAAAACAACAACATGGAGCGTGACTCTGTCCGCCAATTCTCACTTCACGCAGAAAGCAACAATCGTCCGCCCACGCGCACCCTGACTCTCCTCGAGTTTAGCCAGCACTTTCGCCTCCAGGTCCTCCGGATCAGCAACCATCTCGCAGCCAGCAATCTGTTCGTCCGTCGCGCCGTGAAAACACAATTCGCAGACTCCCAGCCCGCCGTCCGATCGCATGGGCGGACCGAACGTGCGGCACGTCATTGGCCGGGCATCGTAAAGGTCGCACAACCCCGTTTCCGGATCGAGCACCGGACAGGGCTCGTCGTTCGCAAATGCCGCGAAGCTCTCTTCCGCCTCCGAACCTTCGTCGAGCACGCCCGTTTTCGCGTCGCCGGGAAACTCCGCCGACAAACGCTGAATCGAATTTCTCGTCCGCTCCCGAATACGGCGCGCCCGCTGCGGGTCTGCCTTTTCGAGGTCAGAGAGCCCCTGCTGCAACCGGACCGCATCCAGTTGATTAATGGCAAACACACCCACGCAGCACTGCGTGCATCCCGGACGACACACCAACCACTCGCCGCTACGCCGCGTGGCCTCGGCCAGAGTAGCATCCACGATCTGGATCAGCGCACCATCCGCAGCCGGCAATCGCCGTGAAGACATAGCGGAAGCATATCGCATGGCCACGCCGGCGCAGAGTGTGCGAAATCACAACCATGAAATGGAGGGGCAACCACGGAGTAATGGCTAGATACGAATGAAGGATGGGCGGATTCGCCGATCTCCACCCGCTGGTCCTAGCAGCAACAGCAAATGAGAAGCAAAAGAACACCGACGCCTTGCGACAAGAGCCTACGAAACCGCAACCCAATTCCGCCGTTCAATAAAGGTTGGAGGTTCGTACGTGCATCCTTTCGCCAACCGGCGTTCTTCCCGGCGTGTGGACCACCACAAGATTGGACCGAGCGATGCAGCGCAGAGGCGCGCGACGACCGGGAACTCTTTCTCGACTTCGCGGCGCAGCGTGTGAATGCGCTCACTCACGCTGCGATTGACTTTCTTGAATTCCCGCTCCATCACCCAAAGCGCCGCATTGTAAGCGCTGTTCAACTTCTTCACTTCTCGCGCAAACCGCTCCCGGATGCGTGGATCTGGGTGGTCCTTGTAGCGTTGCCAACCCAGGAGTGTGGTCTGGCACATGCGATAAAGACTCGGCCCATTATTTTCGAAATCGCGCCAGAACGCCCAATCCAGAAACCTCTTTGAATCCTCGCGCGAGATGGCCGCGTGCCGGAAGTTGAATTTGAACTGCCCATGGATATCGGCGGGATCCATGTCCGTCAGCAAACGACCCTGTTCGGCCATTTCCTTGTAAAGCGGCGTGCCCGGAACCGGCGTGTAGAGCATGAACTGGTGGAAGTCGGTCTGGTAGCCGACCGCGGATTCGATTTCCTCGACGATATTGTCGGGCGTATGGTGCTCCAGTCCGATGATCGTCGAGCCCTGCACTCGTATCCCGTGTTTACGAAGCTCCCGCGTGAGTTGTCCAACTTCCTCACCCTGCAGTTTGCTGTAGCTGGATCTGGGAGACTCCAATCCCATCCATACCCAGGAAACGCCGAGTTCGACCAGTTCCAGCATAGTGTATTTGCGAATCGCATTGGCGGAAGCAAAGATGGAAAGCTCCCAGCTCTTGCCTGCCTGCTTCATGAGCTCCAGCAGGCGCAGGGCGCGCGTACGGTGCAGCAGGAAGTTTTCGTCCATTACAAAAAAGGAATGTACTTTGAGTTCGGATTCGATGCGGCACATCACCTCAAACAGTTCATCGCCGGTCTCGTAAAAGTTGACAAACTTTCCTTTGCCGCCAAAAAAAGAAGAAGTGGTGCAGAAGTTGCACCCCATCGGGCAACCCACCGACGGAATAATGGTTGCTGCCGTCCCGCCTTTTCGATTCGGCAGGCGGATTCCCATGATGCGCGTCTCCAGACCCGAAACAATCAAGGGATGCCGGATCGGAGCGTGCTCGTCTTCTCCCAGGTACCGCCGCATCCACGAAATCCCTTCTCCGCGCACAATGTGGTCGGCGTCGATCATCGTCTCCACACCGGGAATGGCAGCTACATGTCCTCCCACTACGATCACCGAATCCGGCGATAGTTCCCGCACCATGCGGCACATCTCCCGCACCTTGCCAACATTCACGATGATCGAAGAGATCCCGACGACGTCGTAGTGGTTCTTGGTCAATTCACTAGCAAACGCTTTGCGGGTAGGAAAGTCGAGCAGGCTGCACGGCGCCGAAATATTTTCCTGAATCATCATAATGCCCCAGGAGCGATGAAACATGCGAAGCGAGAAGCTGCCTTGTGCGCGCGTTACCTGATTGTGATAGAGCTCCATCGGATTGATTGTCCGACTGCCGAATTCGTCGTCTTGCGCATAGGGCCCGAAGACCGAACTCAGCAGAATGCGAGCGTGACTCCCCTTGGGGTGAGTTTCCATTTGTTTGGGTTTCATAGATTGTTACCTCAAGGATAGTTGCTCGGCAGAGTTCTGCGCGGTGACCTTGGTTACATTACAAAACTATTACGTGCACGCTGGAGTGCATGTCCTCGAGCACATGTCTTCTGGCAACCTGCGGACAAACTCGGGCCTCGTATGGTTAGCATCGCTCCTCCAGTAGGCGGCGGGAAAGTTGAGGTCGCACTTGACTTGGGGGACGCAGCGGTTCACCGCTGCGATAGCCGTTTTCAATGCGGTCACGCAAATAATTTCTTCTGGTTTAATGTCCTATTAGGTCCCGTAGGCCTCTCGGCGCGCATAAGAATTTCTGATGACACGAATAAATAATTCCGATTTACTTAAGAACACCCAACCATTAGCGTTATGACGCATTCATTTGATCACGTAAGGAGTCAACAGCTCTCAATGCGAAAGTCCCTGACGGTTTGCCTCTTGCTGGCGATGGTAAGCCTGTTTCGCCTCTGCGCGCTGGCGCAGACTTCCAGCGCGAACCCGAACCCCAGCGGCGCGAAAGCGGTGAGCGACGCTCAATCCGAACGAATCGCAAAACTAGAGCAGGCAGTGGCCGATGCCAAGAGTTCCGGCGACAACGCCTGGATGCTGACCAGTTCCGCCCTGGTCCTAATGATGACCGGCCCCGGCTTGGCCTTGTTCTACGGCGGCCTGGTGCGCAAGAAAAACGTCCTCTCGACGATGCTGCAAAGCTTCGCCCTAATGGCGATCGTGACGCTGCTCTGGGGGATAGCTGAGTACAGCCTCGCTTTTGGTTCGGGCAACAGCTTTATTGGCGGGCTGCACAACGTTTTTTTACGCGGCGTCGGAGCGCAACCCGATCCCGACTACGCCGCGACCATCCCCCTGCAGACGTACATGATTTACCAGTTGATGTTTGCCATCATCACCCCGGCGCTCATCACCGGAGCGTTTGCGGAAAGAATGAAGTTCAGCGCCATGACCCTGTTCATGATTCTCTGGTCGCTGATCGTCTATGCTCCGATGGCCCACATGGTCTGGGGCAAGGGCGGCTTCTTGAATGCAGCGCTGGGCGGCCACTTCCCTACTCTGGATTTCGCCGGCGGTACGGTGGTTCACGTTACCTCGGG
>PLHP01000256.1 GCA_003138955.1 Acidobacteriaceae bacterium | reverse complement strand
ACGGACTGCGCTTCCTGATCGACAAACGACTGCACGCCCAGGCTCACCCGGTTCACGCCGCATTGCAACAAGGTTTCGATGAGAGCGGGAGTAAGCGTGCCGGGAGCGCATTCGACCGTGATCTCGGCATCGGGCGTAATCGCAAAGTGACCGCGCACGGCGGCAAAGATGCGCCGCAACTGCGCGGCCTCGAGGATCGACGGAGTTCCTCCGCCGAGATAAATCGAGTCGGCGGTTTCATCGTACGTACATCCGTGCGCAGCTCCGAGCGCACATCCCAGCTCCGACGCAAGCTGGCGCGAGTTGGCGATATCTTCGAGCAGACGGGCAACGTAATTTTCGTAAGCGGACTTCGAGAAGACGTCGGAGGCGAAGTTGCAATAGCTGCACTTGGTCGGGCAGAAGGGAACGGAGATGTAGAGGCCGAGGGGCATGCTGTTGCTTTATTCTATGGGACGAACGAACACCCGCGCCGCAGCAGCGCTTGGACATGCTTGGAAATAGGCGAACACAGTTCGAAATCCCATGCGCGGCTGAGTACGTGAGACAGAGCGGGATCGACCAGTGGAGAAACCGCGCGCGCACCACTCAGGAGCCGCTTGAGTTTTTCTGCATCCAGGTCCACGCACTGGCGACGATGTCGGCGAGATTGCGCTTGGCGGTCCATCCCAGCACTTCTTGAGCTTTCGACGGATTGGCCACCAGAATCGGTGGATCGCCCGGGCGCCGCGGTCCGATGGTTCGCCGAACCGGCCGTCCAGTGGCGTTTTCCGCTGCCTGGATGACTTCGAGAACGGAGTATCCACGGCCTGTTCCCAGATTGATGGCCAGCGAGTCGCCGCCTTTTTCGTCGCAGCCATCTTCGAGGTATTGCAACGCTCGGACGTGCGCATCGGCGAGATCGTTAACATGAATGTAATCTCGAAGGCAGGTGCCGTCCGGGGTCGGGTAGTCGGACCCGTAGACTTGCAACTCGGGTCCGTTCTCGGCGGAGGCGGCAAGGGCGAGTGGAATCAGGTGAGTTTCCGGGTCGTGGATCTCGCCAATCTCGCCGCTTTCATCGGCTCCCGCCGCGTTGAAATAGCGCAGGCTCACGGAGCGTAGTCCGTAAGCGCGGCCGTAAGCTTCGAGTGCGTTTTCGACAAAAACTTTGATGCGCCATAGGGATTCACCGGCTCGCGCGGCGTCTGCTCGGTAATCGGAATTTGCTCGGGGATGCCGTACACGGCACAGGTGGAGGAAAACACGAAGCGGCGGATACCGGCGTCCAGCGCGGAGTTCAGCAGGCTGAGCGCCCCGAGGACGTTGTTCCGGAAATACTTGCGCGGGTTCTCGACCGACTCTCCCACATAGGCGTGGGCGGCAAAGTGCATCACCGCGTCCACGCGCGCCAGCACTGGCCGGAGCCTGGCTTCGTCGGCGATGTCGCCCTCCACCAGCTCGAAGCCTTGCGCCAGGCGGCGGAACCCGGTTGAGAGATTGTCGTAGAGCACGACCTCATAACCGGAACACCGCAGAGCACGCGCCGCATGACTGCCGATGTAGCCTGCTCCGCCCAATACTAGGATCGCCATTTTCTCCTTCTTCCAGTGGATGGCGGGTATTTCGTACTCCGCTTCGACAGCAATAGCGGCAAACTCAAGATTGCTGGGATGTGTATGCAGAACATCGTTAAGGGCGAAGGTGAACTTGTCATCCAATCCCAAATCGCGGGCAGGCCACTGAGATCGGCGGATTTTCGTGGTTGCGCAGGGTACGTCTCAAAATCCTCGCTTTCAGGAGGAGCACCCTTTGTCCGCATACGGGCGATGCTTACCCAAGGCATAACAGAGTTGAGCGAAATGTATCCAGTATTTGTGATCGTAAGAGAGGATGAAAATGGGTCATCGGGGTCAGCGGGGTTGGAAATTGTCACAGCCATGCGGGGTATCAAGGTTGCTGAAGCAGCTATTCTCCCGATTAGAGTTGCTGCTGCCAAAACTATGGCCATTGGCAAGATTCGCTTTGGTTTTCTTTCCAAGTCCAGTGAACAACATAATCTACTTTGCCGCAATCGAACGGTTGGTTGATGTCAATCTGGCGACATTCAAATCAAGGTTCGTGGCGTAGATAATCTAAGCTCGACAGACGTCCCGTTAGTAAATTGTCGACAGCCACAACCGAATACCCGTCTGGTAGCAAAGCATCACACAAGTGAGATCCCAGGAAACGCGCACCTCCAGTCACCAATGCACGTAGTCTGCTCATGATACCCTCTGCCTTGACCGTCACTCTCTTGTGGGTCAGGCTATATTTACAGTGCTCTTCCCGCTAAACAGAGCGGTCGAGCTGGGCGCGGCAAACGAGAAGTCACCCCGCGACAGCTGGGCGGATAACAGTCGGCAAGGGAAGCTGTAATCCCGCGTCGCCGTGCCGCGCGATAGAAGACATGGGTTCCGGAACGCCGACGGCCCGGCCAACGCTGTAATAAATCAAACCAGCACTCGTCATCCGGTCTGTCGGATAGAGATTACGTCCGTCAATAACAATCGGGTGCTTCAGAAGTAAGCGGATCCTGCGAAGATCAAGATTCGAGAACTCCTTCCATTCCGTTAATATCAGCAAAGCGTCGCAGTTAGCAGCAGCTTCGTACGGGTCGTTGGCATACACCACATCTTTGCTCGGTAGCACGTCCTTCGCCTTTGGCATCGCTGCCGGATCGTATACCTGAACCTGCACCCCTTCCCTGAGCAAAGTCTGTATAATCGCGATCGCAGGCGATTCCCGGACATCGTCAGTATCTCCTTTGAAAGCGACTCCCAAGACAGCCAGTCGCTTACCTCGAAGCGTCCAAAGTGCGCTCTTGACCTTCTTCAAGAACCGAGGGCCCTGCTCGGCATTAATTCGCATGACCTCAGTCAAAAGTCCAAAGTCATAGTTGCACTGATTGGCCACCGCATAGAAGGCCTGCACGTCCTTCGGAAAGCACGACCCGCCGTAGCCAATGCCAGCGTTGAGGAATTTTGGCCCGATTCGAGAGTCGGATCCGATACCGGCACATATCTGCTCGATATCGGCGCCGACGCTCTCTGAAATATTTGCGATGGCGTTGATGAAGGAAATTTTCATAGCTAAGAATGCGTTGGAAGCATGCTTGATGAGCTCCGCGCTCTTCGCATTGGTGACTATCAGCGGAGCTTGTTTGTGTGCATATCCACTGAATGGAATCACTGTCTCCTGGCCGTAGTAGCTGCCACTGATTAGGGGTTTATAAATCGCTCTAAGCACTGAGGTGCTGAGTTCGTCATCGACTCCAATCACAATACGATCCGGATAGAGAAAATCTGTTACCGCGGTACCCTCCCGCAAAAACTCCGGATTTGAAGCCACCGAGAATGAACCGGGATGAGCGCCGCTCAACAATAGCGTCTGGCGCAGGGAATCGCAGGTGCTCACCGGCACTGTGCTTTTCTCAATGATCACCTTTGAACCGTGAACTGCAGATGCAATCTCGCGAGCAACTGCGTCAACGAAAGATAGGTCAGCCTCCCCGGTCTCTGATTGGGGCGTTCCTACGGTGATGAAGACCGCCTCGGAGGTGCTGACTGCTTCTTTCACTGATGTGGAAAACCGCAACCGCCCTCCACGATGGCGAGAAAGCAATTCCGGAACAAAGCGTTCGTGAATCGGCACCTCTCCTCGCTCCAACGCGGCAATCTTTGCGCCATCGCTGTCGACGGAAATCACATCGTGTCCAATTTCTGCGAAACATGCCGCCGAAACCAGACCTACGTAGCCTGACCCGATTACCGCTATACGCATTCTTCGCTCCTTACACCGTATTTGTTCTTCCGCCGCGTTTGACAACTTGATTTGGCCACACTTTGATACTTTCAATTGGCCCCACCTGAGTGAGTAAGATTGGCTCTCCGGTTCGGCAATCGACACATTCTCAGGGCTTTATCACGATTGATAAGGAATGCTGCGATAAAGCCGGTATCCGTTCTGAGCGATCTCGAGCCTAAGTTGAGGTGTTTCGTCGACTAGGTGCGCACAGGTCGGGTCATGCAACACGACCCAAACATCCCGGAAAGATCGGTCAAGAGAATCACACACTTTCCTAACAACCTTCGCCATCACCTCGCTCCCGAACGGGTTAAAGAAGAAGAGGACCAGTTTGTCGTTGGGAAGTTCGTATTCGGCAGCATCCATATTGATGGACTCCATAGTGCAGGGACCGAGATTTCGATATTCACGGAAGTTCTTGCATGCTTGATCGTGGAGTTCCTTCCGCAATTCGATTCCACGCAGGTGACGAAAACCAAGCCCGGCCGCTACTAACAGCGCTCTGCCCTTCCCCGACCCGAAGTCAATGAACGTGTATTCGCCACGACCCTCGACAGGCAAATGGCGCAAGACCCGACGGGCACACTTCGGGCGTATGGGCAGGTAATGAAAATTAACTTTGTCCTCTCGCCAACCTCGGTTCTCTTGTTCGTGGAGTTGGGATGAAGTGTCTACGTTGTGATAGAAATCAAACCACCGATCCTCTATCACGACGTTCAGCTTAATGAGGCCTTGAACACCAGGTATTTTTTTAATAGTCTGCCGCCAGTCTATTGGTGCGTTAAAAGCAGGCAGCTTCTCCGATTGAGTAGTCAATTGTTTCCTCCCCGCTTATATTTTAAAAGTTTAGTTGCGCTGATAGCACAAGCATTGGCGACGGATTCATGGCAGACTCAAATACGGTCGGCGCATTCGCGATTCCTGGGGATAGTGTTCGCTCAGCGTACTTCTGCCTGTTGAAGAAGCAATTTTGGCGGTATGGAAAGAGCGTTGCAACGGCTCCTGTAATACTGAACAGCGCAGTCGTCGATCACCGCATTGTCTTTACCTTGACTTCCTAAGTGACGCTCTGTTGAACGTGTTTCAAAACGGATTCCAACGGTATCGAGAACGGATTTGCGAGCGGCTTTTTCAAAATAGTCTTGGTCGCTCTTGTGATGGTAGTGGTTGATCCATGCCCACTCAGCTGAAGGCGGAACATTGGTACTACCACTAACCTCGCGGTAGTTTTCGGTGACGGCATGCCGCATCCATCGGTAATACCAGGAATGGGAGTTTCGGCATCTCGCAACTCCCTCAGGACGCACAAAGCATTTCACATGGCGATTGGGATCAGACGCCCTTCGCGTGTATTCCGCTATTACAGAACCACCGGGTCGGTCCGTATGCCCATTGGAGCCGAACATATACCAGTGAAGAGCAACGCCGTCCTGTGTTCGATACTTTGAAAGGAATTCCCCGATGCTACTATGATCTCGAATCACGACGAATTCATCAGCATCGATAAAACCAACCCACTCAAAACGTCCCACCGCACGGAGAATGCAATCGTGCTCCGCCGCCGGAGAAACAGGAACATGTGGCCAGCCGTCCAAGAGCGTCACTATGCCACGGTCAACATAGGGCTCTAAGACAGCTCGATAGTTGTCCTTGCTTAGCTTCTCGTAAAAAAAGAAGTGCTCAATTCCAGCAGCCCGGTAGTATTCGATAAACTCCTCGAGGTAGCGAGACTCGTCACGAATGCGGCAGCAAAGCGCCACGCCGCGCGGTTTGCCAGTGTGTTTCTTAGTGGCGCGAAGGACTTTGCGGCGAAAAGCCCCAAAATTAGAATAAACAAGGCTTTGGCCGAAGTAGATTGTTCTACACACGAAAAGATTACGACGTATCTTTTCTCGTAATTTGAAATAAGAGGTTTTGAAGGTCGACACTGCGGTTACTCCATGAGGCGCGTTGTGTTGGTTACATTCCGCAAATTGGATGTGAGTCACTGACGCTCTTGTGGATCAGCTTGGTCGCTAGAGTAAGGGGCAACATTTGAGCACATTCCGCCATGTCCCCCTTGAGAGTGCCCGACCGAAGTTGCCGGAAAACGCATGGACCAGGACTAATAGTAGAAGGTTTCTCGCCGGAACAGCGACTTGCCTCCCATCACCATTCGGGCGAGCGGGCCCATGCGGACGGCGACATAGCGAGGGCTTACCGCGCCACCGAAACCTGTGTAAACCAGAATGACCTGGTTCCGCCAGCCTTGTTGGCCAGGCGCTGGAAACGCTTCCCGACCTTCGACCGCGGCAGCGAAACTGTCTACCTGCTTCGCATAAGCGAGTTGCTCGGAAACGTTGCCTCTTCCAACAGCCTGAGGTGTTTCGTCACCGCCTGTCGCGTTATGTCCAGGTGTTGGCAAAGCTGTCCCAGCGTTTGTCCGTTGTCCGCTCGCAGCCGATCGAGCAACAGCCGACGTTCTGGAGCTGCGAGCGCCTTGAACACCGTGTCGACGTCAGCGCCCATTGCGTTTCATATTAGGCAATCTATTGGTTGCATGTCAAGAAATAATATGGCGCGTAGGTTGATCATTGGTTGCAAAAGGGTTGCGCAGCGCGCGGTTAGGGCTGAACCACAGGCTCGCGGCGGCGAAGAAAAATCGAGCTGGGGTAGTGTCCCTCTTTTAGGGTGAGGCCTTCGTCGAACGCCCTGGGCTTCATATCGGGGAAGAATCGCATCAGGTCGTCGAGCCGCAGGTGATGCAACATTCCGAGCGAGGCGGCAATTTCAAACTGCTCGTTCATTAGCAGGAATGCGTAGAGCAGCGCCGTCTCGTGGGGAAAAAACAGCGCGGACGAAAGTGTATCCGGGTTGTAATCATACGGAAAATGAATATCGTGAAAATGAACCCACGTTCCCGCGGCGAGCCCTGGCAGCATTTCAAGAATGATGAGGTTGACTTCACCGGCGGGGGCAAGGGTGTGGCTGGAATCGACAAAGAAAAGATCGCCTGCACCGAGCCAGCTCGTGCACTCAGTGCCAACATCCTCCAGCTTCTTCGCTAAGAGTTGAAGTCGGCCTGATTGATTTTCCCGTTTGAGGAACTCGGTTGGGTACGGCTCGATACATATAATTCGGGGACTGTATCCCGCGTCTTTGGCAGCCAGGAGACAAACCGCAGTAGAAACTCCGCAGCCGATCTGGATGATTTGTGCTGGTCGGTTCGCACGCACAAAACAATACAGAAAATCCGCCTCTACTTCGCCGTACCCCTCATCGCTGCCGTTCATCCGCACCGCTGCTTTATGGATTTCAAAGCCCTTCAGGTCGCCCCGAAATCCCTTTGTGCATTGATCCGCCCAAGCGACCTGGACATCGATGTCACCAAGAATCCCCAGAAAACTCCGGGGCGTTTTCCACTTCACGGTCTTCTTCAAGACGCGGATATCCGGAATTTCTGAATAAAAGTGGCGCGGCAGGATGTCTGCACCGAAATGCTGGCCGAACTCGAATGCCGACCTCAGCAGCCGCTTGCTGCGATTCTTGAGCGATCTTATGAACTTAGCTGGCATAGGCTGATGGGTACAACACCCGCAATCGTCTGAACCATGGGCGATTGCCTCCCCCAAATATAAATCGCGAGGTGACCCACGTTACCGCGCACCAGGTGTTTTTCAAGTGGCCCGTTGGTGCCATCCAGTCACCCAAAAGTGGAATCCCGCTCTCGGGGACCATTTGCCGTAGCCTCGAGCGGTGAGCAGTTCTGGGGACGGCTGTTCAGGCTTCCCGTGATTCGGGGGCGCTCGCGATGCGGCGGCCTAGGAGCCGACACTGTTATCTAATCAGCCGATAGATTCTTGACCAGCCGAATCCGATCTGATATGTTCGCCGAGCGCGCATCGATTCTGGACACGGCCCTGCTGGCGTCGGGATACTGGAAAGCGATCGTGCGCAAGGGCCAGCAGCTATGACGGGCTCACGATTATCGGAACGCAATCAAGCCGAGATTGAACGCAGTGCGGCCGAGGCCGAGAAGGTCGTTCTGAAGCCTCTTGAACGAGCTCAGATTGACCGCTACTTGAATCCTCCGGCGGATACGCCTTACGGACTTGAGTACGCTTTTTACTTGTTGGGGGATGTTCGAGGTAAGTAAAGCAGAATACTGCCTTGTGTACCCAAGCCAGCAAAATCAAAGACTAGCCGTCTGCGCACAGAATCCTTTATGGCTTCCCAGATGAGCAAACTACTTGCCCCGTTTCCAGAATCGCTCCCTCGAGTAGAAAGTAGATAATAGGAGGCGGTTTCATCCCAAACGCAAACGTTCGCTGCAACCACTTGGTTGCTCTTATCGCAGGCGGCAAGAATCCGGCCGCATTGCCGCTCAATTACGATCTTTCGAAGGCTCAGAAAAGCAGGCAATCCTCGCCGAGTACGGGCAGCGTTTCGATTGTGCAACCTGGTTGCACAAAGCTCGAAAGCTGGCGAACGAGGACTTCAGGCGAGAGGTGGTCATTATGCTGCGGTATGTTTCAATCGTTACTCCGTTTTGGCGACGCATCGCTGCGGAGACGTCTTCACCTACACCAGCAAAGATGGAGAAGGAGGCTACCCGGGAAATTTGAATGCCAAGGTGACATACACGCTCACCGATCAAGACGAACTCATTTTCGACTACGAAGCCACTACCGACAAAGCCACGCCCGTTAACCTCACGCAGCACACGTACTTCAATCTGGCGGGAGCAGGCCGGGGCGACATTCTTGGGCACGAACTCACACTCAATGCCGACCGCTTCACTCCGGTGGACAGGACTCTCATTCCCACGGGTGAACTTCGCACCGTGAAGAACACTCCGCTGGACTTCACCAAGTCCGCGACCATAGGTGCGCGAATCAACCAGCATGATGAGCAGCTGATCTTAGGACATGGATACGATCACAATTTCGTGATCCGTCGAACGGGTCCCGGTCCTGAGTTGGCGGCGCGGGTGCATGAGCCGGAAACCGGGCGAGTGATGGAGGTCTACACGACGGAGCCGGGTGTGCAGTTCTATTCCGGCAACTTCCTGGATGGCACCCTCACGGGTAAGCAGGGACACGTCTACAAGCAGCGCTTCGGATTCGCCCTGGAGACCCAACACTTTCCCGATTCGCCCAACCATCCTGAGTTCCCTTCCACGATTCTCAGGCCGGGACAAGTTTACCGGTCGCGAACCGTCTACAAGTTCTCGGTGGAAAAGTAGGCCAGAGAAGAGCTCGGAGGTTTCCTCCTGCGACCTGCTCAGTAGTGGGTCAATCATGCTGACCCACTACCACCTGCTCTCGATTGTTGACATAATATCGCGATAGCCCTTATTGACCGGGATTGTGAGTGTAATTGTGATACCCGCCGTCCAGGGGTTCGACACACAGATCACGGGCCGCCGATGGTTCGCATAGTTGGTCAGTGATGGTCATCAAAGGTGTGAATGCTCCTGCAACCTCCGAGCATGGCAGTGCGAACTCACAGGCGATTTCAACATCGATGTCAGACACTCGGCTGCGCAGATTGATCTCACGGATACAATGGCACGGTCGGCTCCATGACTCCGGCGCCCGCAGGGGCGCTGAACCAAAGTGGTGACAAAAATGACAGTGCCAGGCCCGCGATCGCAGGGCGTCTCGGTATCCTCCGCGCCCGGAGATTACCGCCGCCCGCTGGCAGTCGTGACTACCCTGTTTTTCATGTGGGGTTTTCTGACCTGCTTGAACGACATTCTGGTTCCGCACCTGAAGTCCATCTTCGAACTGGACTACGCGAAAGTCATGCTCATTCAGTTCGCCTTCTTTTCGGCCTACTTCTTCTTCTCGATCCCGGCGGCGAAGATCGTGGACTGGATCGGGTACCAGCGGACCATGGTAGTGGGCCTGCTCGTCATGGGCGCAGGCGCATTCCTGTTTGTGCCGGCAGCCATTGTGCCTTCGTACCCGTTATTTCTGACGGCGCTCATCGTCCTGGCCGCCGGAATCACCGCCCTGCAGGTGGCGGCCAATCCCTACGTCATTGTGTTCGGCAAACCTGAAACCGCTTCCAGTCGCCTAAACCTGACGCAGGCGTTCAATTCGCTGGGCACGACCATCGCTCCCAAAATCGGCGGCCTGCTTATTCTGAGCGCCGCGCCGCTCGCCACGGAGGAAATCCGCCAACTCTCGCCCACCGCCCTCCAGGCCTACCGCATTCAGGAGGCGGCTTCGGTCAAGGTGCCGTACATCATCATCGGCGTGGCCCTTGTCCTTCTGGCCATTGTGATCGGCATCTCGAAACTTCCGAAAATCGAGTCCGCCCAGCACCACCTCGGGGAAAAAGTCGGCGACTCGATTTGGAAGCACCCCAATCTCGTTCTGGGCGCCGTCGGCATCTTTACCTATGTCGGGGCGGAAGTCTCGATCGGCAGCTTTCTCGTGAACTACTTCAGTCAGGGCGAGATCGCCGGCCTGGCACCGAAGGTCGCCGCCGGATACGTCTCCTTCTACTGGGGCGGCGCGATGGTAGGCCGGTTCATCGGATCGGCGCTCTTGCGGCGGGTCCGGACCGGCCATTTGCTTGGCGTCTGTGCGATCGGCTCCGCCAGCCTGGTTACGATCTCCATGCTCACCGGCGGCCATGTCGCCATGTGGAGCATTCTCGCGGTCGGGTTCTTTAACTCGATCATGTTCCCCAGCATTTTCACGCTGGGCGTGGCTGAACTGGGCCCGCTGACCGGCGACGGCTCAGGGTTGCTCAACATGGCCATTGTCGGCGGAGCGATTGTCCCCGTGCTGCAAGGCCTGATCGCCGATCGCATCGGCATTCACCACGCGTTTTTTCTGCCCGTGATCTGCTACCTCTACATCCTTTATTACGCGCTGGTCGGCTCCAGGCCCAACAGCGAACGCGCCTTACCGCACTAGCGGCGGAGAGTCATGTCGGGCGAAAAAGATGGTGAGCGCGGAACGAATCGAACATGCAACCGTAGTGATAAAGGGTTATCGAATACTCGCCAGCACGGTCTTAGCAACCACTCTTCATAAATCAACACTTCATAAATCAATCCTTGCCCCTAGCCTAGATTCAGGTTTTAATGTTTTGTCGCCGACTATTCGAGGATTGTGTCCGAGTGATTTGGTCAAAGCTGCCCAAATAACAACGAGCAGCGTGCGACAAGCTGTACTGTGAAACGACAGCACCCACCGGAGGCCATATATATCGTAACCAACTGTTGAGTTTGGGTTTGCGGGGCTGGGACATTTGGAGCTAGAATTGCAGTTGATCGCCACGAAAACGGCAACAACCGTTCTAATGAACGCACTCTCTCAGCCGGATGAGACTGCATGGGCCCAGTTGGGATCGGATCGGCATTGCCAGCAGGATGAGATCTCGCTAGAGGAAGCGCACCACACCTAGCCAAGTGGGTGGTGCGACAGACCTTAATGACCGTTTCGGCATCTCTGTGGGGTAAGATTAGCTAGCGGAGCCGACACCATCCGCCTCCACACGTCGTCCATCTGGCTTTTGGAAAACTCTCGAAGAAAGAAGAAACCCAAGCATGGCCGAGCAGCAAAATTTCTGGACAGGGTGGCGAGAGCGTCTCTCGGCCCTTCGGAACGTGCCGGCTGTTCTCAAGATCTTATGGGACTCCGGCCCGGCGGTTGTAGTGTTTGGACTAACTGCTCGCCTGCTCTCATCGCTCCTGCCGGTGGCGTTGTTATGGATCACAAAGCTGATTATTGATGGCATCGTCCATGCGGCCTCGACACATCAGCCGGTGCCGCGCCAGTTCTGGTGGCTGGTGGCAGCAGAATTTTCACTGGCTGTTCTAACCAGCATTCTCATCCGGGCGATCGACTACTCGGATTCTTTGCTGACTGACAAGTACACCCGCCACGCCAGCATCCGAGTCATGAATCAGGCGGCTGGACTGGATCTATTGGCGTATGAGGATCCGGTTTTTTATGACCGTCTCGAGCGGGCGAGAGTACAAGCAACGGACCGGCTGGGCATGATTCAAGCCATGGGACGGTTGGTGCAGCAGGCCATCACCACACTAACCTTGTCGGTCTCGATCATAGTGTTCTCTCCCTGGCTGATGCTCCTGCTGATCGCGGGTGTGGTTCCGGCGTTCCTCGGCGAGAGCCATTTTGCCTTCCTGAGTTATGCCAAGAACTTCCGCCAGACGCCGTTGAAGCGGCAACTGGACTACTTGCGGGTTCTGGGCGGAAGCAAAGAAGCTTCGAAGGAGTTGAAGCTCTTCGGGCTGAGAGATTTCCTACGCGAGCGGTTTACCCGTTTGTGCGACGAGATCTACAAAGAGAACGTCGCCTTGTCCCGACGCAAGCTGATCGCGGGCGCGTTCTTGTCGGCGATCGGCACCATGGGCTACTACTCGGCATATGTATTCGTCATCTGGCGCACGGTCAGCGGCGCCCTAAGCATTGGTACGTTGACGTTTCTCGCGGGTGCGATTCTACAGGCCAGCAGCAACATTCAACAATTTTTCTCGACCCTTGCAGGCATTGCCGACGAGGCGCTGTTCCTCACCGATTTGGTGGCCTTTTTTGGGATGCAACCGACGATTCGCTCCAAGCCCAATGCCCTGCCCGCGCCTCGACCGATGGTACGTGGATTTGAGTTTCGGAATGTCTCCTTCCGCTATCCGGGAAGCTCACGCCTGATTCTCAACCGCCTGAACTTTGAGTTGCGTCCAGGACAGCGTGTGGCGCTGATTGGCGANNGAAGGACAAATCCTGCTCGATGGCATCGATCTTCGGGAGTACGACCTGGAAGATCTCCATCGTGAGATGGGCGTGATCTTTCAGGACTTCATGCGCTATGAAATGACCGCCCGCGAAAATATTGCGGTTGGCCGCGTCGAGGAAATCGACAATCTGGAACTCCTGAAGACAGCAGCGCGGAAGAGCATGGCGGATCGCATTGTCGGACAACTGCCTGAGCGCTACGAACAAATGCTGGGCCGGCGCTTCGATCGCGGAGTGGACCTTTCAGGCGGTGAGTGGCAGAAAGTTGCACTCGCACGAGCCTATTTGCGCGACGCGCAACTCCTGATCCTCGACGAGCCGACGGCCGCACTCGACGTGCGCAGCGAATTGGAAGTTTTTCGCCGCTTTTCCGAACTTGCCGCCGACAAAACGGCGCTCTTTATTTCACACCGATTCTCTACCGTGCGCATGGTTGATCGCATCGTAGTACTCCACAATGGCAAGATTGTCGAGGAAGGGAATCACGCCCAACTGTCGAGCCTGGGAGGTCGTTACGCCGAAATGTTTGAGATGCAAGCCTCCAACTATCGCTAGGAAGCATACAAGGCAGCATGAAGCCACCTGAGCGGCGGAATGCCTGGCCCGGACCGACGGGAACCTCGATGCGGAATTGGCGCATCATCGGCATTGGCCTCGCCGTTCTCTTGACGTTCTCGCGGACTATACCCAGGATCAACGCGCAACTGGGCCCTAGTCCGGAGGTGATCGTCATCGATGCCAAGGCGGCCGGGCATCCCTTTCCCCATTCTTGGGAGCAGATGTTTGGTTCGGGGCGCGCGATACTGACCCTGCGTGACAGCTATCGGAGTGACTTACGTGCGGTTGAGCAAATCACCGGCTTCAAGTACCTGCGCTTCCACGGCATTTTCGACGATGAAGTTGGTGTCTATGACGAAGATGGCCAAGGACACTCCGTCTATAACTTCTCCTACATTGACCAGATCTACGATGGTTTGCTCGCGAACGGCGTGCGCCCTTTTGTCGAGATCAGCTTTATGCCCAACCACCTGGCAGCCAGAAACATCCTTCACAGCTTCTGGTACAAACCTAATATTTCCCCGCCAAAAGATTGGAGCCACTGGGACGGCCTGATCTCATCCTTCACTCAGCATCTGGTCGATCGCTACGGCATCGATGAGGTTGCGCAATGGTATTTCGAAGTATGGAATGAGCCCAACCTCGACTTTTGGGCTGGGGAGCCAAAGCAGGCCAGCTACTGGCAGTTGTACGACCACACCGCGCTCGCCATCAAATCGACTAGTCCGCGATTGCGAGTCGGTGGTCCCGCGACCGCGCAAGCCGCGTGGGTCGACGCCTTCATCCGCCATTGTGCGGAGAAAAAAATCCCGGCGGACTTCGCCTCAACTCATGTCTATGGCAATGATCTCGCACAAGACATTTTCGGCTCGCCAGCAGACATTTCTCGCGATCAGATGGTCTGCCGCGCGGTGAAGAAAGTTCACAACCAGATCACAACTTCGAGCATGCCGAATCTACCGCTGATCTGGAGCGAGTTCAACGCCAGCTACAAGACGGAACCTGAAGTTACAGATTCCATCTACATGGGTCCCTGGCTAGCCGACACGATACGCCAGTGCGATGGCTTGGTGGATATCATGTCTTACTGGACGTTTTCGGATGTGTTCGAAGAGCAGGGTGTGGTGAAAACGCCGTTCTATGGCGGCTATGGACTGATTGCCGAGGATGGCATTCCAAAGCCGGCCTTCAACGCCTTCAAACTGCTGCACCGGCTCGGAGATGAGCGGATCCAGCTCGATTCTGATTTCGCGCTGCTCACGCGCAGGCAGGACGGTACCTTAGTGCTGGCGCTGTGGAACTACGCTTCGCCAGGGCAAACCGGTTCTCCGAGAACGGTTACGGTGCGACTGAAAGGCACGAATGCGAGGCAAGCCCTGATCGCCCGCGTGGACCGCGATCATGGAGATTTTCACTCCGCCTACGAAAAGATGGGCGCTCCGCGTTATCCCACCCAGACACAGATCCAGGAACTGCGTAAGGCTGCAGACCTTCCAGCGCCGGAAGCCCGTCAAATACAGAATGGCGAGCTGACCTTGACTCTGCCTGGGCAGGGCCTGGCAGTCGTTGAGTTGCAGTAGCCGGAACTACTTTGTGAGGCGGGCTTCACTCTTATCCCTATCTGCCGGCTGGTATTTCTTGAAGCCAGCGCGAGCCATGCCGCGCTGCGCCTCCGGGTTTTTCATGAAGGTATCCCAAACCAAACCAGTGCGGGCATTTTCTGCCATGAGCATGGTGATTCCCACGTCAATCCCAACCACGTCCCGGTCATACCAATGCTTGAGCGGATTGAAGGCATTTACAAATCCATACTGGCTCCATGCCGCTCCATAATGATCCTTGATGTTCCGGAGGACACGCATTACGGGCTGTGGAAGAAATGGCAGGGAACCTGACGACGCACTGGGGACAACCGTTCCATCAACCGGCCCCATCGCGGGCGGACCTCCCCAAATCACGTAGCCCTTGTCCGAATCGGAAGCGGTNNTCCGTAGCCAATCTCGAGTTCTGGAAATAGTCGGCGTATTTGTCGCGTTTATCGCGGAAATCAAACCAAGCCTGGGAGTACTGATGCACAAACAAAGGGGCGAACGAACCGATATAACGAATGCCATCATATTCAAAGATGGTCCGTTTCCAGGCGTCCCAGGCTGCTACCGGCAAGGGATGGGAAAGTGATCCCAATCCCAGGAGATACATCATCATCATCTCGCTGTAGTAATCCCAACGATAGGGGAGAAAGCCGATTTCGGGCGTCCACCCATGCGGCAATAGCGAGGTATCCTCCGACAACCAAGTCCAATCGACCCGGTTGAATATCTCGTAGGCCAAAAAACTGATTTCGGAATTCTCCTGGAAGTGTTGCTGACAGGTGAGGACTCCGCAAAGCAGAATAGCCGTGTCGACGGAAGAGACTTCGGAATCCCACGTTCGTTCGCCGGTGTTGAGGTCGGCGAAGTGGTAGAAGAATCCTCGATGAGTGGGCATCTTCTTCGCGAGGGAGCGCAGAGTGACAAAAACTCGCTCCCGCGCATCGGCAAACGAAACGAATCCGCGTTTTTCTCCGATACAAAGAGCGGTCAGCCCAAACCCCGTTGCCGCAATACTGGCGACTGCGGTGGTGTCATTCGCCCGCACATTGCATCGATCCTTTATCAACCCAGTTTGCGGGCTAGCTTGTTCCCAAAAGTACTGAAAATTTACCTTCTCTAGTTCCTCGAGGAACTGATCATCGCCTTGCGAAAGAGAGCTTGGGGCCGGGGCAGGTTGTGGACGATTGCGCTGTTTTTCGGCTACCGCCAGCGGGGAAAACAACTTTGACATATCGCACAATCCCCACATGCTCACGCCCGCGATCCGTAACAGCAGGTCTCGTCGCGTAAGCCGGTTCGTGCCAAGGCCGATCTTTTCGTTCTCGCCCATCCGTTTAATTCTAGATGTTCCGCATTCGGGTGTGAAATGCGGGTCTGAGGGAGAATTCCCGAGGGAGAATTGAGGACGTTGCCGGCTGACCCAGCAACCCTGCATATAGAAGAGCGCGTCGTTAGAATGAGAATGTTAGCCGAGGGTCACGCCATGAGTTCCAGAGGCATGAGGACCAGAAACATGAGTACCAGAAAAAAGATTGCGATTGGGGCAATTCCAGTTCTCGCGATCTTGGCAACGGTCTTGACCATTGTCCTCCTGCACCGGCGGCAGCCGATCATTCTGAGGGGCGCGGTCTTGAGACAGGACAGCGACCCAAAGAAACAGTTGCCCATTGCCGATGTTGAGATCACCGCGATCAATGATTTAGGGAGCGGGAACTCCAGGTCTGATGCCTCAGGTTTCTTCAGGATCACTCTGCCCAAGGGACTCCGACGGCGGCAACCAGTCACTCTCCGATTCCGTCACAACGATTACCAACCGCTGGAATCGGACGACTTTGTTGGCGACAAGATTTACATCGCTCGTATGCTGCCAATCCGGCAGGAAACGAACGCGGAACCTCATCATCCCGAGGTAGCGGTCTCAAATGCCCGGGTAAGGTATTCGGTGAAGGCTACAACCGAGGCGGACGTGGGAAGCGCAGTGAAGACGTTCGAGGTCGCCAACACGGGGAACCAATCCTGCGACAATCGGACTCCGTGTTCGTCCGACGGCAGGTGGAAGGCAGCGATCGGCTCCATATCCCTCGACGCTGGGGAGAGGAATCAGTTCCGAAACGCAAGAGTCTCTTGCATCGCAGGCCCGTGCCCTTTCGCAAAGATCGAGCTTGCAGATCTTTCGGGGGACGGACGCTACTTTAACGTGTCAGTTCGCAATTGGTCGGACACGACCACTTTCTTGTTGGAGGCCGAGGTTGTTCACCCCATGGTCAGCGACATAGTGCGGGATTCTTATCCGGTGATTTTTGGGCGAGCCTTGAATTTCAGCCTGCCGCCTGCGGCGGAGGGGCCGAGCATTGAAGCGGAGCTCGATGGAGTAGCCATTGTCTTTCCCCTTGGACCAAATCTTTTCTTGCGATGGGCGGATTGTCACGTCGGAGTGGACAAGGACCAATCCACAACCTATCGCTGCGAACTCAAGCCCGGGTACCAGTTCCGGTAACGCGGGCGTTAGCAAGATGGGCACAAACATAAGATTATGGTCATAGCGCCCCGATTGTAAGAGAACCTCCGCGTCCGTCTAGGAATTCGAGCCAAACATCACTGCGCAAGCAGACTTTTCCAGCGTTTCCACGCGTCATCGCGGGCTTTTTTGTTGGCGTCGCTAGCGTCGGGCGCTTCGCCGGCGCGCATGAACCCGTGCCCGGCGCCGTCATAGGTCACAGGGTCGTACGATTTTCCCGCGGCTATCGCGGCGATTGTGTCCGGAATTGTGGCGTCAATGCGGACGTCGTTCCCGGCGTAGAAGCCGTAGACAGGTGGCTTGATGCGCGGCATCGCGTCCTTCGCGGGCGGCGGACCGTAGAAAACAAACGCTGCGGAAAGATCGCCCCGGTTCGTTGCAAAGCGGAAGCTTTGTCCGCCGCCCCAGCAGAATCCTGCCACGTACAATTTGCCGTTCGAGGCAGGCAGCTTCAGGCCATAATCCGCTGCGGCGTTCAGGTCCGCCGTCACCTGGTCGGGATTCAGCTTGCTGACAGCCTCGGTGACCCCTTCGGGAAAATCTTTCGTTCGGCCGCCGTTCGGCGCCATGCCGCTCAGTAGGTCTGGCGCGACGGCGATGTAGCCTGCTGCAGCCACTTCATCCGCAAGTTCCTGCGCCCAGTCGCTCAACCCAAAGATTTCGTGAATCACCAGCACCACGGGCCGCTTGTCTTTCGATTCCGGGTAGACCACCAGCGTCTCCACGTTTCGGCCATCGTGCTTCACCGTAACCCACTCGCTGTGGCGCGGCGATTTTTCGATTCGCACCCGCGCCCAGGGCTGCGACCATTCCTGCCCGGAAACCGTTTGCGCGCCGAGCGACATCCCCATCACCACGATCATTGTCCCTGCGAATCGCTTCATGGCTCACCTCATGATGGCATAGCGTGCATTCAGGATAATCCTACGGATGACCCGATGACGCGAATTCTTGGCATCTGGGCGATCCTCTTCAAGCCATCTTCTCCGCGATCCTTATTTGTCCGCGGTTCTCAGCGACACTACCGGCACATAGATGCCCTTCAACTCCCTGTGCCACCACTGGCCGTTACCTTTCCGCTCAGCCGCCGTTGTAAAGCCGTATTCGTACGCCAAAGCGCGCGCATAGCGGGGTGGTGCTTCCGGGAATGGGTTGTGCTTCAGCAGTCGCAAAACGTCCGGCGACCCCTCCAGCAGACGTTCCATGAAATGGATAATCCAGGGATCGCTCTCATAGCTTCCCAGCGCCGCAAACCACATCTGCCAGTCAAGCCTCGGCTGATGAGGCTGCACCCAAATCGGCCGCCGCTTCAGATCGCCTGGTTTGTACTTGAACTCATACGCAGACCACGTCACTCCGTCATTCGATCCCTCAATCACGATCTCCAGTCGTGAGTCGGTCATAACAGCAAAAAGTCCATAGGTGTTGACAATTTCAAATGGCGAGACAGCGTGGATGACTTTTTCCGCCGGGGCCCACCGGAATCCCCCGAACATGCCCGCCAGTTGAAAGCCGCTCACGATTATCACGACGACGGCCAGAGTTCCGCACGCAGCGCTTCGTAAGACCCGCCTGTCGCTGTCCTTCGCCACGCCCAGTAGTCGTTCGGAAATCTTCTTGGGCAGAACTCGGCTGACCAGCACATCGTCCCACAGGAAAATGCACAGCGAGACCGTCAGCAGATTGAAGAACGCATAGTTTCCCGTCAGAAAAATGAGCAGCTGCAGCAATACAATTGGAACTCCTGCCAACGCGCGCACCCGGCGCGGAGCGAAGACCAGAAAAGGAATAATCAGCTCCACCAGAAAGACAAACCCCACCGACACCCGATGGAACCACGCCGGCAGCTGATACATGTACCAGGCCAGTGTCGTGGGTAGAGGCTGGGTTAAGTAGTGAACTGGCAACGCGGTAAATCTGCGCCACAAAGGATCGCCGCTCAGCAGTTTCACCGCACCGGAGAGAAACATCAGGCGAAACAGGAGCCAGCGGAAAAGCCAGATCACAAGCAGCGAAGAACCGAGAAATATCGCCAGGAACCCCGCTTCGAGCAGCAGTGCGTCCCATTGATAAGACATGAACACCTGGCCAGCACTTGCGACCGATAGATACAACACGAAAAGCGCAACCCGGACAAATCGCCAGTCCAAGCCGATTACAAGAAGGGCCGAGAAGCAAAGCCCCGCGATCCAAACGGCCTTGATGAAAGCGTCGCTCGTGCCCAGCCAGAAGATTGTCGGAACATTCCAATACGCGGCCGCTCCCAGGTAGTTTCGGACAGCGGGCAGGAATTCAGCCACCGGCAGAATCCCGTGCGCACCTATCAGCCCTGCCGCCTGCACTCCGAACGATGCGAACGCGATGAAATAGATCATGCCGAGAAGCCTGAGAAAAAGCCAACCGCTCAGCCGGTAGGTCTGTGGCGCGAGTGGAATTCCCCAAAGCAAGCGCGTCACTCGATAGGCAAGCGCCCGGTGACGCGCGATGACGCCGTAGATCGTTTCAGAAACCGCGGCAAATCCCGGAACTCGCTCGTAAACCCACGACATCCATCTCCTGCCCGGGGTCGCATCGAGCGCACTGAAAACGGCACGTGCGCCGCTCCTCACCTCGCCATCTGGCAGGACGAGCTTCACCGCCGATTCGAAATCTCCCCGAGAGATTTGAGGAAACTGTGAACCTACTTCCTGAAACGGCTCGTAAAGTATTTGCTCGCCGGTGATCCGTTTCCAATACTCGACCCACACCCGACAAAACGAGCACTCCCCATCAAAGACGAGCATCGGTCGGTCGAGAGACGGTTTGTCCATCAGGTTCAATGATCACGCCCGAAGGTTCGCGCTAGCTTATGCTAATGCACCCGATAAACCAAACCGTGCAGTGTACGCGCAGTTCGAAGATCAAACCTATTCGTGATGCCACTCCAAGGAGGCCGCATCGATCCAGAGTTTGGAGTAGAAGAATTGGTAGCATGATTGGCGGGCAAAGCGAGGTGGCGGCCTGGCAGCGTTCCCAAGAGATTGCGGGACTGGGATGGTATCGTTCCGAGTGTCATCGCCGTCGGTCGGGAAACCGCAACCCCGGAGGGGACGAAGCACGTCAGGAGGCTCGATATCCGAATAACTTTCGGCACTCCAGTCTTAGAAAATTGTCGAAGACGGGAATGTGAAGGTTGCCCTTTTCAAGGACGAATTTGCATGAAATGAGGCAGGCGCGCCATTTGAATTCCTCGGTACCGTGTTCCTTGCCGTAGGCGGTGATATCTT
>PLHP01000202.1 GCA_003138955.1 Acidobacteriaceae bacterium | reverse complement strand
CACCAGGCTGCGCCGGTTAATCTCTACGGCTCCCAGCCAATCCCGACACTGCTCGGCAACGACGGTGGCGTGGCCGGCGATTATGCCAACGATCACCCGGTAGGCCCGCTTGCGAACCTGGGCAAAGTTGCCTCGGCCGCACTCAACGCCACGACCGGTGGTCTAACTGTGACCGTCGCCGCCAACAAAGCGACCTTCGTCATCGCTGCTGGCTCCCCGTATGCCCAGTTCGTCTCGAATTACGGCTATCCCGCAGTCGCCTCGATGGCCATCACGTCTGGCGATACGACCGGTGGCGACCTGTATATCGTTTGCACAACTTGCCACAACCAGCACGTTCAGAACGTCTACGGATCCAAAGCACACAGCTATAACAAGATCGCCGGGCTGGCGACTGGGTCCTTCCAGACGATCTTCTACGTGAACGGCCCGTACAACCCGGGAGCTCCCTATGACCCGACGCACGTTCCGTCCACCATGCGCTTCTGCCAACAGTGCCACTTCAGTATGTCTAGCGAATACTACGGTGCCGTCACTGTAGGAACAGCGTTCTAACTTGTCTGCTTTTCAAGGGGGAGAGGTTCACCTCTCCCCTTGTTTTTTTGAGCTAGTCTTAACCCAGCGTGGTCATCTCGCCATCGGGTCACCGGATCGGTGGAATTGGAAACTTGGGCCCATGACCTTCGACGACCCGATCACATGATCGGCGTTGAAAGCCGGCTCCTTCCTGCCGAAGCCGGGGTTACCTTGGGTCATTTCACCAGTTAAGTGTGGCAGAACGCCCATTTTTCTGCGAAAACACCCCCGGTTGGTTTCGCCCACCCCGTCACTGACAGCATAAACCGTTTGTTTCCAATAAATTACATCCGCTGCAAGAAACCACCACTTCCCCAAGACTACGGTGAGGCTCGTGCACAAGCAGGGGTAGATCTTCTTAGTTGCTATTTGTGGGGGAATCATGAAGTCCTTGGTCTTTATCGCAGTGCTCGGCGCTGCCCTTTCGTCGGAGTTGGCGTTAGCGCAAGTTGCCTCTCACGCCCCGACCATCCCAGCTGCCCCGACGCCAGTCGAGACTGCGGCCAATACTGCTAATTCCGCAAACCCAGCCCCGACTTCGAGTATGCAAGTCACCGGTAAGCCAGTGGTGCTCATCAACGGGAGCGTCCTGACGGATCGCGACCTGTTGCGCGAGATGTTGGCGATGTTCCCTTACGCGCGCCAACATAATGGATTTCCCAAGGCTGAGGAACCGGAGATCCGCCGCGGCGCGCTGCAGATGATCGAGTATGAGGAGTTGGTGTACCAGGAAGCCGAGCGGCGCAAGATGACGATTCCGGCAGCGCGGCTGAAGAAAGCGGAGGCCGATTTTCGCAGCAAATTTCAGGACGATGAGCAGTTTCAGGAGTACCTGAAAACCGAGTTGAACGGCTCCCTGCAACAGTTCCGCCAACAGATTCGCCGCTCGCTGCTGATTGAAGCCCTGCTCAAGGCCGAACTTGACGACCGATCCAAGGTTTCGCTTGCCGAAGCCCGGGCCTACTACGACAAGAATCCGAAGCTGTTTCGTCACGCCGAGCTTTTCGGATTCCAGACCATTTCCATCATGCCGGCGGAAGATGCCGGCGCCGATGTGCAGCAGCAGGCCCGCAAGCGGGCGGAAGACGCCCTGAAACAGGCCAGAGCCACCAAGACCTACCAGGAGTTTGGCCTGCTGGCGGAGAAGATCTCGGAAGACGACTATCGCGTGAGTTTTGGCGACCACAAGCTGGTACCGCGCGAGAAAATGCCGCCGGAGATGGTGAAAAAGGCGCTGGTCATGCAACTGGGACAGGTGAGCGATCTGATGCCAGTCGGCAGCTTCTACCTCATCTTTCGCCTGGATGCCCACGTGCCAGCCGGGAAAGTGGCGTTTGACGAAGTGAAGGATCGTTTGATGAAGGATCTACAGAAGACGAAGTACGACCGCCTGCGCGCCGATTTTGACAAGCGGCTGCGCCAGCATGCGAAGGTGGAAGAAGTTTAAGCATCCGCGCCCCCACACGGGAGAAGACGCGGAGCAGAAGATGGGGGAACAGAGGCGGAAAGAAGAGGTAGGGAAAACGTGGGGCGTCGCTACAAAATTCTGCTGATTTGCGCGTTTTCCCAGATGTTCTGGGCCCTGCCAGCAGCAGCGCAGGTAGAGTTTAAGGGTGTCACCGCCTCAATGAGCGGCAGTGTCGCCGCGGGGTATTCTGGCGACCTTAGCGGCGAAGGGGGAGGATCGGACCACGGGATGGTCTTAGGGGGTGCTGGCGCTCTGCAGGGTTCTTTCTATAACCCCAACTTCATCTCCTTTTCTGCGACACCCTACTACAACCGGTCGCAGTCAAACTCCGACTCGCAGTCGATCTTCGACAGCAGTGGCTACTCCGGAAATATCAACATTTTCAGCGGAAGCCGTTTCCCGGGGAACATCAGCTTCGGCCAGGACTATAACACTTCGGGATTGTATGGGATTCCTGGCACAATCGGCTTGACCACGAAGGGTAGCAACCGCGTCTTCGGTATCGGCTGGAGCGCCCTGTTGCCCGATCTTCCGTCGCTCTCGGTCGGCTATTCGCGTGGTTCCGGATCGAGTTCCCTGCTGGGCAGTGAAGCCGAGAACTCCGCCACGACGGACACTTTTACGCTCCGGAGCGGATATAAAGTTAAGGGCATGGGCCTGACCGCGAGTTTCATTCACGAGGGCGTGGATTCGAATACTGCTGCCATCCTGGAGGGCGGATCGGCGCAGAACTCAAACACTTCATCCAACACTTATCAGATCAGTGGTTCGCGTGGATTTTACAATGGTGGCTTTGGCGTCGGTTTTTCCAGGTCAACTTATAGCGACGCCTATACCGGGGAAGCAAGCGGGTCGAGTCACGGCGCGACAGACAGCCTTTACGGGAGTCTCGGCATCAAGCTCTGGAAGGTTCCGCTAAGTGCAAGCGTGGCCTATACCGACAACCTCGAAGGCAATTTCGAAGAGCAACTCCTGAGCGACGGCGTAATGCAAATGCAGACCAATCTCAGCCCGGTATCACACTCGCTGCTGATGAGCCTAAGTAGCTCGGATAGGATTCTGCCTCACATGTTTGTCACCGGCTTTGTAAGCCGCCAGGAAGAGTACATTGCGGGAACAAGTGCCGGGCTGACGCAATTCGGGGCCAACGTCAGTGGCAACTTTGGCGAACGCCTCAAGGGGTTGACCGCGACCGTCGGCGTGATCGATTCCGCCAATCAAGAGGGCAACGAGGGAGCATCGCTAGTAGCTAACGTGAATTACCGTCACAATCTTTACGGGTGGGAGTTCGAAGGGAATTTCGGCTACGACCAGAGCGTTCAGACCCTGCTGGCGATATACCAGACCTCCACTCTGTACTACGGCGGCGCGCTCCGGCACAAGTTTGCCAGAAGAGTATTTTGGAATGTTGCAGGTGGCGGCGGTCGAAGCGCCTTTGTGCAGGTAGCTGGCAATTCGAGCCATTCGGAAAGCGTCACCACCAGCTTCACAGCGTATGGATACTCCGCGGGGGGCAATTATTCGAAATCGGAGGGTACGTCCGTGATCACCCCGACCGGCTTGGTTACGGTCCCGGTGCCGATCGTTTCCAATAATACGGTGCTTTTCAACGGGATCGGCAGGGGCTTGACGGTCGCCGGCTCTCCCGTGCGGAGGATGTCGATCACCGCGTCATTTTCCCAGGCATTCAGCAATACGCTTGGGCTGAACAACACCAACGGCGCGTCCTCCACTAATAAAACTTCGCAGCTCAACGGTTATTTGACATACCAATTCAGGAGGATGTATTTCAATGCGGGGGTGCTCCAGTTCCGACAGGACATCAGCGCTGCTGCCGGCATTCCTCCGAGTGTGGTAACCTCTTATTACTTCGGGATTTCCAGGTGGTTCAAAGCATTTTAGGCCGGCGGTGGGAGGGAGATCCTTGCATGTGGGGAAAGGCCGGAGGCGTCCTTCTACTTCTACTTTTACTAACACTCCTATCGTCAGCAGCGCCAACGAAGAAAGAAAGCCCCAAAGTAATCCTGCCCCCGGACTTGCTGCTGCAAGACGGCCGAAAACTGACCTACGAGCGCGCCTTCCGCTCGGAAAAGGAAGTACGGGGGAAGCCCGGATTCTGGACCAAGGTGTTGGACGTAGTCGCCGGCGAGCCTGACTACAAGGAAATGATCCGTCCCTACGACATCGCTGTCGATTCGCACGGACGAGCCATCATCACCGACCCCGGCGCCAAGGGCATTCATGTTTTTGATTTCGACCAGCACAAGTACAAATTCATCGAGCGCGCAGAGAAAGACCATGACCCGATGCTGGCGCCACAGTGCGTTGCCGTCGATGCCCAGGACAATTTCTACGTCACCGATTCCGAGTCGGGAAAGATCTTTGTCTTCGACGCCAGCGGAAAGTTCAAGCATGCCCTCGGCAGTCTGAAGGGTGGAGAAGGTTACTTCAAGCGGCCTACCGGGATCGCCGTGGATTCCGCGGCGCAGAGAATCTACGTCACCGACACGCTGCGCGACAAGATTTTCATACTGGATATGCAAGGCCAGGTGATGCAAACCATAGGACAGCACGGCACCGGCAATGGCGAATTCCACTTCCCGACCGAACTGCGTCTCGACGATCGCAGTCTGCTGGTGGTGGACGCCATGAACTTCCGCGTTGAGCTTGTCGGTCGCGACGGTTCTTTTCAGAGCACCATCGGCCAAGTTGGCAATTCCGTCGGCAGCATGTTTCGGCCGAAGGGCATTGGGTTCGACTCAGAAGGTCATTTGTACGTTGTGGACGGGCTATGGGGTATCGTGCAGGTCTACGATCGCGAGGGACACTTGCTCTACTACTTTGGCGGAAAAGGCCAAGGGCTGGGCGAGTTTCAGCTGCCGGCAGGTTTATTCATCGATCATAACGACCGTATTTTTGTCGTGGATTCTTTTAACCGGCGGGTTCAGGTGTTTCGCTATTACGGACTGCCAAAGCAGGCGAGAGGAGCAACTCCTTGAGTAGGTTTGTGCTTTTCTGCGCTCTGATTATGGCGACGGCCGCGACCAAAGCGCAGGTTCCTACAACAAATGTAATCGGCATTCATGACATGGGGCCATTTGGCCAGTCGCCGATTACCGGCGGTCTGACCACATGCGAGTACTGTCATGCCCCTCACTCCGCGCATCCCGATATTTTGCCTCTGTGGAGCCAGAAACTGTCGACCATAAGCAATTACTCGCTATATACGGATCCGACCATGGTGAACCAGGTACTGGAGCCTGCATTGGGTTCAGCCAGTAATCTCTGCCTTAGTTGCCATGATGGCACCGTTGCACCCGGACAGACCTCGCCGTACGGCAATATCAAGATGAGTGGCTCCATGAATAGCCAGGATGTGTTCGGAACGAACTTGACAGGCGTGCATCCCTTTAATTTCAAGCTGCCCTTGCAAAGCGCACCCAACTTGCTCCCGAGCGTGGTTGCGGGACAGACCGGCAACCCCGCAGTCAAGTTGATTAGCGGCAACGTGCAGTGCACGACTTGTCACGAACCGCACGTCCAGTCGATTGATCCGGTTGCCCAGGACTTTCTGGTGATGAACAATGCGAATTCAGCGTTGTGCCTCGCTTGCCATGTGTCGGATCCAGGTCAGTTACTCAACGCGGCTAGCCATTCCTATCGAGCACAGAGCGAAATCATTTCGAGTTTGTCGCACCCATCAACTGCTAAGTTTAACGCGTTCACTTCTTGGTACAAGAGCGCGCACGCGCAGGCTTCGTACAAGGTATCCAAGACCGCTACCGCAAAGCTGGGACCGTACGGCAACACGAAGCAGAACGGTTGCTTTTCTTGCCACGCTCCCCACAATGCTCCGGGCGCGGCGTCGTTACTTACTGGACCGGTTCTGGCAGTCGCGAGTATGGACAAGACGACGCAGAGCTGTATCACATGCCACAACGGCGGCTCCAACATCTCGCCCGCGATTCCCAATGTTTTCGCTGAGTTCTCCAAGACGGGGCATCCTTTTCCGAACGGACGCAACCAGCACGCCGCGAACGAGACCGAAGTGCTGAACAACAATCGACATGCAACCTGTGTTGACTGCCATGACGCGCATGCCTCAAACCAGACTAGTACCTTCGCATTGACCACCATTCGCGGTTCGCAAAACGGCGCCCTGGGGATCAGCGCGTCGGACGGCACCACTGTTGTGAGCCCTGCGGCAAATCAATTCGAGACCTGCCTGCGTTGTCATGGTACAAGTGCGGGCAAGAAGGTTCTACCTGTTTTCGGTTACCTGCCGACGCGGATAGTTACAGCCGGAGACCCGCTGAACCTAATCCCGCAGTTCAACCTTACGGCGAGGTCGAGCCATCCCGTGATGCATGACAGTAACAGTCCATACCCGCAGCCCAGTCTGTTGAAGTTTATGTGGAATCTGGACGGACATACTCAAGGGCACGCGGTCAATACACGTATTCTCTGTACCGACTGCCACAACGCCGACGACAACCGCGAATTCGGTGGCAGCGGGCCGAACGGACCGCACGGTTCGAGCTTCCCTCATATCTTAGAGCGGCCCTACTCGTTTAGTCAGGTTGCTCCAGGTTATCCGCCCGCCGCCGGACCGGGAACGACTGTACTAAACCTCCTTCCTCCGATCGTGGATCCGTCCGCAGGCGGCCCGTATTCACTGTGCGCCAAGTGTCACAACCTCTCCAACATCATGGCGAACGCCAGCTTTAGTAAACACGCTCTCCACATCACCGGCGGATTTTCTTGCTCCGTCTGTCACACCGCACATGGAATCGGTGCATCTTCTGGAAGTGTCTCCGGTGAACGCCTCGTGAGTTTCGACCTTGCAGTGGTGGCCGAGAACGATATTTCGAAGGTCCCTGTTTCCTACTCGCGCAGCACGGGCACCTGCACTCTCAAGTGCCACAATGTCGATCACAACGCCGATGGTTCAATTGGAACTCCGGTGAACCTGAAAGGACTTGCGAAGCCCGTACGCTAAGGCAATTCGATATCCGGCGTGGGGAACAAGCTGCGGGTCCTCCTGTAAGGACAGACCGGGAACCGTGAAAAATGGGCATGCCGAACGAAACCATTCAGGAAAATCCTGCAGTGCGGCCGGTTAGCAGCGTCTTCGGCACCATCGTCGGCAGTGCCCCACTGCGCATACTTGTTTTGCTACTGTTACTGACCGTCGCGCCCGTATGCGCAGCTTTCTCCCTTACAGCTCTCTTGAACGGCGACATTTGGTGGCATCTGCGTACTGGGCTTTGGATCCTGCAGAATCACGCCGTCCCCCGCAGTGGTTTGTTTTCGCAGTATATCGATAGGCCATGGGTTGACTCCAGTTGGGGATTCGATGTCTTGACGGCTGGAGCCTACAAGTTGCTGGGCTTGAGAGCTTTCGCCGTGCTGCTAATGGGTTTCAAACTGGCTCTGGCCGCGGTGACCTTTCTCTTGGCGGGTGGTTGGCGCCGATGCTTCTGGTGCGCCATTCTGCTTTCTGCCACTGCCCAATATGTCATCACCGATTTACTGCTCCGCCCCATCCTTTTTTCAATTCTATTCTTTGGGGTTGAATTGTTCCTCTTACTGCAAAGCCGCCGCCGCGGCGACCTGCGCCCTCTATTCTGGATGCCCGTGCTTTTTTTCCTATGGGCCAATCTCGACGGACAGTTCTTGATCGGACTGCTCTTGCTGGGTTTGTATGTGGCGGCCGAGGTCACGGAATTTCTGTTGCGCAAATCCGGTGTAAGCTCGTTCCCGGCACCCGTCCACTCTCTGGCGAAGGTTTCCGCCATTGCCGGGCTTTCGGTAGTCGCAACCTTCCTCACACCCTACCCGTTTCAACTCTTCCCGAGCACGTTCCAGACTACCTACAGCAAAGTGCTCTTCGTGGATTTCCAGGAGATGCAGGCCATGGATTTCCGGCGGCCGCAGCAGTTCGTATTGATGCTGCTGGTCATGGCGGCATTTTTTGCGCTTGGGCGCCAACGCTCGCGGGATCTGTTCAAACTTGGCGCAATGGGCATCTTCCTGGTGCTTGCATTCCGAGTCCAACGAGATGTGTGGTGCGTAGTCTTACCGGCAATTGCAATAATCGCCGACGCGGTGGCGGATTGGCGTCGCGAACCGGAACCCCACAACGGCAGCCAGCCATGGAAATGGGAGAAGCCACTGCTTGCGGTCCTGGTTCTGGTGCTGTCTCTGGCGGCTATCGTCCGCCTCCCCGGCAGCACGGCACTGATGAATCAGGCTAGTCGAGCGTACCCCGTAAAAGCCTGCAATTTCATCCGGACGAATCAGCTTCCCGGCCCTCTGTTCAACACCTATTACTGGGGTGGTTTCCTGATTTGGTATCTGCCGGAATATCCGGTCTCAATTGACAGCCGTTTGAGTCTGTACGGCGAAGAAATTAATGAGAGATATTTCAAAGTGACCGGCGGTACTCAGCGTCTCGAAACGGACCCAAGTTTCACCCATGCCCGCACCATCCTACTTGAGCGAAATTCTGGCATGCTGAAAGCGCTGACCACGCTCCCCGCTTTGCGTGACCAATTCCGTGTGGCATATCAGGACGATGTGGCTACCATTCTGGTACGAGAGTCCCCCCTGCAATGACGACTGAACACTGGCAGCCACACCTCCCCGAAAAACGACACGCCTAGAACGCAGTTCCTACAGTGACGGCACCGTAGTATTCGCTAGACAGACTGAAGTGGCACTGTTGGCAGAACCGCATGGTGGACGGAACGTGCGTCGGGTCAAAGGGAGCTCCCGGGTTGTACGGGCCGTTCACGAAGAAGATCGACTGGAATTGCCCCGTGCTCAACCCGGCGATCGTGGAGTAGCCGCCGGGTGAGGAATCAAGGGGTACTTTGGACGAGTAGACGTTCATGACATGCTGGTTGTGGCAGGTGGTGCAAACGACATACAGGTCTCCACCTAGCGTATCGCCAGACGTGATGGCCATCGAGGCGACCGCCGGGATGCCGTAATTCGAAACGAACTGGGCATACTGTGAGCCACGGGCGATGGTGAAGGTCGCTACGTTGGCAGCGACGGTCACAGTCAGACCACCGGTCGTGGCGTTGAGTGCGGCGGAGGCAACTTTGCCTAGGTTCGCAAGCGGTCCCACTGGGTGATCGTTGGCATAATCGCCGGCCACACCACTGTCGTTGCCGAGCAGTGTCGGGATCGGCTGGGAGCCGTACAGATTAACCGGCGCAGCCTGGTG